>JADGPJ010000053.1 GCA_017882505.1 Solirubrobacterales bacterium | reverse complement strand
CCTGCACGGCAAGGAGAACGTGGTGCTGTTGGGGCCGCCCGGCACCGGCAAGACCCACCTGGCGATCGCCCTCGGCATCCGGGCATGCCTGGGCGGCCAGCGGGTGGCGTTCGCCACCGCGACCGAGTGGGTCGCGCGCCTCGGCGAGGCCAAGCGAGCAGGAGAGCTCGAGGCCGAGTTGCGCCGCCTCGGCTACGTGCCCTTGGTCGTCGTCGACGAGGTCGGCTATATCCCGTTTGACCCCGAGGCGGCGAACCTGATGTTCAGCCTGGTCTCGGCCAGATACGAGCGCGCCTCGTTGATCGTCACCTCCAACAAGCCCTTCTCGGCCTGGGGGGAGATCTTCGGCGACGAAGTTGTCGCTGCGGCGATGATCGACCGGCTGGTGCACCACGCCGAGATCCTCGGCCTCAAAGGCGACAGCTTCCGTTTGCGCGACAAGGACCTGGGCTCCCCGCCCCCCAGGGACTGAGCGCTCCCGCCTGCTCCGCCTCGCCCTACGGGCTCGTCTGCGCAGGCGGGACCTTCACAGTCATCCGCCGGCTTCCCTGAGAGCAGGGGGGTCAGTTTTAAACCGGCCAAAAGGGGTCGGATTTCAACCGGCGTTGACATGGTCCTCGGCTCAGAGGATCCGCCCGACCAGGAGGGCCTGCGCGCGACGATCATCGCGCCCTGCCGGGACCCCCGGGGACGACGAATCGATTGGGTCACGAGGGCGATCTCGTGACCCAAACCCCCCCGAAACCACCCGAAACTACGGGTATCTCCTGAATCTGCACTTGCGCGGAATGCCTGCAAAACGCTAGTTTTGTTCGCGTCGAGCAGGGTGGCTGAAAATCGTGGTGTCGCGGGTTCGAATCCCGCCCTCGCCACTTCTTGGCGGCCGTCGTCGACTACACGCGTGTGGCGGCGAACCCTCAGCGCCCGCTGGCCGAGAAGTGCTGGAAGTCCTTCGGCCAGGGCCAGTCCCCGCCCCATGGCCAGCCGACGGCGGCGAAGGCCCTGACGACGGCGCCGCCGTCTTGGATCAGGCCGGGGACGTGGCGGCCGCGGTCTGCGTAGGCGCCGCCGCCGGGGGGCGAGACGTATCCGCCGGCGGTGACGTAGGGGTTCTCGAGCGGGTTGAGGTCGATCGCCCGGCCGTAGGCGTGTTCGGACCAGTGATCGGTGCCGGCGACGAAGCGGCAGTTGAAGGCGGAGGTGTTGTCGGCCGCCATGCTGCGGTCGTCGACGGCGCCGTAGGCGTCGACCAGGCGCATCTGGCGGATCGGGTAATGGAGCCGGTAGAGCGAGTGCATCGCGCCGAGCATCGCCCGTGCGGCGTCGCGGTTGACGACCAGGCGGCCGACGTGGGCCCTGCCGTCGAAGCCCCAGTGAGTGACGGCGAGCAGGCGCAGGTCGGTCATGGGGACCGGGCAGCCGCGGTGCCAGGAGACGCCGGTCATCCGCTGCCGGGTCTGGGAGTCGAGCAGGGAGGCGTGGCCGCGGAAGGGCGGTGCGGCGGCGGCTCGGGTTACTCCCAGCGTCACGCCGCAGAGGGAGAGGACGACGGCTGCGGCGAAGGCGATCAGCGACTGCCGGCGCCTGAGAAAGGTCCGTTCCACCCGGGACACGGTAGACGAGCGAACCCCTGCAAAGGCCCGCAATTCATCTCCGCCTTAACAAAATTGTGAATGCTCCTCAGAGTGGACTGGTCCGTGCTGCACACCCTCAACGACTTCCTCTTCCGCCACGACGGGGTCGAGGATCCGCTGCTCTTCTACGTCAACGCCTCGGAGGCGCTGTTCGTCGCGACGCTGGCGGTTGTCTTCCTCGCCGCTCGCGGCTGGCGCCACACCGGCTGGCGGCGCGTCGCGGTTGCCGCGGTGCTGAGCGCGGGCCTGGGCCTGGCGGTCGGCAAATTGATCTCCGAACTCGTCGACAGGGCGCGGCCGTTCGTCGCCGACCCGGGCGGCGTTCACCTCTTCGCCCACCACGCCGCCGACGCCGGCTTCCCCAGCGACCACGCGACCGCGGCCTTCGCGATCGCCACCGCGATCATGCTCCGCAAGCGCGGCTGGGGAATCTTCGCCCTCGTCGCGGCCACTGTTCTCTCGGTCGGCCGGGTCGCGCTCGGCGTCCACTACCCGAGCGACGTGATGGCCGGCGCCGCGCTGGGCGCGGCGGCGGCGCTCGCCCTCTGGTTCGGCCCCGTCCGCGCCAGGGTCGATGCCCTGGCCGACCTCCTCGGTGGCTACTGCGACCGGGCGCTCGACTGGGCGGCCAGCCGCGCCGGAATCTCCTCGCGCGCCTGAGCGGGCGGGCGCCGAACAGCACCGCCACCACCGCCGGGGTGCGGGTTTTCCGAGCCGGGAGCGCGGCCCACCACCGATGGCGTCACCGGTGCCGCGGCCTTACGTTGTTTCCATGCCGAAGGGGGTGGGATGAACGAGTCCAGCCGTCAAGCGATGCCAGCCGCGGACGCGGCGTGGCTGCACATGGATCGCCCGACCAACCCGATGGTGGTCAACGGGCTGATGACGCTCGCCGCGACGCCGCCGGTGGAAGCGGTGGCCGAGGTGATGGAGGAGCGGCTGGTGGGACGGTTTCCGCGCTTCCGCCAGCGCGTCGCCGACCGCCTCGGACGCGCCCCAGCCTTCGAGGCCGATCCCCACTTCGACCTCGGCAACCACCTGCATCGTCTGGCGCTGCCGCCGCCCGGCGATCGGGCGGCGCTGGAGGAGATGGTCAGCGACCTGATCACCCCGCCCCTGGACCCCGGCAAGCCGCTCTGGCACGCCTACCTGATCGAGGGCTACGAAGGGGGCTCGGCATTGCTCTGGCGCATCCATCACTGCATCGCCGACGGGATCGCGCTGGGCCAGGTGATGCTCTCGATCACCGACGGCCTGGACGCGGAGTTGCAGCCGCAGCCCGCCCGCCCGGCCCCCAGCGCCCTCGGGCGCCTCGCCGCGGCGCCGGGTGAGGTGGCCTCCGCGGCGGGCTCCCTGGCCGCTGCCGCGGTCCACGAGGGAGCGGCGTCTCTCGCCCATCCCCGGCACCTGCAGGAGATCGCATCGGGCGCGCTCCGCGACGTCTCGACCGCGGCCAAGCTCCTCGCCTCCCCGGCGGACGCGCCGACGGCGCTGCGCCAACCCCTCTCGGGAGCACGCCGGGTGGCCTGGTCGAGCCCCTTCCCGCTGGAGCGGATCAAGGACGCCTGCCACCGGCGCCGGGTCACCGTCAACGACATGCTGCTGAGCGCGCTGGCCGCCACCCTCGCCGAGCACCTGCGGGGGGATGGGCGGCTGCCGGAGGAGATCCACGCGATGATCCCGGTCAACCTGCGGCCGCAGGACCGCCCGATCGCCGCCGACCTCGGCAACGACTTCGCCCTGATCCTGCTGGAGCTGCCGATCGGCGAGCTGCGCCCCGCCGAGCGCCTGCGGCAGGTGAGCAGCAACATGGACGCCGTCAAGGACTCCCACGAGGCGCCGATCTCCTTCGGCCTGCTGAACGCGATGGGGATCACGCCGCCGTGGGTCGAGGACCGGCTGATCGGCTTCTTCACCGACAAGGCGAGCATGGTCGTCACCAATGTCCCCGGGCCCGCGGAGCAGCTGAGCTTCGTCGGCGTCCCGGTCGACGGCGTCCTCGTCTGGGCGCCCTGCTCCGGCAGCATCGGGATGACCGTCAGCATCCTCAGCTACGCCGGCGAGGTCACGATCGGCTTCATGACCGACACCGCCCTGATCGCGGATCCCGAGCCGCTCGCCCGTACCTATGAGGACGAGCTGGCGCGTCTCTGCTGAGCCCGGCGCGTCGCCGCCGCCGCGGCTCCGCCCGCCATACTCAGGTCCGACGATGCCGGCGAACCTGCCCGAGTCCGCGCGGTCCCGCCTCGGCCGGCTGCTTCCCCGGGAGGAGGCGCTCTTCGGCGAGCGCCACGCCGGTTCCCGGCGGCTCTTCGAGCAGGGTTCGGAGTCGCTGCTCGCCGGAGTGCCGATGAGCTGGATGGCGCACTGGGCGGGCCCCCACCCGGTCTACCTCGATCGCGCCGAGGGGGCGGAGGTCGTCGACGTCGACGGCAACGCCTACGCCGACCTCTGCCTCGGCGACACCGGGGCGATGGCCGGTCACGCGCCGGCGCCGGTACTCGCCGCGGTGCGTGAACGCTACGCGGCCGGGGCGACGGCGATGCTGCCGACCGCGGACGCCGCCTGGGTCGCGACCGAGCTCAGCCGCCGCTTCGGGACGCTGCGCTGGCAGTTCACCCTGACCGCGACCGACGCCAACCGCTTCGCGATCAGGGTCGCCCGCCACCTCACCGGCCGCCCCAAGGTGCTGGTCTTCAACTACTGCTACCACGGCACCGTCGACGAGAGCTTCGCCACTCTGGGCGCCGGCGGCGAGGTCGTCTCCCGCGAGGGCAACGTCGGCGCGCCCGTGCCGCTGGCGGAGACGACGCGGGTGGTCGAGTTCAACGACCTCGCCGGCCTCGAGCGCGAGCTCGCCGCCGGCGACGTCGCCTGCGTCCTCGCCGAGCCGGCGCTGACCAACATCGGCATCGTCCTGCCGGAGCCGGGCTTCCACGAGGGGTTGCGGGAGCTGACCGCCGCCGCCGGCACGCTGCTGACGATCGACGAGACGCACACGCTCAGCGCCGGCCCGGGCGGCTGTACCCGCCGCTGGGGCCTGCGGCCGGACATGGTCACGCTCGGCAAGGCGATCGCCGGCGGCGTCCCGGCCGGCGCCTTCGGGATGAGGCCGGAGCTGGGGGAGCGCCTGCTCGGCGCGCCCGGCGCCGACGTCGAGGACACCGGCGGCGTCGGCGGCACCCTTGCCGGCAACGCGCTCTCGCTCGCCGCCGCGCGCGCCACGCTCTCCGAGGTCCTCGACGACTCCGCCTGGGAGGGCACCGAGCCGCTGGCGACCCGTTTCGTCGCCGGGGTCGAGGCGGCGCTGGCGCGCCACGGGGCCGGGTGGCACGTGGTCCAGCTCGGCTGCCGCGCCGAGTACCGCTTCTCGCCGCGGCCCCCGCGCGACGGCGGCGAGGCGGCGGGGCTCGGGGACGAGTCGCTGGAGCGCTACCTGCACCTCCACGCGCTCAACCGCGGCGTCCTCATCACCCCCTTCCACAACATGGCGCTGATGTCTCCGGCGACCCGGCCGGAGCAGGTCGACCGCCACAGCGAAGTCTTCGACGCCGCCCTCGGCGAGCTCTACGCCTGAGCGGGTGTCGGTCTTCCGCCAGCGAATAGGCGGCGAGCCCCTCTGGTGGCCGGCCGAGGGCCGGCGCGAACGCCATCCCCGCGAATGGGGTTGCGCTCGCCGCTCATTTGCCCAGCAGCGCGATCAGCTCGTCGGTCTCGGGGTCGCCGTCCATGTTCGGCCGGCGGTTGGCGGTCACCGCCAGCGCGAAGCCTTTAGGCAGCGACTTCGAGTGCCGCGGCCGCAGCACCTCGAACAGCGCCGCGCCGGTCACCATCGCCGCCATCGAGGGCGTCCTGCCCTGTTTGAGCTGGCCGGCGGCGATCACCTCTTCGCCGGTCCTCTCTTCGATCTGCGACTTCATCGTCGCGGCCTGCGCGTTGCTCAGATACTGCGTCAGCGTTCCCATCTCTCCTCCTCGGATCGGGTCTCTGCTCCAGTCCGACGAGGCTCGCACCCGGGGGCGGCTCGATCCATGGAGCGAGCCGCCGACCCGGGTGCGGTTTTCCGCCAGGCGCTACTTGAACTGGGTCACGGAGACGGTGACCGCCACCTGCGAGGTCGCCGTGCATTCTTTGTCGCCGAAAACCCGCATCGAGATCTGCTGCGCCACGCCGGGCTGGCCGAGGCCGACCGGCCCGGTCTCGCTGTCCAATGGCACCGGGCTGAATTCGTCGGCGACGCTCGGGACGGAGCTGAGGGCCAGGAAGCCGCTCGACACCTCGAAGGGTTTGCCGTTGATCAACGGCTGAACTATGGGACTGCACGAGGTTTTTCCCGGTTCGAGGGCAAGGTTTATGCCCCTGGCTTCGACACTGAGCAGATCGACCACGCCCGCCTGCGGCGTGAACGAGGTCGTGCCCGTGAGCGGTATCGGGATCGCGGTCGTGACGGAGTTGACCGCCACCGGCCCGCCGGTCGCGCTGGCGATCACGTTGGTGCCGGCCGCGATCTTTGCGAAGTTGACGGCGCCGTCCGCGAGCTTGGCGTTGGTCACCGCTTTGGCCTTGAGCTTCGCGGCGGTGACGGCGTTCTTCTTGATCTTCCCGGTGGTGACCGAGTTCGCCTTCAACTGCTTGGCGCCGATCTTGTTCGCCGCCCAGACGACCCCTCCGTCAGCGCCAAGAAAAGCGCCAACGTCGCAATCACGTTGGCGTAAGTCAAATGGCCTCTCAACAACCGCATGCCAGCCCCAATAATTTAGATGTGATTTTTGGAACTTTGAAACTACGCCCGGGCCGCGCCGGACGCAAGCGGCCCGCAAACGCGGCGGGCGAGCCGTCTATCCTTCGCCGCGAGCGATGAGGCTCGCTCCATAACCGTGGCTTCGAGCCGCTGATGGCCTCTACCAACGTCCACCGACGCTGATAGGAGGCACGCTCAGAATGCAGATGCCGCGACTGGACCGCAGGGAGATGGCGGCGATCTACGCCGGCGGCCTGGTCGGCGCGCTCGCCCGGGTCGGGTTGGCGCAAGCCGCCCCGCACGGAGCCGACGCCTGGCCCTGGGCGACCTTTGCAGCCAACATGGCCGGGGCGCTCCTGCTCGGCTACTTCGTGACCAGGCTGCAGGAGCGACTGCCGCCGTCGAGCTATCGGCGCCCCTTCCTCGGGACCGGGCTCTGCGGCGCCCTGACTACCTTCTCGACGCTCCAGCTCGAGTTGTTCGAGATGCTCGACGCCAGCCATCTCGGCCTCGCGGTCGCGTACGCCTCGGCGACCCTGATCGGCGGCTTCGCCTGCGTGCATCTGGCGACGGCGGCGGTGCGGCGGACGAGGTTGGTGCGGTGAGCGCGCCGACCTGGATCGGGGTGGCGCTGGTCGGGGGGGTCGCGGCGCTGGCTCGCTTCACGCTCGATCTGGCGGTGTCGGACCGTGCCTCCGGCTCGTTCCCGGTGGGAACGCTGGCGGTCAACCTCAGCGGCACCGCCGTGCTCGGGTTCGTCTCCGGCGTCGCCCTGCACGGAGCGGCGCTGACGATCGTCGCCGGCGGCGGCCTCGGCTCCTACACGACCTTCTCGACCTGGATGTTCGAGTCCCAGCGGCTCGGCGAGGTCGGCGACGCGCGGGCGCTCTGGCTGAACATCAGCCTCTCGCTTCTCGCCGGCCTGGCGGCGGTGGCGTTGGGGCACTGGATCGGAGGGCTGCTGTGAGTGCGCGCACTGGCGGGGACGCGCTCAAGCTCGGCTTCTACTTCGGCGAGCACGACCGCCACCGCGGCCGCTTCCTCTCCGAGGCCGCCCTCGACCTCTTCGAGCGCCGTCGGCTCGCCGCCGGCGTGCTGCTGCGCGGGGCCGAGGGCTTCGGCGCCAAGCACCATCTCCACAGCGACCGCCTGCTCTCGCTCTCCGAGGACCTGCCGCTGCTGGCGATCGCGGTCGACCGGGCCGAGCGGATCGAGCCCGTCGCCGCCGAGCTGGCCGCGATCGCCGGCGGCGGCCTGCTGACGATGGAGCGCGCCCGTCTGGTCGGCGACGATCGTCGCCCCGAGGACGAGCCTCACCGCGAGGTGAAGCTGACCGTCTACCTGGGGCGCGGAGCCCGGCGCGGGGGCTCGCCCGCCCACGTGGGCGTCGTCGCGGCGCTGCACCGGCACGGGGTCGGCGGGGCGACGGCGCTGGTCGGCGTCGACGGTGCAGCCTCCGGGCGGCGCCTCCGCGCCCGCTTCTTCTCCGCCAACAGCTGGGTGCCGGCGATGGTCGTCGCGGTCGGCGAGCGCGAGCGGATCGCCGCCGCGATGAGGGAGCTGGAGAGCGAGGAGGACCCGCCGCTCGCAACCCTCGAGGCGGTCCGCGTCTGCCGCCGCGATGGCGCCGACCTGGCTGAGCCGCCTCCTCCTCCCGGCCCCGAAGATCCCGAGCGCTGGACCCGGATCAGCGTCTATTGCTCGGAGCGATCCGAGCACGGCGGTCGCCCCCTGTACCTGGAGTTGATCCGCCGCCTCCGGGTCGAGGGGGCGGCGGGCGCCACGGCGCTGCGCGGAGTTTGGGGGTACCACGGCGACCACGCTCCCCATGGCGACCGCCTGCTGGCGCTGCGCCGCCACGTCCCGATCGTCGTCAGCCTGATCGACACCCCCTCGCGCAGCGAGCGTTGGTTCGAGGTCGCCGCCGAGCTGACGGCGGAGACCGGACTCCTCACCGCCGAGGCCGTTCCCAAGATCCTTACTTTGGAATGACTCCAAATTAGGTAGCCTGGCGGCGTGATTGCCGGCAGGGAGCAGATCGCCGAGCCTGGACGACGCCAAGCGCGACGAGCTGGTCGAGAACATCGTCGGCCACGCCAGCGCCGAGGTCAACGTCTGAGGCCGTCTCTAATTTGGGTCGGGATATGCCAGAGCAGACGGCTATCCCGACCCCGACCGAACGGGTTGCGCTGCGCGACTGCGAGGACGGGCAGCGGGTGCGCGGCGTCTACGCGGTGCGCGAGCGCGAGCTGCGCCGCAAGCGCAACGGCGAGCCCTGGCTGCGGCTCAGCGTCGGCGACGCCACCGGCACCGCCGAGGCCGTCTCCTGGGAGGACGCCGAGGCGCTCTACGCGCTGGCGGCTCCGGGCAGCCCGGTCTTCGTCACCGGCGTCTTCGAGGTCAGCGAGCGCTGGGGGTCGAAGATCAAGGTCGCCGAGCTGCGCGAGGCCGAGCCGCACGAGTACGAGACCGAGGAACTCGCCGCCGAGTCCGAGGTCTCCGTCGAGCTGCTGGAGAGCGACCTGCGCTCGCTGCTGGCGACGGTTCAGGACCCGCAGCTGCGCCACCTGCTCGACCTCTTCTTCGGCGAGGGCTCTGAGACCTGGGCCCGCTTCCGCGACGCGCCGGCGGCGAAGGTCTACCACCAGGCTTACCGGCACGGGCTGCTCGAGCACACGCTCTCGGTCGCGCAGGCGGTCAGCGCCGCCGCCAACTTCTTCCCCGGCATCGACCGCGACGTCGCCGTCACCGGCGCCCTCCTGCACGACATCGGCAAGACCGTCGCCTACAACGACGACCCGCTGGCGATCGACCTCACCGACGCCGGCCGCCTCCAGGGCGAGATCCCGCTCGGCTACTACACGGTGCGCCGGGCGATCGAGGAGATCCCCGGCTTCGATCCGGCGCTCGCCCAGTGCGTCCTCCACATCATCCTCAGCCACCACGGCCAGCTCGAGCACGGGTCGCCGGTCGTGCCGGCGACCCGCGAGGCGGTCCTGGTCCACATGATCGACAACCTCGGCGGCCGCCTCGGCAGCTTCGACCGCCTCGAGCGCCAGCTCCCCGCCGGCGAGTCCTGGTCGGGCTTCGACCGGGCGCTGTCCGGCTCGGCGTATTTCGGCCAGCGCGCGGCCTGAGCGCCGAGGTCTCCAGCTCAGGCGGCGGGTAGGCGGACCGACTCCTCGAACGAACTGAGGAGCTGGAAAAGGTCCTTCGCCTCCCAGCTATCGCCCTTCTTCTGGTTTCGGTGCCTCTTGAGGACATCCACCGAGCCCAGCTGGGAGAGCGCGCTGATGGTTGCCGGTCGTGAGCGGCCAATCTCCTTCTCCGCCACCGCCGCGGTGATGACCGGATATTTCGGCAGGACATCGATGAGTGGCAGGACAGCCGCGTCGCTCCGCACAGGCTTCACCAGCTCTCGCCAGCTCTCCTGAAGCGATGTGACCTCCGCGGAGAACTCTCGAGCTCTTTCGGCGGCGATCTCCGCGCCGCGGGCGAATTGCTTGATCCACTCGTCGGTGCTGCCGGCTCGAAAGCCCTGGAGGCCAGCGATGTAGGCGTCCTTGTTTGCGCCGAGGACGAGGCTGATCGGGGGAACATACGCGGGCGCAAGTCCTCGCCTGCGGAGAAGAACGTGGATCAGGCAACGTCCGACTCGCCCGTTCCCGTCGCCGAACGGGTGTATGAGCTCGAACTGCGCGTGCGCGATTGCCGCCTGCGGAATCGGAGAGATGTCGTCTCGATTCATGAAGTGGCAGAGGTCATCGAGCAGAGGCCGGACCTCCTGATGGGGCGGACCGACGTATTCAGCATTGGGAGGTGCGCTGCCGCCTATCCAGCTAGCCTCTTCCCGGATCTGACCGGCGATCTTGTCGAGCGGCGGCACGATCGCCAGCTCCTTGTGGATGTCGACGATCGCCTCGACGTCCAGCGCACCGGCTCGTCCGCCGATTTCCATGGCCCGTTCCAGCGCCTTGATCGTGCCCATGATCTCTTTTGCCTTGTGATGTCCGTGGCGACCTTCGAGCTCGGCTTCCGCGAGTTTCCGGTGCGAGATGCTGAGGCCCTCTATCTGGGATGAGGCCAAAGCCTCCGAGCGCAGCAATTGCCGACCCATTACCTCCAGTGAGACCAGTCCCGAGGCGTTTGAGTTGAGATCTCTCACAGCGCTTCCCGCCCGCTCGGCCAGCGCGACCGTCGAGCTTTCCAAGACCGGCTCATCGTCTGCGATCCGTCCAGGGACAAACGCTTCGTAACGTTGCGCTTTGCGCTGGCGACCACTGCCGTGACTGAAATCCGGCGTCCAGGTCAACTCGACGTAGTGCCCTCTACCGGCGGTCATCGGGGGTCGGGCCAACCTTTAAGCCTGAGCAGCATCCTTTAAGGATAGAGATCTAAGCTTAAAGCTGGGGACAGATCCTTAAAGGATCGCGGTCAACCGCAACGCCTCAGAACTTCACCGTGCAGCGTTGGATCTTGTGGACGTTGCCCTGGGCATGCTGAACGCAGCGGATCAGCTTCTTCGGGTTGCCGTTCTTCTTCGCGGTGTGAAACGAGCGCGTGATCTGCACCTGGACCTGTTTGTCAACTTCGTTGATCGTCTTGCTGATGTCGTCGAGGCTGGCGCCGTTGGGGCCGAATGACTTTTCGAAGCTCTTGTTCGCGCTGTTGATCGCGTTGTCGGTCGTCTTCAGGACCGGCTTGACGATGAAGAAGTAGGCCGCCGCGAGGATTCCAACGGTGACCAGAAGCCGGATGATGCCGGAGGTAAGGCTGCCGAAGAGGTTGCGCAGGATGTCCATGGCGTTAGCCGCACACTATCCTGCGCAACGTGGCGAAGGACACCGAGAAGCTGATTCGACAGCTCTCGTTGATCTCGTTCCTGATGGCCCAAGGCAGGCCTGTTTCGGCGCTCGAGATCAAGCGGGAGGTGGAGGGGTACAGCGACATGAACGACGACGCGTTCGCGCGCCGCTTCTACGCCGACCGCGCGGAGCTGGAGAGCCTCGGCATCCTGCTCGGCGTCGAGAAGCCGGGCGAGGGTTTCTTCGAGGCCGAGCTCTACTCGCTGCCGCCGGAGAACTTCTACCTCGACGCGATCAAATTCAGCGACGAAGAGCTGGCGGCGCTGAGCACGGCGCTGCTGCTGCTGACCGACGGCGGCTTCGCCTACGCCGAGCCGCTGCGGCTGGCTCTGCAGCAGGTCGCCTGGGGCCACCCGAACCCGCTCAACGAGGGCGAGCGCGCCCCGGTCGAGATGGCGATGACCGCCTCGGCGGGCGGCCGCGACCTCTCCCAGCGGCTGTCCAAGATCGAGACCGCGATCTCGCGCCGCAAGACGATCGAGTTCACCTACTACACGATGGAGCGGGGCGAGACCGAGAAGCGCAAGGTCGATCCCTTCCACCTCGTCTTCCGCGGCGGCCAGTTCTACCTGATCGGCCACTCGCACGAGCGCGATGCGGTGCGGGTCTTCCGGCTCTCGCGGATCCAGGGCAAGGTCGGCTACGCCTCCAAGGCCGAGCACGATTTCTCCCCACCCGAGAACTTCGACCGCCGCGACTACGGCAGTCGCGCCGACTGGCAGCTCGGCGAGACGAAGGGGACGGCGAAGATCTTCATCCGCGAGCGGATCGCCTGGTTGATCGAACGCGACTTCGGCACCTACGGCGAGATCCGCGACGCCAAGAAGTCCGACGGCGCGTCGGGCAAGGGCAAGATCTTCGAGACCAGCTACGCCTCGCACCGCGAGCTGATCGCCTGGGTCCTGCGCTGGCGGGCGAACGCCCAGGTGCTCGGGCCCGACGATCTCCGCGAGGAGGCCGAGAGTCGCCGGGCGCTGCTCCGCGACCGCCACGAGAACGGCTTCAAGCCGGCCAAGATCGTCGACCGGCCGCTGCGCGACGCGCCGCGGCGGACGCGCTCCAGCGGCCGCGGCGAGGCGGCGATCCGTCCCGAGCGCTTCGCCCGCCTGGTCACCCTCGCCGGGATGCTGATCGAGGCCGCCAAAGAAGGCGAGCGGCTGCAGGTCGCCGACCTGCGCCAGCGTCTCGAACTGACCGACGAGGAGCTGCGCGAGGACGTCGAGCTGCTCAACGTCGTCAACTTCGGCGGCGGCACCTACGTCCTCTACGCGGAATTCATCGGCGACGAGATCGAGGTCGACTCCGAGCCCTATGGCGACAACTTCGCCCGCCCGGCGCGGCTGCTGCCGCTGGAGGCGAAGGCCTTGGTCGCGGCGATCGACCTCTTTGGCGACCACCTGCCCCAGAGCGACCTGCAGAGCGCCCGCGAGAAGATCGTCAAGGCGCTTGGCCACGATCCCTCCGAGGAGGGGCTGGAGATCGCCTCGGCCGGCGGCGGCGACGCCGCGGTGGCGCGGATGATCAACGACGCGATCGCCGGCAGCCGCGTGCTCGAGCTCTCCTATTACAAGGAGAACGAGGACCAGTTCACCGACCGCCGGGTCGAGCCCTACCGGCTCGAGAACGGGCGCGAGGGCTGGTACGTCGAGTGCTACGACCTGACCAAGAGCGGCGTCCGCCACTTCAAGCTCGACCGGATCAAGGAGGCGAACCTCTCCGAGGAGAGGTTCGAGCCACGGGCCGAGGTCGAGGAGTTCGCCGGAGTCGAGGGCTGGATGACCCACGGCGAGGTGCCGACCGCCGAGGTCGCCCGAGTCTGGGTCTCCCCCGAGCGGGCGCGCTGGCTGCGCGAGGAGCGCACCGTGGTCGAGGAGCTGGCCGACGGCGCCGTCGTCGTCGAGCTCCCCTACGCCGGCAAGCCCTGGCTGGTGCGGGAGATCCTCCGCGGCGCCGGCGACCTGGTCGTGCTCGAGCCCGAGGACGCGCGCGAGGCGATCGCCAAGGAGATATCGGGCTGATCACGGCCCCCGGCCACCCGGAGGTCGGTCTCATCGTCGCCCCCAATCCGGGGCCGATGACCCTGGAAGGGACGAACACCTATCTGCACGGGGCCGATCCCTGTGTAGTGATCGATCCGGGCTCCGACGACCTCGGCCACCTCGAGGCGATCCGGGCCGCGGCCGCCGAGCGGGGCGGGATCGGGCTCGTCCTCCTGACCCACTCCCACGCCGACCACACCGCCGGCGCGGACCAGCTCGAGGCGGAGGTCGTGCTCCCGTCGGGAGGCGAGAGCCACGCCGGCCTGCGCGTCCTCGCGACCCCCGGCCATGCCGCCGACCACGTCTGCTTCCTCAGCGAGACCGGCGTCTGCTTCGCCGGCGACCTCGTGCTCGGGCTGGGCTCGACGATCGTCCCGCCCGGCGGCGGCTCGCTCGCCGCCTACATGGACTCGCTGGCGCTGCTGCAGGCCGAGCCGATCGACCTGATCTGCCCGGGCCACGGCCCCTGGATCACCGACCCGACCGCCAAGCTGGCTGAATACGTCGGGCACCGCGGGACGCGGGAGCGCCGCCTGCTGGCCGCGCTCGACAGCGGCGAGCGCTCGCGCGCCGCCCTTCTCGCCGACGCCTGGAGCGACGTCCCGGTCGAGCTGCTGCCGATGGCGGCGATGGCGATGGAGGCCCACCTCGAAAAGCTCGAGGACGAAGGGCGGTTGGCGGACGGGCTGGTCGAGTAGCCGAGTCTGCGCCCGTGTCCGTTTAGCGGACACAAACGCGGACTCGATGACCGGGGAACGAGGGGTTCGGCCAGCTGGCCAGACTCTGATAAACACCCAATATGAGTCGCCTGAGCAAAAGTGGCGCCGCCAAGGTCGGGCTTCTCGCGGGCGCCGCCGGGACCGGGCTCGCCGCGGCGAGCGCCGCCGCCGTCTGGCACTGGCTGGCGCGACGGCCGCTGCCGAAGCAGAAGGGCACGATCGAGCTCGTGGGGCTCCAGGGCAAGGTCCGGGTGCGGCGCGACCGCTGGGGCGTTCCCCACATCGAGGCCGACCATCGCAACGACCTCTACTTCGCCCAGGGCTTCTCCCACGCTCAGGACCGGCTCTGGCAGATGGACTTCTACCGCCGCGCGGTTCGCGGCCGTGTCTCCGAGATGGCCGGCGCCGAGGGCCTGCCGGTCGATCGCCTGATGCGCACGCTCGGCATCCGCCGCGCCGCCGAAGCCGAGGAAGCGGCGCTGAACCCGGAGCTGCGCGGCCTGCTGGAGCGCTTCTGCGAGGGCGTCAACGCCGCCGCCGCCGGCGCCTCGGCGCCGCCCTTCGAGATGCAGCTGCTGAAACTGGAGTTCGAGCCCTGGCGGCCGGTCGACATCCTCAGCCTCGGCAAGCTGCTCGCCTTCGGCCTCTCGACCAACTGGGAGCGGGAGCTGCTGCGGGCCGACATGCTGCGCGCCCTCGGCCCCGAGCTGAGCGCCCGCCTCGACCCCGCTTACCCGGCGGACCACCCCGTCGTCACCCAGGAAGCCTGGAGCGGCGACGGGCTCGCGATCGTCGAGCAGATCGACGCGGTGCGCCGCTCGATGGGGCTCGCCGCCGAGGCCAGCGGCTCCAACAACTGGGCCGTCAGCGGCGCCCGCTCCGCCACCGGCTCGCCGCTGATCGCCGGCGACCCGCACCTGCCCCCGAGCATGCCGGGCATCTGGTACGAGGTCGGACTGCGCCAGGGCGAGCGCTTCGTCCGCGGCGCCTCGATGCCGGGGATGCCGGGCGTCTACATGGGCCAGAACAACGACGTCTGCTGGACCTTCACCAACGTCATGGCCGACGTCCAGGACCTCTTCGTCGAGCGGATCGAGGGCGACAAGTACCTGTTCGAGGACGAGTGGCGCCCGCTCGAGATCGTCCGCGAGGAGATCGCCGTCAAGGGCCGCTCCGAGCCGGTCGCCCTCGACGTGCGCAGCACCCATCACGGCCCGATCGTCAACGAGGCGCTCGGCGCCGACGACGCCGAGCCGCTGGCGCTGAGCTGGCAGACGCTGACCGAACCGACCGCCTTCACCGGCATGTTCGAGCTGCTCGAGATCGGCTCCGGCCCGGAGCTGGTGGCAAAGCTCGAGGGGCACACCTCGCCGGCCTCGAACCTGATCTGGGCCGACCGCCACGGCTCGATCGGGTACAAGCTGATCGGCCGCCTGCCGTTGCGCCGCGGCGGCTGCCCGGACCTGCCCAAGCCGGGCTGGACGGGCGAGTTCGAGTGGGAGGGGACGGTCCCCTACGACGAGCTGCCGCAGACGATCGACCCCGAGAGCGGCTTTCTCGTCACCGCCAACAACCGCATCGTCGGCGACGACTACCCCCACCACATCACCAGCGAATGGCTCGACGGCTTCCGCGCCAAGCGGATCGAACAGCTGCTGGGAGAGACCGAGCGCCACGACCTCGAGAGCTTCGAGGCGATGCAGAGCGACAACCTTTCGCTGCCGGGGATCGAGGCGGCGGCTCGACTGAGCCGGCTCAGCCCGCGCGGCCAGCGCGAGCGCAGCGCGATCGAGCGGCTGCGCAGCTGGGACGGCCGGCTCGACCCGGAGACGATCGCCGGCACGATCTACCAGGCCTTCCTGCTGCGGCTGGCGCGCGAGGTGGCACGCGCCGCGATCGGCGACCGCGATCTCAGCGAGCGCTGGCTCGACCGCGCCGACAACGGCTTCATGCCCCACATCACCTCGCCCTGGCGCTGGCACTCGCACCTGATGGCGCTCTGGGAGGAAGCCGACGAGGGCCTGGTCGGCCGCCCCTGGGACGAGCTCGTCCTCGAGGCGCTCGGCGCCGCCCTCGACGACCTCGAGGAGCGCTTCGGCCCCGACCCGGAGGGCTGGCGCTGGGGGCGGGTCCACGAGATGGAGTTCCCGCACCCGCTGGGCGACGGCAACCCGCTGCTGCGGCGGCTGCTCAACCGCCGCCTGCGCGCCGGCGGCGCCCAGGAGACCGTCAGCCAGATCGCCTACGACCCCAACGACCCCTACCGCGCCGTCTGGGCGCCGAGCTGGCGGATGGTCGCCGATCCGACCGACCCCGACCGCTCGCGCTGGCAGATGTTCACCGGCCAGTCCGGTCATCCCGCCAGCCCCCACTACGACGACCTCCAGGCCGACTGGCTCGAGGGCCGCACCCAGCCGATGAGCGGCGAGGGCCCGTGGCGGGAGCTGGAGCTGGTGCCGAAGTCTCTCGAGTTCTAGCTCTATTGGACCCGAGCGCCTATCGCCGCTCTTTCCGGCCCATTGACGCCCGAGTCGTCCACTAGAATCGGGTCGAGTTCAAAGAGTGCTTAGCGGGTAGGGAAACCCGTCGGTAGGGAAGTTCTGTGCGGCCAACGGCCGTACTCGACGCTGTCGATCTCCGCTGATGGACGCGCAACTGAAACCAGATTTGACTCCACTCGGACCTCGCTCGGCGCTCGAGCCCGACTCCCAGCTCCGAGCGTTGAACCGGCTCGCCTCCGCGCTCGAGGCGCGGGTCCCGGGCAGCGCCGGCCACGCGCGGCGGGTCGCCTTCTATGCGTCCGGGGTCGCCAGGCGGATGGGGTTCTCGCGGGAGCGGGTGGCGCGGCTGCATCGCGCGGCCGCCCTTCACGACATCGGCAAAGTGGGGACGCCGGCCGCGATCGTCAACAAGCCGGGGCCGCTCAGCGACGAGGAGTTCGCGGTGGTCCGGCGCCACGCCGCCATCGGGGCATGGATGGTCGCCGGACTCGGCGACGACGAACTGGTGGCGGTCGTTCGCCACCATCACGAGCGCCTCGACGGCAACGGCTATCCGGACGGGCTGGCCGGCGGCGAGATTCCGCTCGGCGCCCGCATCGTCGCCGTCGCCGACACCTTCGACGCCGTCGCCTCTACCCGCCCCTACCGAGCGGCAAAGCGCTGCCGCGAGGCTCTTGAGCTGCTCGACGGCGAGGCCGGCGCCCAGCTGGACCCCGGTGTCGTCAGTGCCTTTCGCGATTATTTCGCCGGCTTGCCGGCCGCCGCGGCCGCCGATCGCCGGGGACGCGAGATCGGGCAGGTAGCTTTCAACGGGTGAGTCGCCGCGACCAGATCACCCTGAGCGAGGCCGAGCTCGGGGATCTGCTGGGCAGCGAGCGGGTGGCGATCGTCTCCAGCCTCGGACCGCGCGGCTGGCCGCACTCGATGCCGCTCTGGTTCGTCGCCCGTGAGGGCGAGGTTTGGATCTGGACCTACGCGAAGTCGCAGAAGGTCCGCAACCTCGAACGCGACCCGCGGGCGACGATCCTGGTCGAGACCGGGCACGAGTACGGCGAGCTGCGCGGAGCGATGATCGAGGCCGAGGCGGTCCTCCATCGCGACTTCGAGACGGTGATCGCCTTCGCCGAGGAGCTGACCCTGCGCTACGCGGAGGGGCTCTCCTCGGTCGAGGGCGACGCCAAGGCGGCGCTGGAAGCGCAGGCGCCGAAGCGGGTCGCGATCCAGTTCAAGCCGGTTCGGACCGCGACTTGGGACCACCGCAAGCTCGGCGGCACCTATTGATCTCGGTGACAGTTTCGCTACATATGGCGCCCCGCCGTGTTGCAACCTGACCGGACCGCTACCTTTCTCGATTCGATGAAACGACGACTGACCGCCAGCCTGCTCCTCGCCTGCCTCCTCGCGACCTTCTTCGCCGTGGCCCAGTCCGGCTCCGCGAAACCCCCGCTCTCGGCGCCGAAGGGGTTCTTCGGAATCGTCCCGCAGACGGGGATGACGCCCACCGACGCCCGCTACATGAAGGCCGGGGGGATCGAAAGCGTCCGCGTCGCCGTCTCCTGGTCGGCGATCCAGCCGCAGGAAAAGGGCGGCTACGAATGGGGCAGCCTCGATCAGACCCTCCTCACGGCCAGCAATGCGGGGCTGCGGGTCCTGCCCTTCTTCTACAGCACGCCGCGCTGGTTGTCCGGGAACTGGAGGACGCTGCCGGTCAACAGCGCCCGGCAGCGGGCAGCCTGGACCGCCTTCCTGAAGGCGGCCGTGAAGCGGTACGGCCCCGGGGGCGAATTCTGGGCCGAACACTCGCCCGCCGGCGTCCAGTACCAGACCCCCGTCAGCAGTTCGCTGCCGATCCGCGAATGGCAGATCTGGAACGAGGTCAACTTCTTCTACTTCGCCTACCCGGTCTCACCGACCAACTACGCGAAGCTGGTGAAAATGTCAGGGTCGGCGATCAAATCCGTCGACCCCAGCGCCAAAGTCATCCTCAGCGGGCTGTTCGGAGAACCGAAGGCGACGGGCGCCCGGGGCATGCCGGCATCCGACTTCCTCCGCGCGATCTACAAGGTGCCAGGAATCAAGAGCAGCTTCGACGGGGTGGCGCTGCACCCCTACGCCGTCGACGCCGAATCGCTCGAGGAAATGGTCGAAGAGCTGCACGAAGTGACGCTCGAAAACCACGATCGCCCCGCCCTCTACATCACCGAGATGGGCTGGGGATCGCAGAACGACTTCAACCAGGTCGCCTATGAGCAGGGAATCCGCGGGCAGGTCAAGCAGCTGCGGGCCTCCTACGCGTTCATGCTGGAAAACGCCCGCCGGCTCAACCTCAAGGCCGCCTACTGGTTCTCCTGGAAGGACCTGCCCGACTCCTGCACCTTCTGCGATTCGGTCGGCTTCTTCCGCGCCGGGCCGCGGTTCCACGCCAAGCCTGCATGGCGCGCCTTCGTCGCCCTTACGGGCGGCCGCCCCCGCCCTTAGAGCCCTGGCGCCGCGCTCGGTGCTTGATCAGGATCCTCAGCTTGTGTGAGGAGGCGGCGACGTAGGTGGCGTCTTCGCCGATCGTGGCGCGGAAGGTCCAGCGGTGACGGATTCGCGGCCGGAAGCGGACCGTGCAGGCGCGGTCGAGGCGCCGGGTCCCGATGTGGGAGCGGCCCCGGTACAGCCGCACCGGCTCCCCGATGCGGCCTTTGCAGGGGGAGACCCAGGCGGTCAGCACGGCCCGGCCGCGGCGCTGCACCTTGCGCGCCTGAGCCCTGATCCCGAGGTAGGAGCGAGATAGCGTGGTGGTCGCGCAGGCGTTCGGCGTCGAGCCGACCAGCCGCGAGACC
>JADGPJ010000104.1 GCA_017882505.1 Solirubrobacterales bacterium | reverse complement strand
GTTGGTGAAGAAGCGAAAGCCGTCGGGACCGTGGCCCTTGAGCAGGACCATCCGCGCGTCGGGGGCGCCATCGGGCCCGACCGTGGCCAGAGTCATCGCTCCGCCAGCGGCACTTCGCGCTCGGCCGAAACGCGGTGAAAGCCTCGGTGTCGCGCAAACGTCCGGCGGCACAACGAGCGCGTCGTCTTCCGGCTGCTCGAAGAGCGCCACAGCGGGTCGGCGTGCTCGGCGGCGACACCGTCCACCGCATCACCCAGCAGGTGCCGCGCGCCCGGGGCTTGGAGCATTCACCGGCCCGGCTGCCCGGCGGCAGGCCGGCGGCGCCGCGAGCGGTGAGGATCGTCGGGAACCCCGACGAAAGGAACGCCGTGTACAAGCTCTTCGCCATTTGGACCCACCCCGACGACGTCGAGGCGTTCGAGCGGTACTACGTCGAGACCCACGCCCCGCTGGCGGCGGCGATCCCCGGCCTGCAGCGCCTGGTCCTGACCCGGACCAGCGACTTCCTCGGCGACGGGCCCGCCCCCTTCCACCGGATCGCCGAGCTCTGGTTCGAGGACCCCGACGCGTTCGAGGTCGCAAAGGAATCGCCGGAGCTGGAAGCTGCCGCCAGCGACGTGGCCGAGATGGAAGCGCGCTTCGGGGTCAAGCTGCACAGCCCGGCTGGCATCTCGGTCGACGCCGAGCTCGGCCCGTTCACGCCGGCATCCTGAGCGCGATCGAGTTCGACTCCCGGTGGAGTCAGACTCGAGAGCGAGGTGGGGAGCGTTCAAGCCGGGCGGCGGTGCATCAGCGCCGAGCACTCGGCGGCGCCAGTCTAGGGGCGGGCCGCCACGAGTAGAGGCGGGAGCGTGGCCGCCAGCGCCGCTTCCCTGAGCTCGACCGCCGTACCAACATCTCCTTCGTCCAAGATCTTTCAGGCGGCTCGAATACCAATTGCAGCCGCCAAGAAGGCACGACGAAATGCACGCAGTCGGTCACTGGAACGGCACGGATCAAGCCACATCGCATCGCCCTGCACCGCACGAAGCGCGCCTACGCCAAGTAGGTCGCTCATCCCGCTAGGTCACAGCTCGTCCTCGTCGACGATCGTGAATCACATGGGTGCAACAGCTGGGCAGTTATGACATGCCCTAATCGCGGCAGCGGGCTCTGCGGTGGCCGAGGCCTGCGTGTATCGTCGCTCCATGGCCAACGGCGCCGCGGCAACCACTGCGATTCAGGGGCAGGCCCAGCCCCTCGCCGCCTCGGCGCCAGCGATCCCCGACTTCGAAATCGTCCCGCGCAAGGGTCTGATCCTGGTCACCGGCGTCCTGGTCCTGCTGATCGTCGGCATCGCTGTGAACAAGGCTTGGCCGCTGATGTTCCTGCACGTAGTCGGCGGGGCCTCGTGGACGATTATCGACCTCTTCCTCGGCTTCGTTCTCGGGCCGATCATGGGGCGGATGTCGATCCCGGCGCGGGCCGAGTTCACGACCCGGTTGATGCCGAAGATGGTCCTGATCATGCCGACCGTTGTCACCGTCACGCTAGCCGCCGGCTGGCAACTGGGCGTCAACACCGGCACGGTTGATTCGAACTTCGCTCTGCACGGATGGGTCGTGGCCAGCTACATCGTGGTCGGAGTGATGGCCGTAATCGCCCTGGGCCTTCTGGAGCCGGCAAACATCGCGGTTCTGGTCGAGATGAAGAAGCCGCGTCCCAAGCCTGAGGTCATCGAAGGGTTGATGAAACGGTTCATCTACGCGGCGGGCATCCTGGGCCTGATGCAGGTCGCAACCCTGGTGATCATGACGAGGCTGGGAGCCGCGTGAGCGAGCGCCGCCTGCCACCCGTGACCCAGCTCGGGATGACCTCGCTGGCGCTGATCGTGATTGGCGGGATCTACCTCGCCGCCCACCTGCCCCAGCATGTCGCGCTGGGGCCGGCGATCGCGCTGCTGGCAGGCTCGGCCCTGCTGCTCGCCGGCAACCTGATCGCCCTCACCCGGGTGCCCGACTTCCCCTGGCGCCGATTCTTCGAAGTTGCCAAGTGGGCGCTGCTCGCCTACACAACGATCGCCGCAACGATCGAGTACGCCTTCCTGCGAAACCACCTGCGCGGTGGTGCGCTCGTGGTGTTGACGCTCTCGCTCGTTGTCTTCGCGATCCACGTGCCGGTCTTGATCGGCTTCACCGTGGCGCGCTTCGCCGAGCCCGAGAGGCCCATTGCCGGGTCGTCTGACTTGACGTGAGCTGACTCTGTTGACGGCGTCGCTCTTTGCGTCCCCACGCGTCCCCCGCGTCCCTCCCGTCCTCGACCTGCGCCGCTGTGACCTCGGAAGCCCTATCTCAGGCGGCGGTGAGCTAGGGAGCGCCGAGGAAGTTCGGCACGATCTTCTTCGCCAGCGCGTTCAGGTGGTCAACCACCGGCTTGCCTTCGGCCTCCTCGTCGAGGAGGCAGATCGCCCGGTGGGTCGACTCGTCCCACCAGCAGCCTACCGCGGCCACGAGTCCCTTCGCGATTCCCGTCGCCTTGACCAGGAGCCCGGCGCCGATGTAGCCGTCGCCTTTGGGGTTGAGCGGTTTGGCGTGTCCGGAGACCTTCAGGAACTGGAACCGAGACTTGAGAAATTCGGCCGTGAGTTCATCGAATTCCTTGCCTTCCCATTCGCCGACGTCGGGGCTTTCGTCGTTCGGGGCCCAGGTGTCGACGCCGACCTGAGCGGCCCGGCCGTTTCTGGCCTTTTTGAACGTGGCGGCGCGGCTGCTTGGCTTCTTGCCGCTCCACAGCCCGATGCCGCACTCGCTGTGGACGGCGTGGGGCAATTCGGAGGGTTCCTCGCCCGCGGACCCTTCGAGGTTGCTGTGATCTCGGATCAGCGTCGAATGTCCGAGGCCCAGGGTCTTCTGCACGAAGGCGAGCGAGACCGACTCGCAGGCGGTCGGCTCCCCCCCGGCCTGGGCGGTGCCCGGGGCGCTCGCCGCTGCGAGGAAGAGGAAGGTGGCGGCGAGTGCGAGAGCAACGGCGACGCCGGGTCCCTTTGCGAGCTTCTCCATCAGCCCCCGTTCGGTTGGAAGGGAGGACGAGACCTGTGGAGCTTGCCAGCCGAGGGCCGGTTTGCCAAGCGAGACGGACCAACGTCGGCGAGGTGCGAGGGGGCGCCCTTCTGCGGAGACTGCGCATTGACAGGGGGTGAGCGGGATGCTGCCGATCGGCTTCGGAGTCGGGGCGCTGACCGGGTTGGTCGGGGTCGGCGGCGGCTTCGTGATCGTGCCAGCGCTCATAGTCGGCCTCAGCTTCGGCGTTCGCGAGGCGATGGCGACCTCGATGGCGATCGTCGCCGCCGTCTCGGTCTTCGGCCTGGTCGCCCACCTCGCTAGCGGCAGCTCGCTCGACCTGCCAGTCGCAGTGGCAATTGGTGGCGCCGCCGTGATCGGGGCGGCCGGGGGCCGGGGCTCGCGGACCGCGTCTCGACGCCGATTCTCGGTCGTTCCTTCGCAGTGCTCGTCGCGGTGGGAGTCGCAATCGCAACCGTTGAGGGAGTCGTGAGTCAGGCTGAGCCGGGTGCGAGGGGCCACGGTCCGGCCGCCTCGGGAACTCAGTCGCGCTCAGAGCTGAATCTGCGCTTCAGGTTCGGGTGCTTGAGTTGGCCGCATGCACGCGAGCCCACAGCCCGCCGGGGCGCGGCTCAAGGGCCTGCCGGCGCCGCGAGCCAGACGCTCACACGGGCGCCGCAGCATGCGCCGGCTGGCCCTTCGGGTCGCGGCAGTCGTGCTCGCCCTCGCCGTCCTTGCCGTCCTCGCCGGGGCGCTGTACCTGGCCACCCTGCCCGGCGTCGGCGACGCCGAAGCCCGCGTCCGAGCGATCCTCGCGGAGCACGGCGGCATCGCAGGGCCGATGCCGCCGCCGAGGCGCCTCGGCGAAGCGGTGGTCGCGGTCGAGGACGAGCACTTCTACTCCAACCCGGCGCTGAACATCGCCGACGGCGCCGGCCGCGCCGCTCTGGCAACCCTGCAGACGAGCGGGGACCCGGGCGGCAGCACGATCGGCCAGCAGCTCGCGAAGACGCTCTACCCGCACTCCGGCGGGCTGGCCGGCACGTTGGAAGAGATCGGGCTGGCGGTGAAGCTCTCGCTGCGCTACTCGAAGCCGCAGATCCTCAACATGTATCTCAACACCGTCTACTACGGCAACGGTTACTGGGGCGACGTCGCCGCCGCCCGCGGCTACTTCGGGACGACACCGCGGCGACTCAGCTGGAGCCAGGCGACGATGCTCGCCGGCCTGCCCCAGGCCCCCTCGGCCTACGACCCGCTGCGCCACCCGGCGTTGGCCCGCCGGCGCCAGGAACACGTTGTCGACCAGCTGGTCGACAACCACTATCTCTCGCAGGCCCAGGCCGACCGCGTGCTGCGCAAACCGTTGCGGCTGTCGTCCCGAGCGATGCCCTCCGGCGATCCGAGGCTGAGGCCTGCGGGTTCTGGGTGAATGTCTATTCCGCCCGTGTGGGTTTCCCCGGTCACCCATTCGTCATCGCCCGTCCTCGCCTTCTTCGTCTTCTGCTTCGGCCGCCGGGCGCATGCAGGTGACGGCCTCATTCCACTTGTCCGGTGCGCCGCCGGGTACGCCTTCTGAGCCCATCTGGGCATCCGACCTGGTAGGGCTGCTCGGGACCCCGGAGGTTTGACTTCAGACTCCATGTGTATGCAGCTGCATTTGCAGTCTTCGTGCGGCGGGCAGCGTACGCTTCAGCTGAAGGAATCCAGCGCCACCTATCGATCTTCTTTCCTCTAGCCATCTCGTCTCCTTGGGCTCGGCCGGCGAGCGGCGATTTGGTCGAGTCTCGCCCCACCGGAGAGCAGATGCAGGCGCGATCCGGACGAATGCTCAGCTGAGCGCGAGCCGGAAGGAGAGCGGGAGATGATCGGAGTCACCGCTCGAGGTCTTGGTGTCAAAGGCACGAGGCTCGCCCGAGCGGGTCAGGACCGAGAGATCGCCGCCTTTGCCCGGGACGGTCGGCTCGCCGAAGAGGGAGAAGGAGTCCTCGATGTAGCGGATGCCTTTCTCGCCCAGGACACCGGCCGAAAAGAGCGCCTGGTCAAGCAGAAAACCAATCACCTTGATAGATGCAGGTTCCGAAGGGGCCCCGCCCTCGGAAGCGAGGATTTGCCAGGCGCGGCTATTGAGACGTGGTCGGGGTCGAGAGGGCGCGGTGGCCCAGCCCGGCCCACGTCTGCTCGAACTGCGACTTTGGCCAGGTCAGGCGCATGCCCGAGAGCGGGTCGTTGATCTGCACCGTTTCGCGGTCGACCCCGGTCAGAACCAGCGCGTGCTCGCCGTAGTTGATCCGCACTGTGGCGCCGGCGGGGCTGGTCCAGGTCGCGAAGGGGCCGTTCGAGAGGGCGACCCAGGCGATCACCGGCTTGCCTTCGAGCAGGGCCGCGTAGAGGGCGCCGGGCTGGGAGCCGGTGAGGTCGTGCAGGGCGACGCCGTGCCGGCCCGCCAGCGCCCGGATCGGGCCCTGATAGACGCCGAACCCGCCCGCCGGTCCGCCGCCGTCGGCCCGACCGACGAACCCCTTGCTCGGATCGCCCCAGACCTCCGATCCGTCGGCGGCCACGGTCGGGTCCAGGGGCGGGCTGTGGGCGACTTGCTTCTGAAGCGTCAGCTGGCCGACGTGATGGCCGCTGTAGGCGAGGACCATCGCCAGGGCGGTGACCTCGCAGTCGTCCTGCAGAACCTGCTTGATCAGCGGCACCTGGATGCTCGACGCGACCGGCCGCTCGGCGATCTTGACCGTGCCCCCGCCCCGGCGCACGGCGCGTTCGACCGCTTCGGAAGCAGCGGTGCGGTCGACGCGGTAGGTGATTACCGAAGTCGCGCCGTGGGCTGTGCGGGTCGCCGGAACGGACTTCAGCAGCGCCGCGACGGCCCCCGTCCGGCCCAGTTCGGAGACCCGCTTCCTTGCCAGGGTGCTCCCGCCCAGCTCGACCCGAACGAAGGACGGGGCCGCCGGGGCCGGAGGAGACGTCGACGTGCCGCCGGCGAGGACCGCGATCGCGACGCCCGCGACGGCGAGAAGCGCCGCCAACGCCACCAGCCGCCGCCGCCGGACGACGGGTCGCGGCGGGGCCGAGCGGCGGGTCGTCGCGCTCATCCGGGCTTCAGCGCCACCG
>JADGPJ010000103.1 GCA_017882505.1 Solirubrobacterales bacterium | reverse complement strand
CCTGCTCGCCGGCTCCCTCGACCGCGCCGTCGACGTCGCCGCGACGCTGGAGCTGCGCGGCTACAGCCTCGATCGGCCGCGGCATCGCCGTCGATCGGCTGAAGGGTCGTGGGGCCGATCGCGACACAAATCCTTCAGCCGCGCGTCGCGTTTTGACCGGCGCTTCTACGCAATCGGCGCCGCGGTGCTGCTCGCCGCGATCGCCGGCAAGCTGCTCGGCGCCGACGATTTCCACACCTACCCCACGATCCAGATCGGCCTCGGCCCGGCGACGATCGCCCTCTCGGCGCTGTTGGTCCTCAGCGGCCTGGCGCCCCTGCGCCGCCGGCCGGGGCGCCGCGTTGCCGCGATCGCTCGCCCTCCGACCGCCGATCTTCGCGGCCCCGCCGCCGCGCCGCCGCTGGGAGCGTCCCGTGTCTGAGCTGGCGATCCGCCGCGGCGCCGCGCCGGCGCTCGCGGTCGAAGGACTCACCTACTCCTACCCGCGAGCGTCCCGCGAGGCGCTCGTCGACGTCTCGATCGAGGTTGCCCCCGGCGAATTCACCCTCCTCGCCGGGCGCTCCGCCTCCGGCAAGTCGACGCTGCTCAAAGCGGCCTGCGGCCTCGTCCCTCACTTTCACGGCGGCGAGATCGACGGCCAGGTCAACGTCGCCGGCCTCGACGCGATCGAATCCGGCCCAGGGGAGCTGGCCGCCGCCGTCGGCTACGTCGCCCAGGACCCGGAGACCCAGATCGTCTCGACCACCGTCGCGGCAGAGATTGAGCTCCCTCTGGAGATGCGAGGCGACGCCCCGGCCGATCGAGCCAGGGCAGTCGAGGAGGTCGCCCTCGCCCTCGCGATCCCGCACTTGCTTGCTCGCACGGTGGACACGCTCTCGGGCGGGGAGCTTCAACGAGTGGCTCTCGCCGCAGCGTTGGTAACCCGTCCCAGCCTGGTCCTTCTCGACGAGCCCACCTCCCAACTCGACCCGGTCGCCGGCGACGAGTTGATCTGGTTGCTACGTCGCTTGAACGAGGAGTGGGGCGTAGCCGTCCTCATCGCCGAACACCGCTTGGAGCGCTGCCTTGCCGCCGCCGACCGCGTCGTCGCGATGGACTCGGGCGCCATCGCCTTCGATGGCACCCCCTCCGACTTTCTCACCTGGGCCCACGTATCTGACCCGGCTCTGACCACCCCGGCGGCGCGCCTCTTCTCGCTCGCCGGCATCGCCCCGCTCCCAATCGGAGTGCGGGCCGCGAGAGCGACCCTCGAAGCCGAGAGGGAGCAGGGCACGAGGGGAGCCGGACTCCCTCCTCACTCAACCTGCCCGGGTGGGGCGTCGGCGGCTGTCCGTGGGTCGGGCAACCGAGAAGTGCAAGCCGTTCAGAGGGGGTCCGGCCCTCCTCCCACCGAGCCAGCCCTCCGAGCGAGAGGCCTGTGGGTCGAGCTCGAGCGGGACGAGGAGAGAAGCGACGTCCTCAGAGGGATCGATCTGGAGCTCAGGCGAGGTGAACGGGTTGCCCTGATGGGACGGAACGGTGCAGGTAAGAGCACCCTGCTGAGGTCCGCGGCCGGGCTAGTGGAGCCGGTGAGAGGCAAGCTCGAGGTCCGCGGCGGAATCGCTCTGCTGACCCAGAACCCAGGGGACTACCTGGTGCGGGAGCGGGTGGGGGACGAACTGCCGGGGGAGGCTGGAGTGGCCGCGCTGCGGGTCGTGGGATTGGAGCACGCGGTCGACGCCGATCCCCGGGATCTCTCCGGAGGGGAGCGGCAGCGGCTGGCGTTGGCAATTGCGCTGGCCGGTCGGATGGCGGGCGATCAGCTGCCGGGACTCGTGGCTCTCGACGAGCCCACGCGCGGGATGGACCGCACTCGCAAGGACGACTTGGTCTCCCTGATCGACGAGCTCGCCAGGCGCGGCGCCGGGGTCGTCGTCGCCACCCACGACGTCGAGTTCGCCGCCGCCTTCGCGCAGCGGGTGGTGCTGATGGGGGACGGGGTCCTGATCGCCGACGGTCCCGCCGCCGACGTGCTCTCCGGCGGCTGGTACTTCGCGACCGAGGTCGCGCGGGTGCTCGACGTCCCCGGCGTCGTCACTCCGGAGCAGGGCGCCGCGGCGCTGCTCGGGGACGGGGGGGAGGACCGATGAGCTGGGAGCTGGTCAGCTTCCTGATCCTTGGCGCCGTCCTGGTCGGCGGCTTCGCCTGGTACGAGCGCTCGCGGCCGCCCTCGCAGGTCGTCGCCCTGGTCGCGGCGCTGGCGGCGCTGGCGATCGCGGGGCGGATCGCCTTCGCCGCCTTCCCCAACCTCAAGCCGACGACCGACATCGTCATCTTCGCCGGCTACGCCCTCGGCGGCGCTCCCGGCTTCGCGGTCGGCGCGCTCGCCGCCCTCGTCTCCAAC
Source organism: Solirubrobacterales bacterium (assembly GCA_017882505.1). GTDB lineage: Bacteria > Actinomycetota > Thermoleophilia > Solirubrobacterales > 70-9 > VAYN01. The sequence continues at coordinate 3,985 of JADGPJ010000103.1, read as the reverse complement.
TTCTGGTTCGGCCAGGGCCCCTGGACCCCCTGGCAGATGGCGGCCTGGGGTCTGTGCGGGATTCTCGGCGCCGCCCTGGCGCTGGGGGTGCGCAACGCGGGACGCCTCACCCTCGCCGCCACCTGCGGCTTTGCCGGCGCCCTCTACGGGGCTCTGCTGAACTTCTCCCTGATGGCGACCTACGGAGGGGATCTGTCCTGGCAGCGCTTCGGCGTGCTCGAGGCGCGCGCGATTCCCTTCGAAGTCGCCCACGTCGGCGGCAACGTCGTCCTCGCCCTGGTCGCCGGCCCGGCGATGGTGCGGATGCTGGTCCGCTTCCGCGAGCGCTTCGAGTGGGGGCGGGGAGGCGCGACGGAGCCGATCGTCGACCCGCCCGCCGGCCTGAGGCCGGCGCTGCGCGGGGGCGGGATCGCCGCGCTCCTGCTCGTGGCGCTCGTTCTGGGGGCGCTGGCGCCGCCTCGGGCCGAGGCCTCTCCGGTCAGCCGCGCCGCCGACTGGCTGGTCTCGGTTCAGAACAGCGACGGCGGCTTCGGCGCCTCGCCCGGCAACGACTCCGGCGCCGAAACGACCTGCTGGGCGATGCTGGGGCTGGAGGCCGCCGGCCGCAACCCGCTCGACGTCGCCCGCGCGGGCCACACCCCGGTCGACTTCCTGCGCGGGAACATCGACAAGCTCTCGAGCCCCGGCGACTTCGCCCGCACGATCCTCGCCCTTGAGGGCGCCGGCGTCGATCCGCGCAAGTTCGGCGGTCAGAACCTCGTCTCCAAGCTGCTCGCCAAGCGCCGCAAGGACGGCTCCTTCGAAGACTGGCCCAACTCGACCGCCTACGCGGTGATCGCCCTGCGCACCGCGGAAGCGGCCGGCGGCCTCGATAGGTCGCTGGAATGGCTGCGCCAGGCCCAGAACGACGACGGCGGCTGGGGCGATACCCCCAACTCCGCCAGCAACGCGGACAGCACCGGCGCCGTCCTGCAGGCGCTTGCGAGCGGATCCAAGGCCTCGAAGAAGGGTCTCCAGTACCTGGAGAATGCCCAGCGCAAGGGCGGCGGCTTCCCGCTCGCCGGCAACGGAGCCGTCAACACCCAGTCCACCGCCTGGGCGATCCAGGGCATCGTCGCCGCCGGCCGCAACCCCGACCTCTACCGCCGCGGCGGCGTCAGCGCCCCCGAATACCTCTCCAGCCACCAGGAAAGCGACGGTCAGTACCGCTACTCGGGCGCCAGCAACCAGACCCCGATCTGGGTCACCGGCGAGGTCCTGATCGCCGCCGCCGGCGACTCCCTCCCGATCTCACCTCCGCCTCGCGCCCCCAGGCAAGCCCCCTCGCCCCAAGCAAGCTCCCCGACCTCCGGCGGCCTGCCCCCGTCTTCCGGATCTCCGCTCCCGACCGAACCCTCGGCCGTCTCGCCAACCGAATCCTCGAGCGCGGGCGCCGGATCCCCCCCCGGACACTCAGCGCCATCCGGCCAGGGCATCTCGGGGGCGAAGCCCGTCAACCCCTCCTCCGGGGGTCGCGTCCGGGAGGGGTCCGGCGCCCCCGCTCCCGGGGAGCCGTCTGCCTCGAGCCAGCCGAGCGGTTCGACCGAGACCGCCGAATCCGATGGCTCGAGCAGCACCGCCGGCGCAATCGTGCTGGGCCTGCTCGCCGGCTGCGTCCTCTTCGGCGCCGCCTGGGGCGGGCGCCGTGCATGGATGCGCTGGCGCTACGGCGTCTAGCTCGGCGGACCGGCCGATACCCTTGCTGGAGCGCGGAGCGAGCAAGCATCCATATCTGATTCTTTGCGCCGCGAGCGAAGCGCGACAATGTGTTCATGGACGTTGAGACGGCGATACGCACCCGCCGCACCCACAAGGCCTTCGCGCCCGAGCCGCTCCCGCGCGAGCTCCTGGCCGAGCTCCTCGAGCTCGCCAACTGGGCGCCGAACCACAACCTCACCGTGCCCTGGCGCTTCCGCGTCGTCGGTCCAGCCTCGCTGCGGCGGCTGAAGCGGGCGGCAGGCCCCGAGGGCGCCGCCAAGCTCGACCGCTGCCCGACCCTGGTCGTCGTCTCCAGCGTCCTCGGCGGCGACCCCGTCGAGGACGAGGAGGACCTGCACGCGACCGCCGTCGCCTCCTACATCGTCCTGCTGGCCGCCCACGACCGCGGGCTCGCCGGCTACTGGCGCACCCCGGGCCTGCTGCGCACCGAGCAGGGTCGAGCCGCCGCCGGCCTGCCGGCGGCCGAGCGCGCCGTCGGGCTGCTCCATCTCGGCTACCCGCGCCAGGAGCGTCCGGTGCCGGCGCGGCCAGGGGCCGGCGAGACCGTCACCTACCTCGACTGATGCTCACCCGCGCCAAGGCAATCGAGGCGATCGCCGGCCAGCACTTCGAGGTGGTGGTGATCGGCGGCGGCATCACCGGCGCCGGCGTCGCCCTCGACGCCGCCTCGCGCGGCTACTCGGTGGCGCTGCTGGAGCGGGGCGACTACGCGGTCGGCACCTCCAGCCGCTCCTCGAAGATGGTCCACGGCGGCCTCCGCTACCTGCAGAACTTCGACCTCGGCCTGGTCCGCGAGGCGCTGCTGGAGCGCCAGCTGATGGTCCAGCTGGCCCCGCACCTCGTCTATCCGACCCCGTTCCTGGTCGCCTCGCTGGGGGAGGAGCGACGCGACCGCAAACTCGGCCTCGGGCTGAACATGTACGACGTGATGGCGACGACGCGAGTCGGCCGCGCTCGCCGTGAGATCCGCACCTCGAAGCAGGAGGACGAGGACTTCTACTGGTCGCCCGACCGCCACCGCACGATCGACCGCGACGAGGTCCTGGAGCTGGTGCCGGCGCTCGCCGCCCGCGATCCCAAGGACGCCTACATGTTCTACGACTGTCAGACCGACGACGTGCGGCTGGTCCTGACCGTGCTCGGCGAGGCCGAACGCTTCGGCGCCGTCAGCCTCAACGGAGCCGACGTCACCGAGGTCCTCTTTGACCAGGGTCGCGCCGCCGGCGTCGCCTTCGGCGAGGCCGAGTCGGGGGAGCGGGTCGAGGTGCGGGCCGACCACGTCGTCAACGCCACCGGCGTCTGGGCCGACCGCATCCGCCCCGAGGAGGTCGTCGAGGAGGAGGACGTGCCGAGGATCTCACCGAGTCGCGGCACCCACATCCTCCTCGACCAGGCCGATCTGCCGATGGGCCACGCCGCCTGCATCGTCCCCGCCGGCTCCGGCCGGATGATCTTCTCGCTGCCCTGGTACGGACGCACCCTGATCGGCACCACCGACAACGACTTCGACGGCGACATCGCCCACCCGAAGCCGGCCGAGGACGACGTCGGCTACCTCCTCGAAGCGACGAACGAGTTCTTCGGCACCTCGCTGACCGAGTCGAGCCTGGTCGGCGCCTACGCGGGCGTGCGGCCGCTGATCTCCAGCGGCGACCCGCGCAAGTCGGTCGACATCTCGCGCAAGGCCGAGCTCTACGAGACCTCGTCGGGGATGCTGACCATCACCGGCGGCAAGCTGACGACCTGGCGGCGGATGGCGAAGCAGACCGTCGATCGCCTGGTCGAGCGCGAAGGCAGGGAGGCGCCCTGCCACACCGCCGAGATCCCGCTCGGGATGGAGGCGCGCGAGGAGGATCTGGAGGCGCCGGAGGGGGTGGACGAGGACTCGATATCCCAGCTCGCCTTTCGCTACGGACACGCCTCCCGCGCCGTCCTCGACCTCGCCCGCAAGGACGCGAAGCTGGCGCGGCGGATCGTCCCCGGTCGCCCCGACCTGCTGGCCGAGGTCGCGATCGCCGCCCGCCACGAGCAGGCCCGCTGCGTCGCCGACGTGATGCTGCGCCGGACCCGCCTCGGGATCCTGGCGGCACCGCAGCTGCGCGACGCCGACTCCGTTCATCCCGTCGCCGAGGTTCTGGGCGCCGAGCTGGGCTGGTCCCGGCGCCGGGTCAAGCAGGAGGCAGAGGCCTGGCCGGCCGCCGCGGCGGCCGAGGGAGTCGATCCCGCG
>JADGPJ010000102.1 GCA_017882505.1 Solirubrobacterales bacterium | reverse complement strand
CGTCCCCGACCGCGACCTCGTCCCCCACCTGCTTCATCCAGACCAGGATCGTCCCCTCCTCCATCGAGTCGGAGAGGCGGGGCATGACGATGTCGGTCACGGCGCCAGTTCCAGCTGCCGCAGGATCGCCGCCTCGATCCGCCCTTCGGTCGGCATCGCCGCCAGCTCCAGCTCCTTCGCGTAGGGGAGCGGGACCTCGGCCATACCGACCCGCTCGACCGGGGCGTCGAGATCGTCGAAGCACGCGTACTGGATTCGCGCCGCGAGCTCGGCCGTGACCCCGTAGGTCGGCCAACCCTCCTCGACACAGATCGCACGGTTCGTCTTGGCCACGGACGCGGCCACGGTCTCGACGTCGAGCGGGCGCAGCGAGCGCAGGTCGACGACCTCGAGCGAGACCCCGTGCTCGGCGGCCAGCTTCTCGGCGACGCGGAGTGCCCGCACCGTCGCGAAGGAGTGAGAGACGACGGTCAGGTCGGAGCCCTCGCGGGCGAGCGCGGCGAGGCCGATCGGCGTGATCAGCTCGGGATCGAGCTCGACCTCACCCTTCTCTTTGTAGATCGGCAGGTTCTCGATCACCAGGACCGGGTCGTCGTCGCGGATCGCCGCCTTCAGCAGCCCCTTGGCGTCGGCCGGGTTGGCCGGCGCCACGACCTTGAGCCCGGGGGTGCCGGCGAACCAGCCGTCGAAGGACTGGGAGTGCTGGGCCGTCAGCTGGTTGCCGGCGCCGTTGGGGGTGCGGATGACCAGCGGGCAGCGAACCTCGCCGCCGAACATCGCGCCCACCTTGGCGGCGTGGTTGATCACCTGGTCCATCGCCACCAGGACGAAGTTGAGCGTCATCACCTCGACGATCGGCCGCTCACCGAGCATCGCGGCGCCGACGCCGGCGCCGAGGAAGCCCTCCTCGGAGATCGGGGTGTCGCGGACCCGGTCGGGGCCGAAGTCCTCCAGCAGCCCGGCGGTGACCTTGTAGGAGCCGTCGAAGAGACCAACCTCCTCGCCCATCACGAAGACGCGGCCGTCGCGTTCCATCTCCTGGCGCATCGCCAGCCGCAGCGCCTCGCGGTAGGTCATCGTCTCGGTGCCGGCCGGCGCCGGCGCGGCAACCGGGGGGTCTGTGGTGGTGGCGCTCATCGGCCGAGCCCTCCGCCGAAGACGAGCTCGCGCTCGCCGAACGGACTCCCCGGCATCATCCGCTCAAACTGAGCGTCGCTGCCCGGAGCGTAGACACCGGTAGCGAGACGGTCGACGTCGGGTGCGGGATTGGACTCGGCGAACTCCGTGGCGCGCAGCACCGTGGCCGCGGCGTCGCGGTCGGCCGCCTCGATCTCCTCGGCGGAGACGCCATGGCCGCGAAGCAGCGTCCTCGTCCGCTCCAGCGGATCGACCTGGCGGTGCTCTTCAATCTCCTCGCGGGTGCGGTAGGCGAGGCCGGCGTCGGCGACCGAGTGGCCGCGGTAGCGATAGGTGACCGCCTCCAGCACGGCCGGGCGTCGCTCGGAGCGCGCCTCCTCGAGCAGGCGGGACGAGGCTTCGATCACCGCCTCGAGGTCGTCGCCGTCGACCCGCTCGCCGGTCATCCGGTAGGACCCGGCCCGCTTGAAGAGGTCGGGCTCCGCCGAGGCCCGCTCGACGCTGGTGCCCATCCCGTAGAGGTTGTTGATGACGAGGAAGACGACCGGCAGCCGCCAGACCGCCGCCAGGTTCAGCGACTCGTGCCAGGCGCCCATGTTGACCGCGCCGTCGCCGAGCTCGCAGAGAACCGCCTGGGGCGCTTCCCGGCGCACGAGCGAGAGCGCCATCCCGGTGGCGATCGGGAGCTGACCGCCGACGATTCCCCAGCCGCCGTAGTAGCCGCGCGAGACGTCGAGCAGGTGCATCGAGCCGCCGCGGCCGTGGGCGCAGCCGTCGCGGCGCCCGTAGAGCTCCGCCATCACCGCCTCCGCTGGCACACCGCGGGCGAGTGCGAAACCGTGGCAGCGGTACCCGGTCACCAGCAGGTCCTCCTCGGCGAGGGCCTCGACGGTGCCCACGGTCGCGGCCTCCTGACCGGAGGAGAGATGGCAGTAGCCGCCGATGCGGGCCGCCTTGTACTGGCGCTCGGCTTCTTCCTCGAAGGCCCGGATCAGCGCCATCGAGCCGTAGAGCCCGATCAGCTTGGGGTCGCTGGCGGTGATCGTCATCGCCGATCCCCGACAGACAGGCGGCCGAGCGACGGGTTCGCAAAGGCTGCGCACGAGCAATGTCCGATCGATCCCTGCACCTGAATACTAGGATACAAGCAATCTCTCAGACTGCAAGCGAAGGGCGCCCGAGGGGCAATCTCGATCTCCGCCGAGTCGCCGGCATGGCAGGCTCATGCGGATGGCCGAGCCCACGATCAGCACCCCTCCCCAGGGCTTCGCCACCTACCGGCGCATCCTGGCGATGCCCGGGGTGGGTTCGATGGCGGCGGCCTCGGTCCTCGCCCGGCTTACGACCGGGATGGGGGCGGTGGCACTCGTCCTCTACGTCCACGGGGCAACCGGGTCCTTCGCCTCGGCCGGAATCGTCGCCGCCGCCTTCACGGTCGGGCTGGGGATCACCGGGCCGCTGCTGGCGCGGCAGATCGACCGCCATGGCTCGGGCCCGGTGGTGCTCCCGGGTGCGCTCGTCTCCTCGGCCGCCCTCGCGGCGGTCGTCGCCCTCGGCCACTCCGGGGCCGGAGCTGGCGCGCTCGCCGCGGCGGCGGGAATAGCCGGCGCCGCGGCGCCGCCGCTCACCGGTGTCACCCGCCAGCGCTGGCCGCAGTTGGTCGACGCCCGGGACCTGGCGACGACCTACGCCGTCGACTCGATCCTGATCGAGGTGATCTTCATCGTCGGGCCGCTGCTGGCGGGCGTCCTGGCGGCGACGGTGGGACCGGGTGACGGGTTGCTGGTCGCCGGCGTCCTCAGTGCCGCCGGTGCGGTCTGGTTCGTCGCCGTTGCCAGCATCGAGCCGTCCGACCACCCCGACGCCGGCCGACACGGCTGGGCCGGGGCGCTCGTCTCGCCCGGGGTGCGGATCCTGGTCCTGACCGGGGTCCCGCTCGGAGCGACCTTCGGCGCCCTCGACGTCGCCCTGCCCGCCTTCGGCACCGTTCACGGCAGCTCGGCACTCGGCGGCCCCTTCGCCGCCGCGCTCGCGGTCGGCTCGGCGGTCGGCGGGATCCTCTACGGCGCCCGACCGCACAGCTTCGGCCCGCCCCGGCGCGCCCTCCTGATTCTCGGCGCGCTGCAGGCGGCCACCTGCCTGCCGATCCTGCTGGCGGCGACGGTTCCCGAGATGTTCGTCGGCGCGATGCTGGGCGGGCTCTGCGTGGCGCCGCTGATCACCGTCCGCAACCAGCTGGCGCAGGTGGCGATGCCGCCGGGCACCGGCACCGAGGTCTTCACCTGGCTCGGCCTCTCCGTCACCTGCGGTGCCAGCGCCGGCTCCGCCCTCGCCGGGCCGCTGGTCGAGGCGGCCGGCTGGCGGGCCGGCGTCGCCGTCGCCTGCGTTCTGCCGGCGCTCGCCGCCGCGCTGGGCTGGCTGAGGCGCGACCTGCTCGAGCCCGGGGCGGTGAGAGAATCCCGCCATGGCCCGCGCCCTGCTGATCGTTGACATCCAGAACGACTACTTCCCCGGGGGAGCGTTTCCGCTGGTCGAGCCGGAGCGGGCGGTGAAGTCCGCGAGCCGCCTCCTCGATGCCTTCCGCGAGAGGGGCGAGCCGGTGGTTCACCTGCAACACGTCTGGGACGCGCCGGAGGCGGAGTTCATGCGGCCGGGGACGCCGGGGGTCGAGATCCATCCCGACGTCGCGCCGCTGGACGGCGAGCCGGTCCTCACCAAGGACGCGCCCAACGGCTTCCTCCGCACGCCGCTCGAGCGGGAGCTGCGCTCCCGCGACATCGACCGGATCGTCGTCGCCGGGATGATGACGAGCATGTGCGTCGACGCCACGGTCCGCGCCGCGGTCGACCTCGGCTTCGAGGCGACCGTCGTCCACGACGCCTGCGCCGCCCCCGACCTCGAGTTCGGCGGCGTCTCGGTCCCGGCCGAGGCGGTCGCCGCCGCCTTCCTCGCCGCGCTCGCCGACAGCTACGCCAGCGTGGTCAGCGCCGACCAGCTGCTCGGCGACTGAGCGGCGCTCGCCGCGACTATCGCCGGCTTCGCATCGCCATCTGAGGGCGAGCATCGGCCAGGTCCCCTGCGGGGACGACAGACCGCGACCGGCGCGGTCGCCCGGCGAACGGGCTCGAGTCGCTCCGGGGTACCGCTTTCAGTTCGTCCTCGCGCGCCCGCCGGCTCTCGACGAAATCCTCGAGGGAGGCGCGCACCACATGGGCGGCGGAGCCGAGTATCAGCAAGAGAAGGCCCGAGACGGGCGAGCCGACCAAGACCGCGAGCAGAGCGACGGCCATGATCAGGTAGAAGAAGCGAGGAAGCTCCTCCGCGAACCTCTCGAGCCTGTTCAGGTCTGCGCCAGTCATGTCTCTGGCAATGACTTCGGCGTTCGAAGTCCGTTCCCTTTGGGCTTCCACCCCCGCGGGGCACTCCGGCGCGCCATCAAGCCCGCACTACCGGGGCGAGCGCTCTCTGCTCCGGCGTCAAGTTGAGGTCGACGACGCATCGGGCCGCGCCGAGATCGCCCGCGCCTTCGCAATCTGCCGGCGCCGAGCGGCTCCCTACTTGCGACTCGCGTTCCAGGGGATCTTGGCCTGACCGCTGAAACAGGAGGCGGGAGTGAGGGCGTAGAAGCCGGTTGAGGGGTTGTAGGCGGTCCAGTACTTGTTGTAGCTGACCTTCAGCGTGCCGCTGGCGGATTTGCCGGGAACCCTTCCTTCGACGCTGGCCTTCACCGAGTACAGGGTTTCGATGACTTTGCCGCTGCTGTCGGTGAACTGTTGTTTGGGCAGATCGACCTTGAGTTCGAAGCGGTCCGTCCTGGTTAGCTTCGCGGCGCCGGTGGGAGCGACCACGTAGACCTCGGTCTCACTGCGGGCGGGCGTCACCGAAATGCAGGTGACCGTCACCGAAGCCTGAAATCGCCTCACGGTGTCGTTCCCGAGCCGGAAGCTGAGCGGTCCGGCGCCCTTGACCCTGCCTTCGTATTTGGCCGCAGCCGCCGCGGCAAGCCAGGCCGGTGTCTGAGCATTGGGTGCATTGACGGTGGAGGTCGCGGCCCGTGAAGGCGCGGACAGCGCCAGCAGGGCGGAGACCGTTGCGAAGAGAGCCCCGGCACAAAGGGGAAGATGCAATAGGAGGTGACGATCCGCCGGCCGCATGAGAGGGAGAGGGAGAGGGAGAGGGATGGTGCCAAGGCATCGATGCTCGATCATCGGTACTCGCCCGCATCCTTTGCCGGAGAACAACGGAGGCAGCAAAGCGAACCCCGCCTGGGGATCCCGCAGGTCGCTCGTCAGCCGGCCAGGCCAGGGCCGTGATCGATTGCGTCGACCGCGGCATCCAGGTCCTTCCCCAGCTCTTGAGCGTTCTCCGAGTTGCCGCGATAAAGAGGGCCGGCACCGTCGGCGAGGAGCAGTGAGACCATGGCGACGCCCTGAGGACTCACGTAGCTGGGTGCCTTGAGCCGCTCCACGATGGTCTCGACCGCCGAGCTTTGCTCACGGATAGCGTCTCGCGCGATGGGCACCCTCGGGGAAAGAGGGGGAGGGGGAGAATCCGCCTCCGCCAGCAGCCGCTCGAGACTCCAGGCGAGCTTGCGGCGCGACCCTTCGCTGAGCAGCTCCCGCGCCCGCTCTCGGCGAAGCGGGTCGACATTCGGATCGGATCCAGCCGCGAGCTCCAGGTCGAGCCTGTGACGGTGCGGCAGAGTTCGAACGCGGGTCATCAGAGTCAATCTGCCTGGAGTCTCGATCATTTGGCTCCCGACCTCCTCTGTCGTGGCTTCAGGTCGACCTCTTCGAACAGGCTCACCCCACCGCCCGTTTCCGGGGCCTTCTCCTATAGCGGGCCCGATTCGTCTCTCGCGACCACCCGCGGATCGTGGAGCGATCTCGGCTTGCTTAGGCAGTCGGGACTGCCGCTATGCGTCCACCCCAAGTCGGTAGTTCGCCGCGCACGACTTCGTGTTTCGCGCGGATGCGGCCCTCGCTAGCCCTCTTACGATCACGTCGAAGGTCACATCGGCGGAGGCCACGTGAAGATGAAGGAAGATTGCCCTTGAAGAAGGCCCCGACGAGACCGGCCTTCAAGTCCGCTGTCGATGGTGGTGATCCCGGCCGCCCTGTTCGCAATGGGGCTGTTCTTCCTGATCTCCGGTTTGGTCACCCCAGGCTCGGTGTCCCGCAAGGGCCCGCGGACCTTCGCCCGCGACCGGCTCATCCGACTCGGCGTGCCGCTGGCGGCCTGGGCGCTGGTTATTTGGCCCGGGGCGATCTGGGCGGCGCATCTCGCGGCCGGCGAGACCCACACGTTCTGGTGGCAGTTCGTGCACAGTGACCCCGTCCTCGACACGGGCCCGATGTGGTTCGTCGAGGTTCTGCTCATCTACTCGCTTGCATACGCGGCTTGGCGCTTCTGGCGCCGGGGCCGGGCGACCGGGGTCGAGCCCAGCGCCGCCTCG
>JADGPJ010000101.1 GCA_017882505.1 Solirubrobacterales bacterium | reverse complement strand
AAGATTCCCCACTGCTGCCTCCCGTAGGAGTCTGGGCCGTGTCTCAGTCCCAGTGTGGCTGATCGTCCTCTCAGACCAGCTACCCATCGTTGCCTTGGTAGGCCGTTACCCCACCAACAAGCTAATGGGCCGCGAGCTCCTCCCAATGCGGAGGCCGAAGCTTCCTTTAGTACATAGGCTTGTACCTGTGCACCACATCCGGTATTAGCCCGAGTTTCCTCGGGTTGTCCCGGTCATCGGGGCAGATTACTCACGTGTTACTCACCCGTTCGCGGCTTGGCCCCGGGGCAAGCCCCGGTTCGTCGCACCACTTGCATGTGTTAAGCACGCCGCCAGCGTTCGTCCTGAGCCAGGATCAAACTCTCCGTGAAGGTACTTCTTACGAAGAGCTGCCATGCCTGGCGGGTCACCGGGTACACAAACTCGATGACCGGCATGACGGGTAATTCAGATCATCTCGGCACGCTGACGTGACCGAGTGATTCGGGCTCAAACATTCCGCAGACCTGTTGATGGGTCCACGGAGTGCACGCTGCTCAGTTTTCAAAGACCGCTGCGCCTCTGCGACGGGTCTCGTCGCTCTTCACGCATGGAGCCGCACGGGGCAGCCCCAGAAGGACGGGGGAGTATAGCGCTGCGGCGGACGTTTGCCTAGCCCCCTGCAGAAATCTTCAGGAGGCCCGGTCCACGAGCTTCAGGAAGCGCCTCTTCCCAACCTGTAGAACCCTATCGACAAGCGCCTCGCGGGGCAACTCGAGCAGGTCCGCCGCGACCGGCTCGCCGTCGAGCTTGACCCCTCCCTGCTTGATCAGGCGGCGCGCCTCGCTCGAGCTCGTCTGGAAACCGGCGCCGATCAGCTTCGGCAGCTGGACGAGCCCGGGCTCGCCGCCGACGTAGGCGCCGATCTCGAGCTCCTCGATCTCGTCCGGCACCGCGTGCTGGACGAAGACCCGGTTGAAGTGCCGCTCGGCCCCCTCCCCCGCGCCGGCGCCGTGGAAGCGGTCGACGAGCCGCCGCGCCAGCTCCCGCTTGGCCTCGTTGGGCGGGCCGGCGGGCACCTCGGCGCCGAGCAGCAGCCGGTAGTACTCGGCCATCGCCTCGTCGGGGATGCTCATCAGCCGGCCGAACATCTCCTCCGGGGCGTCGGTGACGCCGACGTAGTTCCCGAGCGACTTGCTCATCTTCTGGAAGCCGTCGGTGCCGACCAGGATCGGCATCGTCAGGATCGACTGCGGCGGCTGCCCGTAGGCGACCTGGATGTCGCGGCCGAAGAGCAGGTTGAACTTCTGGTCGGTCCCCCCCAGCTCGACGTCGGCCTCGACCGCGACCGAGTCGTATCCCTGCAGCAGCGGGTAGAGCAGCTCCAGCGCCGCGACCGGCCGTCCGGCCCCGAGCCGCTTCTGGAAGTCGTCGCGCTCGAGCAGGCGGGCCACGGTCGTCTGCGCGAGCAGTCCGAGCAGGGCCTCCGGCTCCATCCGCAGCCACTCGCTGTTGCGGCGAACCTCGGTCCGCTCGCGATCGAGCAGCTTGAAGGCCTGCTCCTGGTAGGTCGCCGCGTTGGCCTCGATCTCCTCCGCCGAGGGCAGCGGCCGGCTGCTGGAGCGGCCGCTGGGGTCGCCGACGCGGGCGGTGAAGTCGCCGATGATGAGGACGACGGTGTGGCCCTCGCGCTGGAACTCGCTGAGCTTCTCCAGCACGACCGTGTGGCCGAGGTGGATGTCGGCGGTGGTCGGGTCGATTCCGAGCTTCACCCGCAGCGGCCGATCGCCGGCGAGCTGTTCCGCGAGCCTGCCCTCGGGCAGCACGTCGACCGCGTTACGCGTCAGGTCCGGCATCGGCGCAATGCTAGACTGCCGCCTCCGCTCGACGGGTCCATCCGGCCTTCGGGCCTCCTTTTTCCCCTCGATGGCCGCCCTAGGACTAAAGCGCCTGCGAAAAGGCGGCGGCGAAGTTCCGCCCGCCCCGCCGGCGCCTCCCAAGAAGCGCAAGCCGCGGCTGAAGAAGCTGCGGGTCCTCTTCGTGCTCCTCGGCCTCGGCATCCTCGCCGTGGTCTCGATGGTCTTCGGGATGATGGCGGCCGTCTCCCAGGACCTGCCGGCGATCTACAACTTCGCTCAATACAAGGCGTCGAAGAACAGCGAGGTCGTCGACGCCACCGGCGAACCGCTGGGGACGCTGACCAGCGACCAGAACAAAATCCTGCTCAACTCGGCGCAGATCTCCCCCAACATCAAGAACGCGGTGGTCTCGATCGAGGACTCGCGCTTCTACGAACACAACGGGGTCGACTTCCAGGGGATCGGCCGTGCGCTGGTCAAGGACATCCTCAGCCAGAGCGCCCAGCAGGGCGCCTCGACGATCACCGAGCAGTTCGTCAAGAACGCGCTCGAAGCCGAAGGCAGCCGTACGGTCCTGGAGAAGTTCCGCGAGGCGGCGCTCGCCTACAAACTCGAGCGCCACTGGAGCAAGGACAAAATCCTCACCGAGTACCTGAACACGATCTACTTCGGCGAGGGCGCCTACGGGATCGAGGCGGCGGCGCGGACCTATTTCGGGGCGGCCCATCCCGGCTGCGGCACGCCGACCGAACCCTGCGCGACCGTGCTCGAGCCCTGGGAGGCGGCGACGCTGGCGGCGATCATCGCCTCGCCCTCGGCCTTCGACCCGAAGGCTTATCCGGAAAACTCGCTGGGCCGGCGGAACCTCGTGCTCGAAAAGATGTACGAACAGGGCTACATCTCCCGCGAACAGTACGAGGAAGGCATCAAGCACGCCCTGCCCTCCCCGAGCGACATCGAACCGCCCAAATTCGAATCCAAGGCTCCCTACTTCGTCGCCTACCTGCGCCAGCAGCTGCTCGAACGCTACGGAGCCTCCAAGGCCTTCTTCGGCGGGCTCAAAGTCAAGTCGACGCTCGACCTGCAGCTGCAGGAAAAGGCCGAAGAAGCCGTCAACTCCTATCTCGGCTTCCTGCCGGCGACCGCCTCGGTGGTCGTGATCGACAATCACAATGCCGGCATCAAGGCGATGGTCGGCGGCCCCAACTTCGACACCGCCCCCTTCAACCTGGCGACCCAGGGCCACCGCCAGCCCGGCTCCTCGATCAAGCCGTTCACGCTGCTGACGGCGCTCGAAGAGGGGATCTCGCCGGAAACGGTCTTTGAATCGGCGCCGCAGGAATTCCACTTCGGCAAGCACGGCGAGGAAACCTTCGTCGTCCACAACGACGAAGACTCCTATCTCGGCTCCTGCTCGATCATCTGCGCGACGACCTACTCGGACAACTCGATCTACGCCCAGCTCGGGCTCGAAGGCCTGAAGGGGAAGACGGTCGAGGACCGGACCCGCTCGATCGCCGGGACGATCCACAAGGCGGGATACGCGGACCCGATCTCGACCAACCCGGCGATGGTCCTCGGCGGTCTCAAAGAAGGCGTCACCCCGGTCGGCTGGACCTACGCCTACACCACGATCGGCAACAACGGCGACCGGGTCAGCGGAACGCTCGCCCCCCGCCCCGGCGACAGCCCCGTCTCCTACACCGAAGTGACCGACAAGGAGGGACACGTGATCAAGGGCGGCGGCAACGACCCCACCCACGAACAGGTCTTCTCCCAGGGCACCGCGGAAGAGGCCAAGAGCATCCTCGAAACGGTCGTCTCCAGCGGCACCGGCACCCATGCCCAGATCGGCGCAGAAGGCCAGTGGGGCAAGACCGGAACCACCGAGAACAACGGCGACGCCTGGTTCTGTGGCGGCATCTCCGACGAAGTGACCGCCTGCGTCTGGGTGGGCTACGCGGACTCGACGACGCCGATGACGACGCTGTACGAAGGCGGGCCGGTGATGGGCGGCACCTTCCCGGCGCTGATCTGGGCCAGCGTGATGAGCGCCTGGGAGGAAATCAAAGCCAACCGCGCCGCCGAAAAGAAGAACGGCGAACACCGCGAACTCGGCGGCGTCACCGGCGGCTCCGAATTCGTGCCGGAAGAAGAATCCGAATTCGTGCCGGAAGAAGAATCCGAAGTCGCTCCCGAAACCGAAGCGCCGGAAACCGAAGCGCCGGCCGAAGCCGCTCCCGAAGGGACGCCCGAAGCGCCGGCCGAAGGCGGCGGCGCGGGCGGCGGCGGCGGGGTCACCGCCGGCTAGGGCCGCGGGCGCGAGACGAAGCGGCTGCCGGCGGCGCAGAAGCGCCAGGGGCGGTCGACCGCCTTGGTGATCCCGATTCGCTGCCCGACGACGACGGCGGGAGGCTCTCCGAGCGGCGGCAGGAGCAGGAACGGGTCGCGGCTGAGGTCGGCGTCGTTGAGCTCGAGGCCGATGCCGAGCGCCTCGGTCAGCTTCCCGGGCCCCGAACTGAGCTCGGCGTCGGGCTTGAGGCCGCGGCGGGTGCGCATCGACTCGAGGCCTGCGGTCGGCTCCAGCGCCCGGATCAGGACCGCGGCCGCCTCGCCCTCGGGTTCGGCGACGACGTTGAACAGGCTGTGGATCCCGTAGGAGAGGTAGACGTAGGCACGGCCCGGGGGCCCGAAAAGGGTCTTGGTCCGCTTGGTCAGGCCGACGTAGGCGTGACAGGCGGGGTCGTCGCGGTCGTAGCTCTCGGTCTCGACGATGGTGCCGCCGCAGCCGTCGACGAAGAGCCGGCAGCCGACCAGATCGCGGGCGACGTCGTGGACCGAGCGATCGAAGAACGCGCGCGCCAGGCGCCGCTCGGCCGTCTGCGCGGCGAGCCTCAGGAGCGCTCCTCGACGACCCTGGCCTTGACCGCCGCCAGCGTCTCGCGGGCGCTGTCGAGCTGGGCGGCGAGGGGTACCGAGCCGGTGCCGCCGGCGATCCGCTTCGACTCCAGCCAGCTGCTGCGCTGGAGCACTTCGTAGTAGGTGGAGTCGAGGTGCTCGGAACGCCGCCGCAGATCGTCCGGGGTCAGCTCGGAGAGCGGCTTGCCCTGCTCGACGGCGTCGCGGACGAGGTCGCCGACGATCCCGTGCGCCTCGCGGAAGGGCACGCCGCCGCGGACGAGGAGGTCGGCCACCTCGGTCGCCGCCAGCATCTCGTCGCCGGAGGCCGCCTCCATCCGCTCGCGGTCGAACTCGATCCCAGCGAGCATCCCCTCGGTCACGTCGAGGCAGAGCTCGATCGTGTCGATCGCGTCGAATAGCGGCTCCTTGTCCTCCTGCATGTCCTTGCCGTAGGTCAGCGGCAGCGCGTGCATGACGCCGATCAGGGTGGAGTAGTTGGCGGCGACGCGGGGGCTCTTGGCCCGCAGCAGCTCGGCCGAATCGGGGTTCAGCTTCTGCGGCATGATCGAAGATCCCGAGGAGAAGGACTCGTCGAGCTGGCAGAAGCCGAACTCCGTCGAGCTCCAGATGACGATTTCCGAGCCGAAGCGTGAGAGGTGCATCGAGCAGGTCGAGGCGGCCGCCAGGTAGTCGAGGACGAAGTCGCGGTTGGAGGCGCCGTCGATCGAGTTGTGGGTGACGTGCTCGAAGCCGAGATCGGCGGCGACCGAGTCGCGGTCGATCTCCCAGTTGACGCCGGCGAGGGCGCCGGAGCCGAGCGGCATCACGCTGGCGCTGTCGAGCGCGAACTGGAAGCGGAGGACGTCGCGGGCGAGCATCCAGAAGTAGGCGAGCAGGTGGTGGCCGAGGTAGACGGGCTGGGCGCGCTGGAGGTGGGTGTACCCGGGCATCGGCCAGTCGCGGTGGGCCTCGGCGAGGGTCAGCAACTGCTCCATCGCGGCACCACAGAGCTCGATCGCCCGCAGCGAGTGCGCCTGGACGACCATCGCCACGTCGGTCGCGACCTGGTCGTTGCGCGAGCGGCCGGTATGGAGCTTGCCGGCCAGCGGGCCGATCTCCTCGCCGAGCAGGCGCTCGACGGCCATGTGGATGTCCTCGTCGGCGCCGTCGAACTCGAAGCCGTGGGCGGCGATCCGGTCACGAACCCGTTCCAGTCCGGCGTCGATCTGCCCCAGCTCCTCCTCGCTGAGGACGCCGATCTCCATCAGGCCGCGGGCGTGGGCCTGCGACTGGTCGATGTCGTAGGGCGCCAGCCGCCAGTCGAAATCGATCGAACGATTGAGCTGCCAGAAGCGCGGGTCGGGGTCCTTGCGGAAGCGGGCCATCAGCGCGATCGTATTGCCGTCGCCAGCTCCTGGCAGACCCGTGCCACCTGGCCCTCGCTCATCGCCGTGAAGAAGGGCAGGGCGAGGGAGTCGGCCGAGGCCGCTTCGGCGATCGGAAACTGGCCCGCGCCGTAGCCGAGCTCGCGCAGGTGCGGGAAGAGGTGGATGCAGGGCAGGTAGGCCTTGCTGGCGACGCCGCGCTCGGCCAGGCGGGCGATCGTCGCGTCGCGGTCGATGGCGGGGTCGAGGCGGACGACGTAGACGAACCAGCTGCGGCGCTCGGAGCCGCGCCCGGCGATCGGGGCCCTGACACCCTCGATCCCGGCGAGACCCTGCTCATAGCGGGAGGCGGCGGCGTCGCGCCGCTCCAGCAGCGCGTCGAGCTTCTCGACCTGAGCGACGCCGAGCGCCGCGGCGAGGTCGGAGAGCCGGTAGTTGAAGCCGAGGCCGCCGTGGTCGAGCCAGCCCATGTCGGCGGCGCGCCCCTGGTTGCGCTCGCTGCGCAGGCGCGCGGCGGACCCGGCGCC
>JADGPJ010000052.1 GCA_017882505.1 Solirubrobacterales bacterium | reverse complement strand
CGAGATCAAGGAGATCCCGAACCGCGGCCACGCGCTGACGATCGACAGCGGCTGGCGCGAGGTCTGCGACACCGCGCTCGAGTTCGTCAAGCGGTTCGCGTAGCGGCAGCCGCCGGCTGCAGGTCGGCGGCGAGCGCCGAGGCCCAGCGCCTGATCTCGGACCAGTCGCGGAAGTCTCCGTGCATCCGGAATAGCGCCGTGGCGATCCTCTGGACGAGGCCGAGGTTCTTACGATCGAGCTTGCCCGGGAATATGCGGTGGTCACGGGCGGCCGTCCGCTCGCGCAGTGCCGGCAGGTCGACCGGGTCGACTTCCATCTTCTGGACCAGCTTGCGGGAGGGGTCGCCGACCGGGCCGCTGGAGAATAGCCAGACCGGACGGGAGCTGAGGGCCTCCGAGGAGCGGCTGACGAGCTCCATCGCCGGGTCGAGCCAGCGGCCCATGTAGACGGCGCTGCCGAGGACGACCGCGTCGTACTCACGGACGTTGCCGACGTACTCGGGCGCGAGGACGGCGACGTCGAGACCCCAGCCACGCAGCTCCTCTCCGATCGCAGCGGCGATCTCGGCGGTCGACCCGTAACGACTGGCGGCGCTGACGAGGACCTTCATGAACGGATCCTCTTCCGCCCGGTGTGGCGGCGCATCGTGGAGAAGCCGGAGGGCGCCTGCGGGTGACTACTGAAGACGGCACCCGCCTAAGCTCGGCCTGTGACCGCGGACGAGCGCAGCGCCGGGCGGATCGAGGCCCGGCTGCGCGAGGCCGGGACGGCGCCTCGGGCAGAGGGCGCCAAGCGCTACCTGAAGAGCTCGCTCGAGCACCTCGGCGCCAGCGTGCCGCAGGTCCGCGCCGAGGCGAAGCCGGTCGCGAGGTCGATCTCCTCCCACGACGAGCTGCTCGGGCTGGCGAAGGCCCTCTGGGCCAAGCCGGTGCACGAGCGCCGGCTCTGCGCCGTCTTCCTGCTCGAAGCCCGGGTCGACCTCCTGCGCCCCCGAGACCTGCCGGCGATCCGGCGCTTCGTCCGCGAGTCGAAGACCTGGGCGCTGGTCGACGTGCTCGCGGTGAACGTCCTGGGCGAGCTGCTGGTGGGCCATCCCGAGGCGGCTGGGCGGCTCGACCGCTGGGCCGACGACGATGACTTCTGGGTGCGGCGCTCGGCGCTGCTGTCGCAGATCAGGCCGCTGCGCGCGGGCGCCGGCTTCGAGCGCTTCGCGGGCTACGCCGAGGCGATGCTCGACGAGAAGGAGTTCTTCATCCGCAAGGCGATCGGCTGGGTGCTGCGCGAAGTGGGCAAGACCCGGCCAGATGAGGTCTACTGGTGGCTGCTGCCGCGGGCGGGCCGGGCCTCCGCGGTGACGATGCGCGAGGCGGTCAAGTACCTCTCGCCGCCGCAGCGGCAGGACCTGCTGGCGGCGCGGGCGGGTGGACCCGGCGGCGGTCAGTAGGCGGTGTTGCGGGAGCGCGGCCGGGGGATCGCCTTGTAGCGAGCCTCGCCGCCGCGGTTCCAGAGGGCGGCGTCGATCTCCGCCGCGCTGAGTCCCGGCGCGGCGGCGGCGAGCAGCTCGACCGCGTGGACCGCGCAGGCGCGGAGCTCGACCTCCTCGGGGGAGCCGTGGACGAGCAGCTCGCCCGCTTCGATCGACGCCGTCAGCGCCGGGTCGAGCTGGAGGACGCCGTCGACGCGGAGCACGTGGGGCACGAGGTTGTCGGCGAAGGCGGTGAGGCGGTCGAGGTCGCGCAGGGTGGCGACCCCGGCGCGATCGAGGTCGGCGGCGGCGAGCTGGGCGCGCTTGAAGAACGGGACCGAGCGCTCCCCGTACATAGAGACGTCGGCGAAAGCCTCCCAGCCGGCGAAGAGGGTGGCCAGGGCGGGCGCCGAGCCGGCGGCGGAATCGATCGCGGCGCCGAAGCTGCTGCCGTGGTCGGCGCGGAGGTGGGCGCCGACGTCGCGCAGGGAAGCGGCGAACTGGGCCATCAGGGGGTGCGCCGGGTCCTGGTCGAGCAGCACTGCAAGGTCGAAAGGCGAGAGTCGGGTCAGCTCCGCCGCCGACCAGGCCCCCTCCACCCGGAAGCGGTCCATCAACCCCGCCGCGATCGTGGAGAAGCCGCTGGCGCCGGGGCGCTTGCGGATCGTCGGCCACCAGCCCGAGCCGAAGTTGATCGCATTGAGGCAGACGGCAGAGGCGGCGCGCGTTTCGCGGTCGGCGGCCGTGAGGTCGGCCGCGGGGTCCGGCGGAGGTTCTGGAGCGCCGGCGAGCCCGGCCGCGTACTCCTCGATCGCGCCCGCCTCGATCCGCACGGCGGCGGCGCGAGCGGCGACCCAGGCGCAGGCGACTCGGACCTGGTCGGGAACGGATTCCGGGCGATCGGCCGTCACCGGGTCACCGTTGCATGGAACCTGATCGCTGGACAGACGAGAGATACCGATTCGCCGCACCGGGGTCGAGGACGCGGACGGCCCGGCGATGCTCTTCTACGAGCGCGATCTCTGACGAAGGCTTTTGGGGCCTGGAGCAACAACAAAGCTTCAGCCGAGTGGCGACGTGAGCTCGGCGAAGTCGATGCCGCCGGGCGGGTCGACCAGGTCGGGGTGGAGCAGGTGGGCGAGCAGCTCGACGCCGTCGACCAGACGCGGGCCGGGGCGCGAGTAGGTCGAGGCGGCGTCGACCGCGAAGACGCGCTCGGCCCCGAGCGCCTCGATCCGCCGCCAGTGCTCGAGCGCCTGCGCGTGCGAGTCCTCGACGTACCAGCCGCAGGGCATGACGACGACCAGGTCGGGAGCGAGGGCGGCGAGCCGGTCCCAGGCGACCTCGGGCGACTTGCGTCCGGCGGGGCCGGCGGCGTCCTCGCCACCGGCGATCGAGATCATCTCCGGGATCCAGTGGCCGCCGACGAAGGGTGGGTCGAGCCACTCGAGGGCGACGACGCGGGGTCGGTCGGCACCGGCGACGGCGCCGCCGACCGCTGCCAGCCGCCCCTCGAGCTCGCCGCGCAGCTCGTGCCCGCGATCGCCGATGCCAGCCGCCTCCCCGAGCCGGGTCACATCCTCGAGCACCTCGGCGAGCGAGCTCGGATCCTGCTGGATGAGCCGCGGCGGCCCGGGCAGCGTCGCCACGACCTCAACCACGTCCTCGAAGGAGACGGCGCAGACGTCGCAGACGGCCTGGGTGACGATCAGCTCGGGCGCCAGCTCCGCCAGCTTCTCCTCGTCGAGGCTGTAGAGCGCCTTGCCTTCGCCGACGATCGACTTCACCGCGGCGTCGATCTCGCCGGCGTCGAGGCCCTCGGGGAGCACGGTCGCGGTGAGGTGAGGCAGCTCGCTCGCGGCGGGTGGGAAGTCGCACTCGTGGGTCACCCCGACGACGCTCTCACCGAGTCCGAGGGCGAACAGCATCTCGGTCGCGGACGGCACCAGGCTGGCGATTCGCATCGCACCAATATGACAACCGACCGCCGCGGCGGGCCTGTGAGAATCGGCCGCCCCCACTTGAAAGGAGCCCGCTGGAGCGCGGCGACCGGGTCGCGGCGACCGCCCGCGACGCCGGCACCCTGGCCGACCTCGTCGAGACCCATGGCGAGCAGGCGCTGGCGATCGAGCTCGACGTCACCGACAAGCCCGCCGTCGACGCGGCGGTCGCGCAAGCCCACGACCACTTCGGCCGGCTCGACATCGTCGTCAACAACGCCGGCTACGGCCTCTTCGGGACGATCGAGGAGGTCAGCGAGGAGCAGGCGCGGGCGCAGATCGAGACCAACGTCTTCGGCGCCCTCTGGGTGACCAAGGCGGCGCTGCCCTACCTGCGCGCGCAGGGGTCGGGCCACTTCCTCCAGGTCTCCTCGATCGGCGGCGTGCAGGCGTTCCCGGGGATCGGCCTCTACCACGCCTCGAAGTGGGCCCTGGAGGGATTCAGCCAGGCGCTCGCCGCCGAGGTCGCCGGGTTCGGCGTGCACGTGACCCTGATCGAGCCGATCGGCTACACGACCGCCTGGTCGGGGCCCTCCGCGGTCCAGGCCGAGCAGATGCCCGAGTACGACACGATCCGCGAAGCGCGCTCGAAAAGCACCGTGCGGAACCGGCGCGGCGACCCCGAGGCGACCGGCGCGGCGATCCTCGAGCTGGTCGACGCGGAGGAGCCGCCGCTGCGCGCGTTCCTCGGCGAGTGGGCGCTGGAGATGATCCGCGAGGAGTACGGGAAGCGGATCGCCAACTGGGAGGAGTGGGACTGGCTCGCCCGCGAGGCCCACGGCGGCGACTGAGCCGCCGCCGTCCTCAGCCCGTGTAGGAGTGGGTCGGCGTCGTCCCGTTCGGCGCCAGGAGGTCGAAGCCGTCCGGGGTGTGGAGATGGTTGGGGCCGGTGCCGGGCTTGCCCGTCACCCCGTACTGCCAGACGATGCGCTTGGTCTTGGGGTCGATCAGCACGACCCGGTGGCGGTAGTCGTCGTTGACGGCGATCAGGCCGCTAGGCAGCCGCTCCGCCAGGCTCGGATGGTTGAGCCTGCCCTCGCCGGCGCTCGGCTTGTAGGACCAGAGGATGTGGCCGGCACGGTCGAATTTGTAGATCCCCCCCGGGTTGGCGTAGTCGACAACCAGGTAGAGATCGGGCCCGAGCTGCTGCGGGTCGGAGGGGTAGGAGATCGGCAGCTGGACGCTCCAGACGAGTTTGCCCGTGCGGGTGATCTCGTCGATGTAGGAGCCGGTGACCTCGGAGATCAGGATGTTGCCGTTTTCCAGCGGCGTGTCGCCGTTCGGCGAGCCCAGAAGCCGCGGCGGTTCGTGGCCGCATTCGCTCGGGTCGCCGAATTCGTGCAGCACCTTCTTCTGCGGCGAGATCACCAGGACGCGGCAGTTCTGGGCGTCGGCGACGGAGACGTTGCCGTTCTTCAGCAGGTAGGCGTCGTCGGGCTCGTGCAGGTAGCCGGGTTCGGAGCCGGCGACGCCCGGATGGCCGTAGGACCAGAGCAGCTTGCCGGAGGGGAAGGCGAGTTGCACGATGCGCTCGTTCTGCTCCTCGTTGGAGATGATCCCCTTGCCGCCGTGGATGAAGAAGGCGTCGTCGGGGAAGTAGAAGCCCCCGGGGGGCGCCGGGTGGGCCTTGGAGGGAAAGCGCCAGAGGATCTTCTTCTGCGCGTTGACGACGATGATGCGGTTGTTGCCGCGGTCGGCGATCATCAGCCGCCCCTTGAACGGCGGCGGCTTGGCGGCGGTTTCCGAGGCGGGTGGGGCCCGCTTGACGTGACGCAGGCTGAGGGCGAGGACCGAGGCCAGCGCTTCGCCACCCGCTCCTGTCCCTCCCACGAGGTAGGCGGTGTCGCCGCTGACGGCAACGGCGCCGCCGCTGACGGCGAGCGGCAGGGGCTTGGCCGCGGTGACCTTCCCGGACCCGGGATCGAAGCGCCAGGTCCGGTCGGTCGCCGAGCCGCTCGCTTCGCCGCCGAGGATGTAGACGCTGCCGCCGAGGACGACGGCGGCGGCGTGCGACGTCGCCCGCGGCAGATGTCCGATGACACGGGCGCGGCCCCCGGTGGGGTCGATTTCCTGGATCGCGTCGGTGGCGCCGCCGTCGCCGGTCTCGCCACCGAAGGCGAAGATCCGGCCGCCGACCGCGACCGTCGCGATGTAGCGGGCCGGAACCGGCAGGTCGGCGAGGTGAGTGAAGTGGCTGCCGTCCGCCGTCGCGAGCACGGCCGGGTCCGGGGTGGTGCCGTCGTATCCGCCGAGTACGTAGGCCTTGGGCCCGATCGTCACCGCGCTGAGATCGGAGCGGACGACCGGCAGGTGTCCGACGACCGTGGCGGTGGCTCCCGACGAAGGCTGGGTCGGCAGCGACTGGACGGTGTCGGTGCTGGTTTCGGTGCCGCCGCCGAAGACGAGCACCTGGCCCGAGAGCGTCGTCGCCGCGGCGTCGTGCAGTGGGCCGCTGAGCGAACCGGCGGCGCTCAGCTTGCCGCTTGCCGGGTCGAGCCGGAAGACACCGGCGACCGACGCTTCGGTGGAGTCGAGTCCGCCGAGGATCAGGAGCCCTCCCGGCACGGCGGCCGCCGCCTCGCCGGAGATCGGCGCCGGCAGGGGATGCGAGCTGGTGCGGGCGGTGAGGACGGTCTTCGTCGCGGCGGCCGAGGCCGATCCCGTCGCGCCCCCACCCCCCGACCCGCCGAGCAGGCGGCTCAGCAGGAAGACGACGAGGACCAGCAGGGCGCCGGCGGGGACGAGAAGGCGACGGCGACGGCGCGAGAGAGAGGGTCCTGCTCGCCGCGACCGCCTCGGCCGCGGGGCGGACGACTGCTGCACGCCGTCAGGATCGCCGAGCCAGGTGAACGGCGGCTAAATGCCGGCGAAGAAGGCTCTCATCGATTCCGCCAACCAGCCGCGGCGCCTGCCGCCGATGTTACGGTGCCCGCGGGCACCAGGGATCACCACAGAGAGGAATCGCATGAAGGATCGGTCGAGCAGTGAGAAGGGCGGGCTGACCCGCAAACAACTGCTCGGTTCGGGGGCGACCGCCGCCTCCGCGCTGCTGCTCTCCCAGGGAGCCGGCGTCGAGCGGGCGCTGGCCGCGGCGAAGGGGAAGCGCAATGACATCGCCGGGATGAACATCGTCCTCTTCCTCACCGACCAGGAACGGGCGATCCAGCACTTCCCGCCGAACTGGCTGCGAAAGAACCTGCCGGGGATGCGGCGGCTGCGGCGCCACGGCCTCAGCTTCGAACGCGCCTTCACCAACGCCTGCATGTGCTCGCCGGCGCGCTCGACCCTGATGAGCGGCTACTTCCCCGCCCAGCACGGGGTCAAGTACACGCTCGAGGAAGACATGCCGGCCGACGAATACCCGCAGGTGAACCTGCCGACCGACCTGATGAACCTGGCGACGGTGATGAAAGCCGCCGGCTACACGACGATCTACAAGGGCAAGTGGCACTGCTCGAAACCGGCGACGCCGGAAGACGCGGTCCCGGCCGACCTCGAAAAGTACGGCTTCATGCGCTGGAACCCACCGGACGCCGGCGCCAACCAGACCGTGCCCGAGGCCGGCGGCGGCAAGGTCGACAACGACGGCCGCTTCATCAACTCGGTCGGCACCGGGGCCGACGAAGGCGCGCTGCAGTACCTGGACACCGCGGCGGCGAAGGAACAGCCGTTCTTCATGGTGATCTCGCTGGTCAACCCGCACGACGTCCTCTTCTATCCGGGCAAACCCTTCTACGAAGACCACTACGACCGCTCCTGGCTCGAAGGCGACATCGAACTGCCGGCGACGCTCAACGAAGACCTCTCGAGCAAGCCCTCGGTGCAGGAAGAATTCCTCAAAATCTTCAACCTGACCGGGAAACTCAAAAACAACGAGCAGAAACGCAACTACCTCAACTTCTACGGCAACCTGATGCGCTCCTCGGACAGCTACATGGTCAACGTCCTCGACAAGCTCGAAGAAACCGGGCTCTTCGACAACACGCTGCTGATCCGCACCGCCGACCACGGCGAGATGGGCCTGACCCACGGCGG
This sequence comes from Solirubrobacterales bacterium, assembly GCA_017882505.1. Classification (GTDB taxonomy): domain Bacteria; phylum Actinomycetota; class Thermoleophilia; order Solirubrobacterales; family 70-9; genus VAYN01. The sequence goes on along the minus strand of JADGPJ010000052.1, from coordinate 13,792 downwards.
CATGCGTCAGAAGAACTTCAACTTCTACGAGGAGGCGACGCGGGTGCCGCTCGTCTACTCCAACCCGAAGCTGTTCCCGAAACCCGTCGAAACGGACGCGCTGGTCTCCCACGTCGACTTCCTGCCGACGCTGGCGAGCCTGGCGGCGGCGCCGAAGAGCGCCCGCGCCAAGTGGGAGGGGGTCGACTACTCGAAGCTGGTCCTGCACCCCTCGTCGAGCAAGTCGACCCAAAACTACGTCGTCTTCACCTACGACGACATCCAGTCCGGACAGGCCAGTGGTCCCTACCCCAAAGCCCCGAACCACATCGTCAGCATCCGCGAAGAGCGCTGGAAGCTGGCCAAGTACTACTCCGTCGAATTGGAAGAAGGCGAAGGAAAGAAACCGCCGCAGTGGGAGATGTACGACCTGAAGAGAGACCCGCTGGAGAAGAGAAACCTCGCCGCCAAAGGGCACAAACGCTCGAAGCTGGAGGAGGAAGAACTCCAGCGGCTGAAACGAAAGCTCGCACAGGTCCAGAAGACCCGCCTGCAGCCGCTCTCCTGAGAGAGCGGCTGCACCAGCGGCCGGTCGTTATTTCACCGCGGCCACGAGAGCGGCGGCGGCGCCCGTCATCCCGGCCAGGTTGGGGTGGATCGGGGCCGCCAGCGACCCCGGCAGCAGCGGTTCGACCCAGCGGTTGGAGAGCGACCTGCAGGCGTCATGGCCGATGCTCGCCTGGTACCAGTTGACGAGCGTGGCGCCGTTGGCCGCCGCCTGGGTCGCCAGCATCGAGTTCAGGTGCTGCTCGGTCGAGCGCAGGTACGGAGTGTCGCCGAAGCTGATCGGCATCTGCGGCCAGCAGCCCGAGCCGGTCTCCGGGAAGATCGCCGGGTAGTTGACGAGGTAGATTTTCGCGCTCGGCGATCGAGCGTGGATCCCCTGCAGCACCGCCGCCACCTTCGGCGCCGTCGCCGCGATCCGTTCCGCCAGCTGGTCTTTGCCGCCGGGGTCGTATTTGTCCTTGCACGGCGTGCTGAACGGGTTCAGGGTGATGCAGCTCTCGGCCACTTCCGAGAAGCCGATGTCGTTGCCGCCGATCGTCACCGAAACGACCGTGGTGCTCGAGTCGAGCGAGTTGAACTGCGGCGGGTTGGGACCCGGTTCGACGTTCTGCGCCTGGGTCATGTCCACCGTCGTCGCGCCGCTGCAGCTGGCGTCACGCAGCGTCAACCCGATCGTCGGCGCCGCCAGGTGGGCGTAGTTGCGGTCGGACTTCAGACAGCCGTACGGGGGCAGATAGTTGGGGATCAGCGGACCCGCCGCGTAGGAGTCCCCGAGTGAGACGTAGTTGGCCGCCCTTGCTCCCGCGGCGGCGACCAGGGTGAGCGCCGCGAGCATCGCCAGCGCCAGCGCCAGGGCGCGAACCCGGCGCCTTGGTCGGTTCACGATCAGTGCATTCATGTGCCTCTCCTTTGACTTCGGTTTCGCCCTGCCCCGCCCCAAGGTCCAATAATGCTCAAAACACTTTGGTTTTAAAATCGCGATGCCGCAAATTCCAAGATATACCGAGTTTTGAGTACTCTCGATCTCGCAAATCGACCGCCCCGGGCGTCGGTGGTGGCCCCCGGGACCTAGAGCTCGATCTGGGAGCCGAGGGTGACCGTTCGCTCGCCCGGCAGGTGGAAGTAGTCGACCGGGCTGGCGGCGTTGCGAGCCATCGCGACGAAGAGGCGCTTGCGCCAGCCGCGCATGCCGGGGGCGGAGGTCGGCACCACTGTGACGTGGGAGAGGAAGTAGACGGCGCCCTCGACGTCGACGTCCGTCTCAAGCCCGGTTTCCTGGGCGAGGGCGAGCAGGCGGGGGACGTCGGGGGAGTCCTGAAAGCCGAATTGGGCGGTGAGGTGGCTGATGCCGTCGTCCTCGTAGCCGAGGCTGTCGACGACGAGCCGCTCCGACTCGGGGACGTGGGGCGCTTTGGTCGTCTCGATCGAGATGATCACGACCGTCTCGTGCAGGGCGCCGGTGTGCTCGACCCCGGCCCGCATCGCCAGCGGCGTCGTTTCGCGGCGGGCGTTGAGGTAGACGGCGGTGCCCGGCACCCGCACCGCCGGCGGTGCCATCTCGCGCAGCTCGGTGACGAAGGAGCGCAGCGACCCCTCCTCCTCGATCCGCTCTTCGTGGACCTTCTCGCTGCCGCGCTTCCAGGTGCTGAGGATGGTGAAGACGGCAGCGCCGATCGAGAGCGGGAACCAGCCCCCGTGGGCGGCCTTGGTCAGGTTGGCGCCGAGGAAGGCGAAGTCGACAGTGAAGAAGACGGCGGCGGCGAGACCCACCAGCCAGCCGGGTTTGCGCCAGAGCGCCCGGGCGACGACGAGGAAGAGCAGGGTGTCGACGGTGATCGTGCCGGTGACGGCGATGCCGTAGGCGGAGGCGAGGCGGGTCGAGGTGCCGAAGCCGAGCACCAGCGCGACAACCGCGACGAGCAGGAACCAGTTGACCGCCGGCACGTAGATCTGGCCGATCTCCCTGGCCGAGGTGTGGCGGATCGTCAGCCGCGGCAGGAAGCCGAGCTGGACCGCCTGACGGGTGACCGAGAAGGCGCCGGAGATGACCGCCTGCGAGGCGATCACCGTCGCCACCGTCGCCAGCACGACCATCGGGATCCGGCCCCAGTGCGGGATCAGCAGGATGAAGGGACTGCCGATCGCGCTCGGGGTGTCGAGGATCAGCGAGCCCTGGCCCATGTAGTTGAGGGTCAAGGCCGGGAAGACGATGAAGAACCAGGCGCGGCTGATCGGCTTGCGGCCGAAGTGGCCCATGTCGGCGTAGAGCGCCTCGGCGCCGGTGATGGTGAGGACGATGGCGCCGAGCGAGATGAAGGCGATGCCGAAGTGGTTGCCGAAGAATTCAACCCCGTAGCTCGGCGAGAGCGCCTTGACGATCGCCGGGTGGGCGACAATGCGGCCGAGGCCGGCGGCAGCGATCACCGCGAACCAGATCACCATCACAGGGCCGAAGACGCGGCCGATCACGTGGGTGCCGAAGCGCTGGATCGCGAAGAGGCCGGCGAGAACCGCGATCGTGATCGGCAGCACCAGCGACTGCAGGCTCGGTACCGCGACCTTGACCCCTTCGACAGCGGAAAGGACCGAGATCGCCGGGGTGATGATCCCGTCGCCGTAGAAGAGGGCGACGCCGAACATGCCGAGGGCGATCAGCACGACCTTGAAGCGCCCGCGCCGCAGCGGCGATCCCTCGACCAGCGCGATCAGCGCCAGGATGCCGCCCTCGCCGTCGTTGTCGGCGCGCATGATGAAGAGGACGAACTCGATCGAGACGATCAGCGTGATCGACCAGAAGACGAGCGAGATCACCCCGTAGACGTCGGCTTCGGTCGGCTTCACCGCCTGGTGGTCGGCGGAGAAGACGGTCTGCAGGGCGTAGAGCGGGCTGGTGCCGATGTCGCCGAAAACGACCCCGAGGGCGCCGAGGGCGAGGGTGGCCATTCCGAGCTGACGGCGGGAGGGACGGGAGGGCAGCGTCGACATGCGGCAAACTTAGGCGATGGGCACCGCGCAGAGACCTGACCCGACCGAGTCCGTCCGCCACCAGCTGCGGCCGCTTTTCGACCAGATCGTGATCAAGGAGCTCGACCAGGACCGGGTCCGCCGCTCTGGGCTCGTCGTCCCGGCAGGTACCCACGAGCCGCCGCCGGAGCAGGGCATCGTCCTCGCCGTCGGCCCCGGCCTCGACTGGTGGGCGCAGGCCGGAGTCGAGATGCCGGTGCAGCCCGGCGATCACGTCGTCTTCCCCGCCGCCGCTGGCGTCTGGGTCGAGATCGACGAGGAGCGGCTGCTGGTCTGCCGGGTGACCCAGCTGCTCGGAATCCTCGAGTCGGCCGCGCTCGAACGCTAGGCGGGCGCGGGCGGGAATACCGGCGGTCAAGGGATCGCCACGCATCGTGGTCAGCCCGCGCTGACGTGCGCGTGGTCCCGCCGCATGTCGGCCGACTGTCTTTCCGGCGTGCGGTGGTGGCGCAGGCTGTCGGTCTCGATCACCAACCCGAGCTGGGGCCAGCGGAAGTCGACCCGATGGCCGTTCACCGAAGCCTGGGTTTCCGGCAACGGCAGCTCCGCGGCTTCGTTGATGGCGGCCGAGAGTTCGCCGTCGAGAACGCAAGCGGCGAGATCGACCAGAGTGGAGACCGGGTCGGTGACCGGGATGCCGTCGATGATCCGGGCGCCCTGGGTCCAGATTCGCCTGCCTGTGTACCCGGATTCCAGGCCGCCGTCCACCGACCCCGCACGCTCACCTCCGGTCTTCCCACGACGTGGATTCCGCGGCCCAGCTGGTGCAGCCGCCCGCTGGCGAGTCGATGACGGATCGCCTCGGATCCGATCCCCAGCTCCAGCAGCTGTGCCCGGGTCACGACACCGTGCTGCCTGCGCGCCAGGCCCCAAGCACCAGCCGACCAGGGCTGACTCCTCTTGGTTGCCAGCCTCGTGCTGCTCGTAGCTCGCGTCCGGCGAGGCGTAGCCGTCCTCGATCTCGAGCGGCTCGTCGGGGTAGGGCTCGAGCCAGACCTGCTCGGCGACCGGGTCGCCTGGGGGCTGGTCGGGATCGGCCGCCGCCGCGTACTCGACCGGCAGCAGGCGCCGGCGGCGGCGGGCGATCAGGTCGAGGCTGGCGTTGGTGGCGATCCGGTAGAGCCACGCCCGCAGCGCGGCGTCGTCGCCGAGCTTGTCGATCGCGCGCCAGGCGCGCAGCATCGCCTCCTGCAGCGCGTCCTCGGCGTCGTGCAGAGAGCCGAGCACCCGGTAGCAGTGGGCGTGGAGCTCACGCCGGTGCGGGCCGACCAGACGTTCGAAGGCCCCCTCCTCCATCGCGGCGGCGCTCAGCGCTCCCCGTCGTAGTACTCGACGGCGCTCTCGCGGCGGACGAGGACGTCGGTCTCGGGGTCGCCGGTCCAGATCCCGACCTTGTCGCTGTCGGGATAGATGGTCGCGGTGGGGACGACGACGGTGGAGAACATCAGCACCCGGGCGGGCTGGTCGGTCTCGTTGCCGATGCCATGGGCACCCCCGGGGCCGCGGGGAAAGCAGACGACGTCCCAGGGATCGAGCCGGTCGGAGCCGTCGGGATGGCGCAGGGTCGGGTTCCCCGCGAGGACCAGCAGCCACTCCTCCTCGCCGCACTCGTAGTGGTAGGGGCAGACCGATTGCCCCGGCGGCAGGTCGTAGACGCTGATCCCCGACTCCTTGGCGCCGAGCAGCTTGCCGAGGCGAGACATCCCGGCGCGGAAGCCCTCGGGGTCCTCGGCGTCGTACTCGAACGCCGGCGCGGCGATATTGATCCTTTGCATCGGCCCGAAGCTAGCAATGCAGCCCGGCCAGGGGCGACGAAATCGGGGTTCAGCCGAGGTTCATCTGCAGGCGGACGCGGGTGCCGCTGGCTCCGGAGCGGATCTGGACCAGGTCGCAGAGCTGGTTGGCGATCCAGAGGCCGCGACCGCTCTCCTGGGTCGGCGCCGGACGCACCCGCCCGGCCAGCGGCTCCTCGAGGCGACCGGAATCGCGGATCTCCGCGACCAGCGCTCCGTCTTCTCGCCAGACCCTCGCCGTCCCGCCGCCGCCACCGTGGACGACGCTGTTGGTGGCGAGCTCGCTGGCGGCGAGGACGAGGTCCGCCGCGCGGTGGTTGGGCAGGCCGGCCTCGGCGGCTTCGACGCCGACGATCGAGCGCAGGTTCTGCACCGTGTCGCGGTCGAAACCGAGCTCCGGCGACTCGACCGGCGCTGGCGGCAGGGCGCCGGCGAACGGCTCCGGCTCGTGGTCGTCCCACTCGACGTTGGCCGAAGCGGCGCCGTCGGCGGCGAGGAGGGGGTGGCTGTGGACCGCGGCTTCGAGCACGTCGTCCTCGAGCGTGCGACCGTCGTATGGGCAGAGAAGGGACCAGCTCGGGCCCTCGCCGAAGGCGAGATTGAGCAGCGACTCGTGACGCTCGCACTCGTCGATCTCGGCGGCGTCGCGGCCAGGCCAGACCGGTTCGCCGATGCCGCGGAAGCCGCCACGCGAGGGCGCATTGCGGTCGACGAAGTCCCGCCAAACGGGGATGATCCGGGCCGGGTTACGACCGAACTCCGCGATGTTGGCGAACTCGATCTCGGCGGCGTCGGCGCCGAGCTCGCCGCGGAGCTGCTCGGCCTTCTCGGGGACAACGGCGACAAGGGCCGGCTCGGCGGCCTCGAGGCCCTCACGCAGGAAAGGTACCGTCGCATCGAGGAACTGGTCGGCGTCGGTGTAGAACGTCACCTGATGGCGAAAGGTGAGTGCCTGTGCGTTCACGAGGTAGTCATTGAACCGGGTTTCCGGTCCAAAGGTGCGGAAGAGCCCAAATCAGGAGGGCGGGCGGTCGCCGATCCATTAGCGGGGGCCGAAGCCGAGGCGGGCCCAGGCCAGCGCGGCGAGTTCGCGTTCAAGGTCGAGCGCGCGAGATCGGGCACCTGCACGGAGATCGTTCGGCGCATTTCTTCTTCCCGAAGGAGACCTGGACGCGATCGCCCGCTCCGTCAGCTGAGCTGGCTCGCCTCCAGCTCCGGGTCGGGCCCACCGACCTCGCCGGCGCCGATGCGGTCGCCGTCGTAGGCGGCGAGCTGGGGGAAGAGGGCAGCGATGATCCCGACCGAGGCGAGGCAGGCGAGGCCGCCGGAGACGACCGAGAAGGCCGGCGAGGTCAAGGCCGCGACGGTGCCGGACTCGATGTCGCCGAGGCGCGGGCCGCCGGCGACGACGAGGCTGAAGACCGAGGTCACGCGGCCCCGCATCCGGTCGGGGGTCAGGGTCTGCATGATCGTGCTGCGGCAGACGGCGCTGACGCTGTCGGCGCCGCCGGCCAGAGCGAAGAGCGCCGCCGCCGGCCAGAGCGATCCGAGCAGGCCGGCGAGCGCGATGAAGGCGCCCCAGGCGGCGACAGCGACGAGGACGATCCGCCCCAGGTAGCGGGCGTGGTTCAGCCAGCCGGTGGTCAGCGCAGCGACGGTGGAGCCGGCCGCGACCGAGGCGTAGAGAAGGCCGGTGCCGGCGGCGCCGCTGTGGAAGACGGTGAGCGAGAGGACCGGGAACAGCGCCCGCGGCATCCCGAAGGTCATCGCCGAGAGGTCGATGACGAAGCCGGCCAGCACCGCCTTCAGCCGGCGAACGTAGGTGAGGCCGCTGCGGATCGAACGAAGAACCGGCTCGTGCTCGACGCCTTCGAGTGGTGGCTGCGAAGACATCGCCGCGGCGGCGGCGGCCATGCCGAGGCAGCTGACGGCGTCGAGCGCGTAGGGGGCCCCGATCCCGAAGCCGGCGATCAGCAGCCCTCCCAGGGCCGGTCCGATCACCTGGGTCACCTGGTAGAGGCCGAAGGTCAGCGAGATCGCGGCGCGGAGGCGCTCGGGGCGGACGGTGTTGGGGACGATCGCGGCCCGCACCACCCGCTCCACCGCCGAGGCGCCGGCCATCGCCGCCCCGAGGACGTAGAGGATCCAGATCGGCGGCGGGCCGGTGAAGGCGGCGGCGGCCAGTGCCGCCGCCAGCGCCATCAGGGCGATCTGGCAGGAGAGCAGCAGGGTACGGCGATCGAAGCGGTCGGCGAGGGCGCCGCCGAAGAGCGAGGCGACGACCAGCGGCACCAGCTCCGCCGCCCCCAGCAGGCCGGTGAGAAAGGCCGAGTTGGTCAGCACGAAGACCTGGTAGGGCAGGGCGACGAGGGTCGCCTGGGTGCCGAGGCCGGTGACCAGCGCGCCCGCGGTGAGGAGGCGGAAGTCGCGCGACTCCCGCAGAGCGCGGGTGTCGACGGCTACGCGCGAGAAGAGGGACAAGATCCGAACCTAGCGGGCTGCGGCGAGCGCCTATGATCGGCCGCGATGGAAGCGATCCGCGCGAAGCCCTCGGAGGCGAGTTGATGCGGGCCGTGCTCCTGCGCGAGTTCGGAGGGCCGGAGGTGCTGGCGGTCGAGGAGGTGCCCCGGCCCGAGCCGATCCCGACCGAGGTCCAGGTCCGCGTCCATGCCGCGGGGATCAACCCGGTCGACTTCAAGTCGCGCGCCGGCAGGGGGGTCTCCCGGGTCCTCGGCGAGCCGCCGATCTGCCTCGGCTGGGACGTCTCCGGCGTCGTCACCGCGATCGCCCCCGGCGTCACCCGCTTCCGAGTCGGCGACGAGGTCTTCGGGATGCCGTGGTTCCCGCGCCAGGCCGGGGCCTACGCCGAGTACGCGACGGCGCCGTCGCGGCACTTCGCCCCGAAACCGGCGGTCCTCTCCCACGAGGAAGCGGGGGCGCTGCCGCTGGCGGCGCTGACCGCCTGGCAGGTGATCGTCGACACGATCCGGCTCCAGGAGGGCGACGACCTGCTGATCCACGGCGCCGCCGGGGGCGTCGGCCACCTGGCGGTGCAGATCGCCAAGGCGCGCGGCGCCTACGTGATCGGCACGGCCCGCTCCGAGCAGGCGGACTCGCTCGCCGAGCTCGGGATCGACAGGGTCATCGACTACCGCGACGAACGCTTCGAGGAGCTGGTCTCCGACCTCGACGCTGTGATCGATTTCGTCGGCTCCTACGGCGAGAGCTCGCTGCCGGTGCTGCGGCCGGGCGGAATGCTCGTCTCGGTGCCGAGCGGCGTCTCCCAGGATCTTCTCGACGCCGCGGCCAGGGCCAATCGCCGCGCCACCGGCTTCCTCGTCGAGCCCGACCCGGTCGGCCTCGCCGGCCTCTCCCGCCTGATCGAGGCCGGGCACCTGCAGGTCCACGTCGACCGCGTCTTCGACCTCGAGCAGGCGGCCGACGCGCACCGGCTGGCCGAAGCGGGGCACTCCGGCGGCAAGATCGTCCTTCGCGTCGCCTAGCGGCCGCTCAGCGCCCGCGGCGGCCGAAGCTGTGGCCGGCCGGGGCGACGGCGCGGAGCTCGGCGACGGCGCGCTCGCGGGTGCGGCGGGAGGGGGCGGCGGGAGGTGGTTCGCGGCGGTCTCCGCGCGCCGGGGCGAGCGGCTGCGGAGGGTTCGGTGGCTCGGTCCGCTCCAGCGCCCGGACCTCGGAGACGAGGACGTTGATCGTGCCTTCGCGGCGCTCGAGGCGACCGCGGGCGAGCAGCAGGGGGGCGGTGCGGACGAGCGAGCGGTGGCGGTCGTAGACGCGCGGCGGCACGATCAGGTTGACGGTGCCGCGCTCGTCCTCGAAGAGCATGAAGACGATCCCCTTGGCGGTCTCGGGACGTTGGCGGGCGACGACCATGCCCGCGACCTCGACCGTGGCGCCGTCGTCGATCCGCTCGAGGTCGGTGCTGCGGGAGATCCCCGGGTCGAGGCCCGGGCGCAGCAGCTCCAGCGGATGCTCGCCGAGGGCGACCCCGGTCGAGCGGTAGTCGGCGATCAGCTTTCCCCAGTTCCCCAGCGGCTCCAGCTCGGGAGGCTCCGGCGGCTCGATCGGCAGCGCCAGTTGGGTCCCGCCGCGAGCGCCGCGGCCCCTGCCGGTGACACCGACGCGCCAGAGGGCGCCACGGCGCTCGCCGTCGCCTTCGGCCGGGATCCCATCCAGCGCTCCCGCCCAGGCCAGCCGTTCCAGGCTCGCCAGCCCCGCCCCCGAGCGCGAGGCCAGCTCGGCGATTCCGCCGTAGGGCCCGCCGCCGCCGCGCTCGACCACCAGCGCCTCCATCTCCTCCTTCCGCACCCCCTTCACGTATCCCAGCCCGATCCGCACCACCAACCCACCCCGGGGGCGCTCGACGTGGCAGAGAACCTGGCTGCGGTTGGCGTCGGGTGGGGCGATGCGGATACCCCGGCGCTGGGCCTCGTGGACGAGGGAGTCGGGCGGGTAGAAGCCCATCGGCTGCTCGTTCAGCAGCGCGCAGAGGAACTCGGGTCCGTAGTGCATCCGCAGCCAGGCCGACTGGTAGGCGAGCAACCCGAAGGCGGCCGAGTGCGCCTTCGGGAAGCCGAAGCCGGAGAAGCCCTGGATCTGCGCCCAGACCCGTTCGGCCACCTCGACCGAGACCCCGCGCTCGGCGGCGCCGGCGACGAAGCGCTCGTGGTGCTTCTCGATCTCCTCCTGCGAGCGCTTGCGGCTCATCGCTCGCCGCAGCCCCTCCGCCTCGGAGGAGGTGAACCCCGACAGCGCCATCGCCACCTCGATCACCTGCTCCTGGTAGACGATCGTGCCGAGGGTCTCCTCCAGCACCGGCGCCAGCAGCGGGTGTTCGTAGGGGATCTCGAACTCGGGGTCCTCGCGCTGGAGCTTGCGACGCTCTATATAGGGGTGGATGGCGCCGCCCTGGATCGGGCCGGGGCGGACCAGCGCCACCTGCACGGTGAGGTCATCGATGTTGCGCGGCTGGGTTCGCGGCAGCATCTGCATCTGCGCCCGGCTCTCGATCTGGAAGACGCCGGTGGTCTCGGCGGCGCGGATCGATTCGTAGGTCTCGGGATCGTCGAGCGCGATCCGCGAGAGGTCGAGGCGCTCGCCGCGCGTGCGCTCGACCTCGTCGACGCAACGCTCGACCGCCGAGAGCATCCCCAGCCCCAGCAGGTCGATCTTGAGCAGGCCGGCGTCGGCGCAGGAGTCCTTGTCCCACTGGACGATCTGGCGCCCCACCATCGCCGCCGGCACGACCGGGCAGACGTCGATCAGCGGGTCGGTCGAGATCACCATGCCGCCGGAGTGCTGGGAGGCGTGGCGGGGCAGGCCCATCGCGTCGTCGCAGAGCCAGAGCAGCGCCTTCCAGCGCGGCGAAGCGGCGCGCTCGGGGCCGAGGGCCGAGAGGACGTCGCGGGCGATCTCCTGCTTGGACTCGTGGAAGCCGACCGTCTTCGCCACCTTCTCGATCTCCGCCGGCGGCAGCCCCAGCGCCTTGCCGAGGTCGCGGACGGCGCCGCGCGGCCGGTAGGTCGGGAAGGCGGCGACCAGAGCCGAGCGGTCGGCGCCGTAGACCTCGTGGACGCGCGGGATCAGCACCTCGCGGATGTCGCGAGGGAAGTCGAGGTCGATGTCGGGCATCGAGGTCGCTTCGTCGTTGAGGAAGCGACCGGCGAAAAGCTCGGCTTTGACCGGGTCGATGTGGGAGAGGCCGGTCAGATAGCAGACGATCGAGCTGACGCTGGAGCCGCGGCCGCGGCCGGGGGGCAGGACCGCGCGGGCCGAGGCGCGGCCGCGGACCTCGACCGCGACGTCGCGGGCCAGCTCAAGCAACTCGTGGTGGAGGAGGAAGAAGCCGGAGAGGTTGAGGTGGCGGATCGTCGCCAGCTCCTGGTCGAGGCGCGCTTCCGCCTCTCCCCAGCGTTCCCGGCCGCCGTAGCGTTCGATCAGCCGGTGCCGGCAGAGCTCGGCGAGCTTGAAGTCGGCGTCGTCCTCCTCGGGGTAGCGGTAGCCGAGCTCGGTGGTGAGGTCGAAGCGCAGGCGCTCGGCCAGGCGCACGGTCTCCGCCACCGCCCCGGGGTGCTCGGCGAAGCGCGTGGCCATCCCCTGCGGCGAGGCCAGCGCCGAGCTGCGGTTGCCGCGGCGGTTGGGCTCCGACTCCTCCAGCGTCTGGCCCAGCCCGACGGCGACGAAGGCATCCTGCAGGCGGGTGCGGCGGCGGCCGTGGGCGTGGACGTTGCCGGTCGCGACGCAGGGGACGCCGAGGCGGGAGGCGAGCAGCGCGAGCCAGCGGTTGCGGGCGCGGTCGTGGCGCCAGTAGGGGCGCTGCAGCTCGACCCGGAAGCGCTCGCGGCCGAAGGCGGCGAGCAGGCGGCGGCCCAACCGCTCGCCCCGCGCGGTGTCTCCCCGCTCCCAGGCCCCCGCCAGGGCGCCGTCGCGAGCGCAGCCGGAGAGGCAGACGAGGCCCTCGGCGTGCTCCTCCACCTGCTCCAGCGTCGCCCACGGCTGGCTGGCGCTGCGCGCCGTGTTGTCGCGGGTGTGGGAGTGGGCGGCGGTCAGCAAGCGGCAGAGGTTGCGGTAGCCGGCCGCGTCCTCGACGAGCAGGGTGAGATGAACGTAGCTGCCCGGCGGTCCTGTCAGCACCGTCAGCTCCGCTCCCGTGATCGGGCGGATACCAAGTCCCTTGCAGGCGTGGGCGAACTCCATCGAGCCCCAGATCCCGTCGTGATCGGTGAGGGCGAGGGCGGGATAGCCGAGCGCGGCCGCGGCGGCGGCCAGCTCAGTCGGGGTCGAGGCGCCGTCGAGAAAGGAGAAGGCGGAGTGAACGTGGAGCTCCATATACGGGGCGTCGAGGGGCATCAGCTCAGGCTCTTTGCCGGTACCAGCGCTCGCCGCGACCGCGACGGAAGACGGTGAGAGCGCGGCCGTCGGCCAGCGCCAGCTCGAAGTAGTGGCGGCGCAGCGGCCGCGGCGTCCACCAGCGATCCTCGACCAGCCACTCCTCGCGGACCGCCTCGACGGCGATGCCATCGACCTCGGCGGGCGCGCCGTCGGCACCGACCCGCACCGCCACCGGCCGGGGAGTGTAGAGGCGCCGGAGCCCGGGATTCACAGTTCTGGAAAGGGCGTCAGCATCGCCCAGCGCTCGGGCACCCGCGAGGCGGAGTCGACCGGAAGGATCCTCAGCAGCGCCTCGGGGCCCTGGGTGGCGCGGACCTCGCGCACCGCGGCGCCGAGCCGGCGCCGACGCGGCTCCTCGCCGCCGACCGAGAACTCGAGCTGGTCGCGGGCCGGCGGGCCGAGGCCGAGCGCCCGCAGCCGCAGCGCCTCGGCCGGCCCCGGCAGGGCCTCCAGGCGGGGGACGAGCAGGGTGCGCAGAACCCGGGCCGAGGCGCTCGGGCGGCCCAGCCCCTGCTCGACGCTCCAGCTGCCGCCGCCCGAGAGCAGCGCCCCGAGTCGCAGCCCGAGCAGGGTCCTGCCGCGGCGCTGGGGGGCGGCGAGCAGGCGGTCGACGAGCAGCTCCAGGGCGCGGTCGAGCTGCTGGCCGGCGGTCCCCTCCGGCAGCTCGATCTGCTCGACCAGCTCCTCGTGGGGGGTGCGGGGGCGCAGCGGCTCGTCCTCGCTGCGAGCCAGCGCCAGCGCCCGCAAGCCGAGTGGGCCGAAGCGGTCGGCGACCTGGTCGGGGTCGAGGCGGGCTAGCTTCCCGAGCGTCCCGACTCCCAACCGCTCGAGGGCAACGACCAGGTCCCGCCCCTCGCGCTCGAGGCCGCCGAGGCGGATCGAGAGGGTCGAGACGGGCAGCGGGGCGAGGAAGCCGCCGAGCTCGGCCGGGGAGACGATCGCGCCGTCCCCGCCTCGCCGGGCGGCGGCGAAGGCGGCGAAGCGGGTCGGGGCGGCGGCGATCCGCACCGGCGCCGCCACCGCCTCGCGAGCCGCCGCCAGGACCCCGGCGCTGTCGCCGCCGCAGATCCCCCGCAGGCCGTCGACCGCGAAGAAGGCCTCCCCGTCCCGCTCGGACTCGACCGCGGCGCCGATCGCCTCCAGCGCCCGCGCCATCGCCTCGGTCGCCTCCGCCGCCGCGACCGGATCGGCGAGAGTTGCGCGCCCGGGCCGGAGCCCCCCGGACCGACCCGAGCGCGCGGGAGGCGCCAAGCGACCGTTGATGACGCAGGCGATCTCCATACGAACATACGTTCGTATATCGACCTGGCAATGTCAAGGGCAAGTCTGGTGGCAGCGAAGAGGGATCGGGTGCCCCTCCCCCGGAGACCGTCGCGCAGCGGGCGTGATGGAGATCAGGTACCCGTCCCCCAGAAGCCGTCGCGCAGCTGGGTCGCTTTCCGGGGTGCGGGGCGTCTGAACGTGAGCTTCTGGGGGACGGGTACCTGATCCCTCCACGGAAGCTCCCGTCCCTTGAGAGCTTT
>JADGPJ010000100.1 GCA_017882505.1 Solirubrobacterales bacterium | reverse complement strand
CCTCACCCGGCTCGAGGGACGCCGCCTCGCCGGCATCCCCCACGATCGCGACGGGTTCGTCGCCACCGACGACCACGGTCGCGTGATCGGTATCGAGCGGGCCTTCGCGATCGGCGACGTGACGAACTTCCCGGTCAAGCAGGGCGGCATCGCGACCGAGCAGGCCGACGCCGCCGCCGAAGCGATCGCCGCCGACCTCGGTTTCGCGGTCGAGGCGAAGCCGTTCGACCCGATCCTGCGAGCGACGCTCTGGACCGGCGAGGAGCCCCGCTACCTCTACGGCGAGCTGGCCGGTGGCCACGGGGAAACCTCCTCGATGAGCGAGGAGCCGCCCTGGCCCGACCAGGGCGGCAAGATCGTCGGCCGCTACATCGCGCCGTTCATGGCCGAGGCCACCGAACTTCCCAGCTCCTGACCGTTGTCGAGACCGACAGCCTGACCAAGCGCTACGGCAGCGCTCGCGGGATCGAGGACGTGACGTTGAGCGTCGTCGCGGGGGAGGTCTTCGGCTTCCTCGGTCCCAACGGCGCCGGCAAGACGACGACGATCCGCACCCTGCTCGACCTCCTGCACCCGACCAGCGGCAGCGCTCGCCTCTTCGGCCTCGACAGCCGGCGCGACAGCGTCGCGATCCGCGCCCGGCTCGGCAACCTGCCGGGCGATTTCGGCAACGGCCCGACCGCGAGCGGGCGCGAGCTGATCTCGCTCCTGGCCAGTCTCCGCGGCGTCGCCGGCCTCGGGCGTGCCGAGGAGCTGGCGGAGCGCTTCCGCGCCGACCTCGACCGCCCCCTGGGCCAGCTCTCACGCGGCAACCGGCAGAAGATCGGCCTGATCTCGGCCACCTTCCACGAGCCGGAGCTGCTGATCCTCGATGAGCCGACCAGTGGCCTCGACCCGCTGATGCAGGAGGAGTTCCTCGCCCTCGTCGCCGAGGAGCGCGAGCGCGGCTGCGCCGTCTTCCTCTCCTCACACGAGTTGGACGAGGTCGAGCGCGTCTGCGACCGGGTCGCGATCGTCCGCGGCGGCCGCCTGATCGCGATCGAGCGGATCGCCGACCTGCTCGGCAAGGCCCGCCGCAAGCTGACGATCGAGCTGGCCGAGGAGGCCGACGTCGCCGCCGAGCTGCGGGCGCTGCCGGGGGTGAGCGACGTCGAGAGCCGCGGCCGCCGCACCACCCTCACCGTCGCCGGCGACATCGACCAGGTGGTGAAGGCGCTGGCCGCCCACCACGTGACCGATCTCGAGGCGACCCACCCGAGCCTCGAGGAGGTCTTCCTCACCTACTACCGCGAAGGAGAGGAGGAGCGATGAGCGCGCAGGTCGCCGCCCTCGTCGCCACCCATCTCTCCGACCGCCGCCGCTCGGTGCTGGCCTGGGGCCTGCCGCTGGGCCTGATGTCCGGATTCGTCGTCGCGATCTTCCCCTCAGTGGAAGACTCGATCAGGAAGGCGGTCAACGGCTACCCGTCGGGGCTGAAGGAAGCCTTCGGGATCAGCCAGCTGACGAACGTCGAGCAGTACCTGCAGGCCGAGATGCTGAGCCTGATCGTGCCGCTGGCGCTCGGCTACCTGGCGGTGCGGGCGGTCGCCAGCGGACTCTCGGGCGCGGCCGAAAGCGGGCGCCTCGACGTCCTGCTCTCGGCGCCGGTCTCCCGACGCCGCCTCTGCGCCGCCGGCTTCCTGGCGACGGCGATCGAGCTGGCGGCCGTGCTGGTGGTCACCGGGCTGCTGACCGCCGCCGGCAGCGTCCTCTCGGGCGCCGGCCTCTCCGCCGGCCCCGCCGCCGCCGGCTTCGCCAACGTCTGGCCGCTGGCGCTGCTCTTCGCCGGTCTCGGGATCGTCGTCACCGGCTTCTCGCTGCGGACGACCATCGTCACCGGCGCCGTCGCGGGGGTGCTGGTCGCGATGTACGTGATCGACCTCGTCGGCCGCCTCGATGCCGGCCTCTCGGGCGTCCGCTACGTCTCCGTCTTCAAGTACTACGGCAACGCGATCGAGAACGGGATCGAACCCCTCGCCTTCTGCGGTGTCACCGCGGCGGCGGTGCTGCTCGCGGCGCTCGGCGCCTGGCTCGTCGACCGCCGCGACCTGGCGGCCTGAGCCTTCACCTCTCCGCCTAGGCGCCGACCACGTCTCGGCGCCGGAAGATCCGGATCGCGCCAAGCGCGGCCGCCGCCGCCAGCGCCAGCATCACCGCCGCCGCGGTGGCCTTGAACGGCTGGGCGGGAACCAGGCCGACGTGGTGGAAGGGGGAGAGGTCCAGGGTCCAGGCGGGAACGTCGAGCAGCGCCCCGAACAGCTCCCAGACGAAGGCGACGCTGACCAGGCCGTAGGTGATGCCGGCGCTCGCGCGCGGCACCACGGCGAAGGCGAGCATGCCGATCGCGAGGAAGAGGAGCGCCGCCGGCAGGCAGTTGGCGCCGGCGCCGAGCATGTCCGGCAGCGACACGCCGACGCCCTGGGTGGCGGCGCCTGCCCAGGCGAGCAGCCCGGCGGCCAGCGCCAGCGCCACCGAGCCGAGCACGGCGAGTGCCAACCGGCCGCCGAGCCAGCGGACGCGTCCGACGGGCAGCGAGAGCAGCGTCTCCAGGCGCTGGTCGGACTCCTCCCTGCGCAGCGCCGCGATCTGGGCACAGCAGAAGAGGCCGATCGCCAGGACGAAGAACAGGAAGTAGAAGCCGAGGGCGCCGGACGGGGTGACGATCGTCGCTCCTCCCAGCTTTTTCAGTTCTTCTTTGATCGCGGCGGAGAGGTGCGCCGTGGCGAAGGTGTCGGAGAGCAGCCCGAAGACGACGGCGAAGAAGCCGATCCCCACCAGCCAGCCGGCGAGGCTGCCGCGCTCGCCGCGCAGCGCCTGCGCGGTTGCCGAGGAGAGCAGCCCGAGCCGCGGTGCACGGCTGTCGCGGGTCGCGATCAGGCCGCTGCCGACGTCCCGTCCTCGCGCGATCGCGGCGGCGACGACGAGCAGCGCGACGCTCGCCAGCAGCGGCAGGACCAGGACCCCGGGCTGAGATCCGGTGAAGGCGCGCATTTCCTCGGACCAGCCCAACGGCGTGACCCAACGGAGGAATTCGAGGCTGGAAGTGGTGTCGGCGACGATGCGCAGCGCCAGCGCCAGGCCGAGCGCGGCGGTGCCGATCTCGAGCGCCACTCGGCGGCTGGCGGCGAGCTGGCTGGCGAGCGCGCCGAGCCCGACGAAGACCAGTGCCGGCGAGACCGTCGCCAGCGCCAGGTAGGCGGACTCGCCCGCCGCCAGCCCGCCGACAAGGAGACCGGCGAGCGCCGCCGTCCAGAGCACGACGACTCCCGCCGCGACCGCGACCATCGGCGCCACGAAGGCGGTGCCGCGCCGCACGGCCCCGGCCAGGACGAGCTCCTGGCGGCCCGCCTCCTCCTCGGTTCGCAGCGCTCGCACAGCGGCGAGCAGCCCCCACATCGCGGCGAAGATGGTGAGGATCCCGCCGACTCGCCAGGAGACGTAGCCGCCGACGCTGAGCAGGTCGTGCGGGACGCCGTAGAAGAGCCGGACCGCCTTGTTGTCGCCAAAGCTGTGGGCGAAGTCGAGCCTGTCCTTCAGGGTCGGGAAGCTGTGTTCGTAGCCGGTCACCTGGACCAGCGCGACGAGGCCGAAGAGCAGCGCGAAGGAGGCGGTCCGGGCGCGGCCGTCGGCGAAGGCGCGGCGGGCGATTGCCCTAGCCGCTGCCACTGGAGCCGTGGTCGTAGTGGTGCAGGAAGATCTCCTCGAGGCTCGGTTCGCGACTGGTCAGCGCGACTACGCGTGCGTTGGCGAGCGCCGCGATCAGCGGCCCGATCGGGCCGCTGACCTCACAGCGCAGCGCCCTCGCTCCGGCGCGGGTGACCTCGACGCCGGCCAGCGGCCCGAGCTCGGGCGGCTCGTCCTCGAAGGTGATCTCGACCGTGTGGGCGCTGAGGTGGCGCAGTGCGTCGAGGGTGCCCTCGTCGACCAGCCTGCCCTCGCGGAGGATGCCGACCCGGTCGCAGAGCGCCTCGACCTCGCTGAGGATGTGGGAGGAGAGGAAGACGGTTTGACCGCGTTCCTTCGCTTCGTGGACGCTCTCGCGGAAGGCCATCTCCATCAGCGGGTCGAGGCCGGAGGTCGGCTCGTCGAGGATCAGCAGATCGGCGCGGCTGGCGAGGGCGGCGACCAGCTGGACCTTCTGGCGGTTGCCCTTGGAAAGCGCCCTCACCTTCTTCTCGGTGTCCAGCTTGAATCGCTCGATGAGGAGGTCGCGGTAGATGACGTCAGCGCCGCCGTGCAGGGTTGCCATGAACTCGAAGGTCTCGGCGCTGGTCAGCGCCGGCCAAAGGAAGGGCTCACCGGCGACGTAGGCGAGCCGGCGGTGGGCGGAGACGGGGTCGCGCCAGGCGTCGATGCCGAAGACCTCGGCCCGGCCGGCGCTCGGCCGGTGCAGCCCGAGCAGGAGGCGGATCGTCGTCGTCTTGCCGGCGCCGTTGGGGCCCAGGTAGCCGTAGACCTCACCCTCGGCGACGGTGAGGTCGAGGGAGTCGAGGGCCAGGGTGTCGCCGTAGCGCTTGCTCAACCCCTCGGCCTGGATCGCGCTGCTCACCCGGGGAGCCTTGCATCGAAGCAGGCGTCGGGTTCCGTAGTTCTCCGTACAACAGCCGTGGGCTACCCCGAAGAAGCCGGTCGCGTCGGCGCTTAGGCTCGCCCTGATGCCGGTAGCCGCACCTCCGAGCGAGAGCAGGCTCGCCCCGATCACCCCGGTCGCCGCGGTGCGGGCCTGGTGGCGCGCTTCGACCCCGGCGAGGCGCTGGTGATGGACGGCTGGGGGGCGATCGTGCTGGAGCGTGAAGGGGAGGGGACGAGGCTGATCGCCCGCGGCCACGCCCCCGCCGGCCTCGTCCCGCGCCTCTACGCCTTCCTGCTGGCGGGGGGCCGTCATGCTTGACGGCATGGAGAACGCTCCCGGCGCCCTGCTCGAGAGGTTCCTGCCCGAGTACGACGTCTCCGACACGATCGCCCTCAAGGTCGACGCCGACCTCGTCCGCACCTGGGAGGCGCTGAACGCGGCGGACCTGATCGAGGTCGGCAGGCGCCGGCCGCTGGTCGGCCTGCTCGGCGGGATCCGGGCGCTGCCCGAGATCGCCACCCACCTCGTCCACGGCGAGAAGCCGCCCGGGGTGCCGGAGCGGATGACGCTCAGGGACACGACCTCAGCGGAGGCCGGGGCGGGAGCCTGGGTCCTGCTCGGGGAGCGGCCGCGACGCGAACTCGCGCTCGGCCTGATCGGGAAGTTCTGGCGCCCGGTGATCGAGTACGCCAAGGTCGATCCCTCCGCCTTCTCCGACTTCGCCGACCCCGGTTTCGCGAAGACCGTCTACGCGCTCGCGGTGACCGAGTCCGCGGCCGGCGGGACGCTGCTGAGCGGGACGATGCGCACCGCCACCACCAGCGAGCAGGCGCGGCGCTGGTTCAATCGCTACTGGACCCTGGGAGTCGGCTCCGGCGCCCACGTCCTCGTCCGCGGCCTGCTCGAAGTGATCAAGGAGAGCGCCGAGGCCACGGAGCCCCCTACTCGTAGGTGAGCGCCTGCAGTGGGTCGAGATGGGCGGCGCGGCGAGCGGGAAGGATTGCCGCCAGCGTTCCGATCACGACGCCGAGCACGGCGATCAGGACCAGCATCGTCGTCGGGATCCGCAGCTCGAGCCCGAGGCCGCTGCTTTCGCTCACCGAGTAGATCCAGACGACGCCGACGAGGAGGCCGGCGGCGATCCCGGCGAAACTGCCGCCGAGCGAGATCAGCAGGCTCTCGTCGAGCATCGTGCGCCGGATCCGCCAGCGCGAGCCGCCGAGCGCCCGCAGGACGCCGATCTCGCGGGTGCGCTCCATCACCGACATCGAGAGCGTGTTGATGATCCCGAGCAGGCCGACGATCACGGCGATCGCGATGATCGCGTTGAAGAAGGCGAACTGCTGGTTGATCTGGTCTTCGTACTGGCTCTTGAACTGAGCGTTGGAGACGGCTTCGAAGCCGGGGTAGTCGCGGGAGAGCAGGCGGTCGACCCGCGCGGTCAGCGCTCGCCGGTCTGCTGGCGAGCGCGCCGTCACCGCGAGGATCGAGTTGGTGTCGATGCCGTAGACGCGCTTCATCGTCGCCAGCGAGATCAGGACCTCGTTGCCGCTCGCTTCGAAGGTGTCGAAGGTCGCGACCACCGGCGCCTGCACCGAGCCCGAGGCGCCGCTGAGCGCGAGCGTGTCCCCGACCCCGATCCCGGTTTCGCCGGAGTAGCCCTTGCCGAGGATGACGCCGCCGCGCGCCAGCCCTTCCATCGCTTCAGGGGTGCTCGCCCCTTCGTATTCTCTGTGGTCGACGCGGGGCCAGGCCGAGGGATCGACCGCGGCCAGCAGCCCGGGGTCGCCGCCGCCCGGCATGTGGGTCATGAAGACGACGCGCCGCGGCGTCACCGTGCCCGCCTCGGGGAGCGCGGCGATCCGGCTGCTCAGCGACTTGGAGATCGAGGTCCCGGGAGGGCCGTACTCGCTGTAGCCGGCCGGCTGCACGGTCAGGTCGCGGGCGAAGCGGGCGTCGAGCTCGTCGGAGATCGAGCCGATGAAGCTGGTGCTCATCATCGAGTTGACGACGACGACCGAGAGCGTCACCACCAGGGCCGCCGCGGTCCCCGAGGTGCGCAGCGGGTTGGCGCGCAGCGAGTCGGAGGCGAGGCGCCCCTCGGCCGGCATCAGCGCCCGCGCCGGGACGGCCAGCGCCCGGATCACCGGCATCACCACGAAAGGCGCCAGCAGCACCATCCCGACGAACATCGTCATCGTCGAGCCGACGCCGACCAGCGCCGACCAGAAGCCACCCGACTGGTTGCTGAACCAGAACAGGCCGCCGACCGCGAGGCCGGGGAGGAAGAGCGCGAGGCCGGCCAGCGCTC
>JADGPJ010000099.1 GCA_017882505.1 Solirubrobacterales bacterium | reverse complement strand
CCCGACCCAGGGCGGCGGCGTCTCGAGCGGCAACGAATCGGCCAACTCATCTTCGTCTCACTCAGGCGGTTCCCCTTCGGAATCGACCGAAAGCACGGAACCTTCCGAATCTGAATCTTCGAAGTCATCGACGGGTGGGGGCACCGGCTCGAACTCGGGCAATGGCGGCGGCGGCACCGAGAGTAACTCAGGCAATGCCAAGAACACCGCAAACCCCTCCGGGTCGCTGAGCCCGAATCAGGAAGTCGGCAGCACCGTTCCGACGAGCGACAGTTCCTCCTCGCCTCTGGTCCCGATCCTGATCGCCATTGCGGTCCTTGCCGCGATCTCGATCGCCGCGGTCGTGATCAGGCAACGGCGCCAGCGCCGTGGCAGCGGTGGCCAGGTCTCGCCGAAGGCGAGCTAGCCGATGCTGAAAGTGAAGATGCACATCAGTGGGAAGGTGCGCGCCTGCGCGGCCGTCCTGGCCGTGGCGCTTCTCGGGCTCGCCGCCTTTGCCGCAACCGCGGCGGCGGCGCCGGCGAGCTTCTGGGGCGTGGTGCCGCAGGCGGTCCCGACCGAAGAACAGTTGCAGCGCCTGCATCGCGGCGGCGTCGCCAGCGTCAGGATCCCGCTCGGCTGGGCGGGGCTGCAGCCGAAGAGGAACGGCGCCGTCGACTGGAGCAGCGTCGACCTGATCGTCGAACGGGCCGCGCTGACCGGGGTCGAAGTGCTGCCGTTCATCACCGGCGCGCCGACCTGGGCGGTGCCGCAGGCTTCCGTTCCCGGAACCGGCAACGCCGCCAAGGCCCCGGCCCACCTGCCGGCCAGCGGCCAGGCCGCCACCGCCTGGAAGAGCTTCCTCGAACAGGCGGTGCTGCGCTACGGCCCGGCGGGAACCTTCTGGGCCACTCATCCCGCCCTGTCCGAACGGGCGATTCGCAACTGGCAGATCTGGAACGAGGAGAACTTCAAGTACTTCGTCGCCAGGCCGGACCCGGCCGAATACGGAAAGCTCGTGAAGCTCTCCTACGCGGCGATCAAAAGCGTCGATCCCGGCGCCAAGGTCGTCCTCGGTGGGATGTTCTCGCGCCCCAAGGGCGCCCAGAAGAAGTCGGCGAACCGCAGCAGCCCGAACTACTTCGCGAACTACTTCCTCGAACAGATGTACAAACGCAATCCCGGGATCAAGGCCAAGTTCAACGGCGTCGCGTTGCATCCCTATACCGGTAGGTACCAGGAACTGACGCCGGAGATCGAAGAAATCCGCGCCGTGCTGACGGCGAACCACGACGCCGGCAAGGGCCTCTGGATAACCGAGCTCGGTTGGAGCTCCCAGACCCCGACCTCGGCCAACATCTTCGCCAAGGGCGAAAGCGGCCAGGCCACGCAGCTGAAGGGTGCGTTCACGCTGCTCGCGTCCAAGCTCGCGAAATGGCGGCTGCAGCGCGTCTACTGGTTCTCCATCGACGACGTCGCCGGCGCCTGCAACTTCTGCAACGGCTCCGGGCTGTTCGGCGAAGGCTTCGTGCCGAAGAAGTCCTGGTACGCCTACGTCAAGTTCGTCGGCGGCACCCCCTGACCAAGAGCGCGGCTGCCACCTGTAGCTCTGTGGGCGACAGGTAGCAGCCGGAGTCCCGCCTCCCGCGTCTGCGTAAGATCGGTGGGTTGACCACCGCACCGAAATCGACCCTGAAGTCTGACCCGCTGGCGCCGTTCAGCGCCCCGGTAAGGCGCTGGTTCGAGGCCTCCTTCGAGGCCCCGACCCCCGCCCAGGTTGGCGGCTGGGAGGCGATCTCCGGCGGCGCCAACGCGCTGATCTGCGCCCCGACCGGCTCCGGCAAGACCCTGGCCAGCTTCCTCTGGGGCATCGACAAGCTCGCCCGCACCCCCGAGCTCGGCACCGGCGTCCGCCTCGTCTACGTCTCGCCGCTGAAGGCGCTCTCCTACGACATCGAGCGCAACCTGCGGGCGCCGCTGCGCGGGATCGGGGCTGAGATCTCGGTCGGGCTGCGAACCGGCGACACCTCGCAGAAAGAACGGCGGGCGATGCGCAAAACGCCGCCCGACATCCTCATCACCACCCCCGAGTCGCTCTACCTGATGCTCTCCTCCGGCGTCCGCGAGATCCTCGCCACGACCGAGGCGGTGATCGTCGACGAGATCCACGCCGTGGCGCAATCCAAGAGGGGAGCGCACCTTGCCCTCACCCTCGAGAGGCTCGATCACTTGGTTCGGGAGCAAGGTAAGGGGTCCCTGCCACCGGGCACCGGGATCCAGCGGATCGGGCTCTCGGCGACGCAGAGGCCGCTCGAGCGGATTGCGCAGTTCCTGGTAGGTCCAAAGAGACAGTGCAAGGTGGTCGATGCGGGGCGGGTGAAGGAGCTCGACCTGGAGATCGTGGTGCCGGTGGAGGACATGGCCGACCCGGGGGCGCCGGCCTTCCCGTCAGAGGACGGGCTGGCGCCGCCCGAAGTCGAGCCCTCCGCCCACATCCGCTCGATCTGGCCCGCGATCTACCCGAAGCTGCTGGAGCTGGTGCAAGCGCACACGTCCACGATCATCTTCGTCAACAACCGTCGCGCTTCCGAGCGCCTGGCGAAGCGCATGAACGAGCTCGCCAACGGCGAAGGCGAGCAAGAGCTTCCAGCGACCGAGCACGCCGGGCACGCTTCGGGGTCAGGAGATTCGGGGGAGGATCCTGCGGGCGGGGTGTCCGTTCTCGGACCCTCCCCCGAATCTCCCGAGCCCGAGCCGTACGTGGAGATCGCCAGGGCCCACCATGGGTCGCTGTCGCACGAGGAGCGCACTCTCGTCGAGGAGTTGCTGAAGTCCGGACAGCTGCCGTGCCTGGTCGCGACGAGCTCACTCGAGCTGGGAATCGACATGGGGGCCGTCGATCTGGTGATCCAGGTCGAGTCGCCGAAGTCGGTGACCCGCGGACTGCAGCGGATCGGCCGCGCCGGCCACGGCCTCGGCGAGGTCTCCAAAGGCCGGATCTTCCCCAAATACCGCGGCGACCTGCTCGAGTGCGCCGTGGTCGCGCGACGCATGCGCGAAGGGGAGATCGAGGAGACGGTGATCCCCCAGAACCCGCTCGACGTCCTCGCCCAGCACCTGGTCTCGATGGCCGCCCTCGACGAGTGGGAGATCGACGAGGTCGAGCGCCTCGTCACCGCCACCGACTCCTTTCGCGAGCTCTCCCGCGAGCAGCTGGAGAACGTCCTCGACATGCTCGACGGGCGCTACCCATCCGACCGCTTCGCCGAGCTGCGGCCGCGGATCGTCTGGGACCGCACCGAGGGCACCATGCACGGCCGCAAAGGCGCCCGGGCGCTGGTCGTCACCAACGCCGGCACGATCCCCGACCGCGGCCTCTACAGCGTCAACCTGCCCGACGGCCGCCGGGTCGGCGAGCTCGACGAGGAGATGGTCTACGAGGCCCGGCCCGGCCAGACCTTCCTGCTCGGCGCGACCACCTGGCGGATCGAGGAAATCACCCGCGACCGGGTGATCGTCACCCCGGCCCCCGGCGCCCCCGGCGCCGTCCCCTTCTGGCGCGGCGACGGGATCGGCCGCCCGGCCGAGCTGGGACGGGCGATCGGCGCCTTCTCGCGCGAGGCGGTCTCGCGCGAGCCGGCCGAGCTCGCCGCCGAGTACGACCTCGACCCGCGCGCCGCCAACAACCTCGTCACCTACCTGCGCGAGCAGCAGCAGGCGACCCGGGTCGTCCCCTCCGACGAGACGATCGTCGTCGAGCGCTTCCGCGACGAGATCGGCGACTGGCGCCTCTGCATCCTCTCGCCCTTCGGCGGCCGCGTCCACTCCGCCTGGGGCCTGGCGCTGGCGGCCAAGATTCGCGCCGAGCACGACCTCGAGGCGGACGCGATCTGGTCCGACGACGGCATCGTCATCCACCTCCCCGACGCCGACGAGCCGCCTCCCGCCGACCTCGTCCTGATCGAGCCCGACGAAATCGAGGACCTGATCGTCAGCGAGCTCTCCGGCTCGGCCCTGTTCGGCGCCCGCTTCCGCGAGAACGCCTCGCGCTCGCTGCTGATCCCGCGCGCCTATCCGGGCAAGCGCACGCCGCTCTGGCAGCAGCGCTTGAAGTCGCAGAGCCTGCTCGAAGTGGCGCGGGACTTCCCCCGCTTCCCGGTCATCCTCGAGACCTACCGCGAGTGCCTCCAGGACGTCCTCGACCTGCCTTCGCTGAGGGACCTGCTGACGAAGCTGCACGCTCGCCAGATCAGCCTGGTCGAGGTCGAGACCCCGACCGCCTCGCCGTTCGCCTCCTCGCTGCTGTTCGACTACGTCGCCACCTACATGTACGAGGGGGACACGCCGAACGCGGAGCGGCGGGCCGCTGCGCTGGCCCTCGACCGCGACCTCCTGCGTGAGCTGCTCGGCCAGGAGGAGCTGCGCGAACTGATCGACCCCGAGGCGCTGGAGGAAGTCGAGGAACAGCTCCAGCACCGCACCGAGGCCGGCCGCGCCGGCGATCGCGACGCGCTCCAGCAGGTGCTGCGCAACCTCGGCGACCTCACCGCGCAGGAGTGCGCCGAGCGGGTCGAAGAGGGTTACTCCGCCGCCTCGATGCTCGAGAAGCTGGTCAGCGAGCGTCGCGTCGCCAGGGTTCGGGTCGCCGGCGAGGAGCGCTACATCGCCGCCGAGGACGCCGGTCTCTACCGCGACGCCCTCGGCGTGCCGCCGCCTGCCGGACTGCCGGAGACCTTCCTCGAGGACCACCCCGACGCGATGCGGGCGCTGGTCCGCCGCTTCGCCCGCACCCACGGCCCCTTCCCGACCGCCCGCCTGGCGGAGCGCTACGGGGTCGACCCGCTGCCGGGGCTGCGCGAGCTCGAGGGCGAAGGCGCGATGGTTCGCGGCGAGCTTCTGCCCGGCGGCACCGAGCGCGAGTGGTGCGATTCCGAAGTGCTGCGGCGGGTTCGCCGCGCCAGCCTGGCGCGGCTGCGGCGCGAGGTCGAGGCCGCCGACCGGACCGAGCTCGCCCGCTTCCTGCCGAGCTGGCAGAACGTCGACGCCTTCCGCCCGGCGGGCGCCGGGCCCGACCGCCTGCGCGAGGCGCTGGTGCCGCTGCAGGGGGTGGCGCTGACGCCGAAAGTCTGGGAGCGCGACGTGCTGCCGCGCCGCCTCGGCACCTACTCGCCGACCTGGCTCGACGAGCTCTGCACCAGCGGCGAGCTGGTCTGGGTCGGCGCCGGCGCCCTCGGCCGCTCGGACGGCCGCGTCGCCCTCTACTTCCGCGAGGACGTCCGCCTTGCCGGCCCGCCGCCGGCCAACGCCAAGCTCGACCCGGTCGAGGGGGCGGTCCAGGACGCGATCCGCGAGCGCCTCGCCGCCGGCCCCTCGTTCTGGCTCGACCTCCTCGCCGACCTCGACTTCCCCGCCGAGGAGCTGCACAACGCGCTCTGGGACCTCGCCTGGGGCGGCGGCGTCACCAACGACGCCTTCTCGCCGCTGCGGGCGCCGCGGCTGCGCGCCGTTTCCTCGCCGGAGCGCCACGGCCGTCGCTTTGGCCGGCGCCGCTCGACCACCGGCGCCGCGGTCCAGGGCCGCTGGTCGCTGACCGAGCCGCTCTTCGCCAACGCCCCCGGGCCCGGCGCCCGCCTCCGCGCCCAGGCGGAGCTGATGATGGAGCGCTACGGAATCGTCACCCGCGAGACCGTCCTCGCCGAGGGCGTCCCCGGCGGCTTCTCGACCCTCTACGCCGAGCTCGGCAACCTCGAGCTGCTCGGCACCGCCCGCCGCGGCTACTTCGTCGAGGGTCTCGGCGGCGCCCAGTTCGCCCTGCCCGGCGCGGTCGAGCGCCTGCGCTCGCTGCCCGAACCAGACGGCTCCTACGTCCTGCTGGCGGCGACCGACCCCGCCAACCCCTACGGCGCCTCGCTGCCCTGGCCGAAACTGGAGGGAGGCCGGCGCCCAGGCCGCACCCCCGGCGCCCACCTGCTCAGCCGCGACGGCGAGCCGGTGATCTTCGTCGAGCGCGGCGGCCGCGGCATCCTCCGCCTGCGAGCGCTCGACGAGGCGGAGCTGCAGCAGGCGATGCGGGCGCTCGCCGACGCGGTCTCCGCCGGCCACCTGCCGAAACTGGCGATCGAGAAAGTCGATGGCGAGGCGGTGATCGGGTCCGGCCACGAGGAGGCGCTGATCGGCGCCGGGTTCAGTCGCGGGCCGCGGAAACTGACTGCTTCTGCCTGAGCCGGGTGGGGGAAGTCGGTGCCCCCCTCCTGCGCTGGGATTTTCGCCGTTAATGCTCCGCCTCTCGCCGAGAGCTCCGCAGTGCCCGTCGGCGAGAGATGCTTAGTTAACGGCGAAAATCCCAGCGCAGTGGGAGGGGTACCCAAGTCCCTCATGCCCGGCCTTGCGCACCCGTTGCCATAATCGCCCGGGTGTCTGACCGGGAGCAGAGCGCAGTCGAATTGCTGAGGAGCGTGACGCTCTTCGCCGACCTCGAGCAGGGTGCGCTCGAGCGCTTCTCCCAGGTCGCCGTTCCGCGCACCTTTCCCGCCGGCACCCGGGTCTTCCACGAGGGCGACAACTCCGACGCCTGTTACATCGTCAAGGAGGGCAGCTTCCGGGTCACCCGCGAGCACTCCGACGGGCGGGCGATCACTCTCGCCACCCTCGGTCCCGGCGAGATCTTCGGCGAGCTGGCGATGCTCGACGGCGACAAGCGCTCGGCCAGCGCCGAGGCGGTCAGCGATGGCGAGCTGCTGGCGCTGCCGGCCGGCGACGTCCGCTCGCTGCTGGCCCGCCACCCGGAGATCGCCCTCAAGCTCGTCGCCGGCCTGGTCCGCCGGCTGCGCGCCGCCAACGTGCGGATCTCGCGCCAGTCCTTCCAGACCGTCCCCAGTCGGGTGGCCGGCATCCTCGCCCAGCTCAGCCGCGAGGGACAGGACGAGGCGGCACCGGGAGACGAGGTCACGAT
>JADGPJ010000098.1 GCA_017882505.1 Solirubrobacterales bacterium | reverse complement strand
GCTCGAGGTGGCGCCGCCGCTGCCCTCCAGCGCCCGGGCGGCGAAGACCACCGCGGCGCGGCGGGCGAGCACCGAGTCGAGGGTGCCGAGGCGCCGGCCCCGCTCGACCGCTACCAGCAGCCGCCGGCCCGCGGCGCCGCCCGCGGCCGCGCAGAGCAACCGCCGCTGCGGACCGAGCTCGCGGATCGGGCCGACCGTCTCGGCGCGCGGCTCGGAGCCGTCGAGCACGGCGCGGACGCCGGGACGGTCGAGGACGCCGAGCGAGGCGAGGTCGGGAACCGGCGCTCCCCCCTCCTTCTCGCCGGGCGCGGCCGCCGCCACCCGCTCGCCGGTCGGCGTGTAGAGGGCCCAGCTGCAATCGGTCAGGTCGGCGAGGATCTGCGTCAGCCGGCGCTCGCCCGCGCCTTCCAGCAGCGCCGCCCAGAGGCGGTCCTCGACGGCCAGGATGCGGATCAGATTGGTGATCTGGGCGCGGGCGCGTCGCCGGCCGGCGCGGGCCTCGGCGCCGATCCGCGCCTGGACGAAGACGAAAGCGCTCAGTTCCGCGAAGGCCGCCGCCCGGGCGCGGGTCTCGACGTCGAAATCGTGCTGCTCGCCGGGGACGTCGAGGTAGAAGAGGCCGAGCACGTGGCCGCAGTCCATGATCGGCACGCCGAGCACCGAGCGCACGTCCCAGGCCCGCATCGAGGAGAGCACGGTGCGGGGGTCGCCCTGGGCGTTCTCGACGCAGACCGGGACCCGCGTCCGGAGGATCTCGCGAGTCAGCCCGTCGGCGGCGAAGCCCGAGACGAGCATGCGGACGCGCTCCTCGCGGGCGCCGTGGGCGACGACCCCGCGGAAGGTGTCGGCGCGATCGTTGCGCAGGTAGGCGAGGCAGCGGGGAACGCCGACCAGGGCCGCCATCTCGGCACTCGCGAGGCGCAGCAGATCCTCGGGGTCGGCGCCCTCGCGAAGCGCCATCGCCAGCGGTCCGAAGGCGCGCAGGACGGCATTGTCGGCCGCCGCCGCGGCGGCGGCGAACGGCTCCGAGTCCGGGGCCGCCTCCCTGACCAGATCATCCCGGGTCAGCATCGCCGCAGACTCTAACGAGCCATACGCTCTTACTGTAAGTGCGCCGGCGCCTTTCTCCGGACCGGCAAGGCGCGGCGCGGCGCTCAGTAGCTCTTCGGCAGCCCGAGCGAGTGCTCGGCGACGAAGTTGAGGATCATCTCGCGCGAGACCGGCACGGTTCGCAGCAGGCGCACCACCCAATACAGGTCGGCGAGTTGGTACTCGCGGGCGAAGCCGTTGCCGCCGTGCGCCTGGATCGCCTGGTCGACACAGCGCACGCCCGCCTCGGCGGCGCTGAACTTGGCCATGTTCGAGGACTCCCCCGCCGGCAACCCGGCGTCGTGCAGCGCCCCCGCCCGGCGCGTCATCAGCCGCGCCAGCTCGAGCTGGATCTTCGCCTCGGCGAGCGGGTGGGAAACCCCCTGGTGGCTGCCGATCGGGACGCCCCAGACGGCGCGCTCGTTGGCGTAGCGGGACGCCTTCGCGAGCGCGTAGCGACCCACCCCGTTGCAGATCGCCGCGCTGATGATCCGCTCCGGGTTGAGGCCCAGGAAGAGGGACCGCAGCCCCGCCCCCTCCTCGCCGAGCAACCGGTCGGGCCCGAGTTCGACGTCGTCGAAGAACAGGGTCCACTGCCGCTCCGGCGCCTCGAGCACGGTCGGGATCAGCTGCCGCTCGAGCCCGGGCGCGTCGGGGTCGACGATGAAGAGGCTGAGCCGGGCGCGGCCGCGCTCGTCCTCGCCGGTGCGAGCGACGACGAGGATCGCCGCCGCATCCTCCACCCCGGAGATGAAGGTCTTGGTCCCGTTCAGTCGCCAGCCGTCCCCGTCGCGCCTCGCCCGGGTCTTGAGCTGGTGCGAGTTGGAGCCCGCGTCGGGCTCGGTGATCGCGAACGAGCAGAGGATCTCGCCGCCGGCCAGCGGCGCCAGCCAGCGCTGCCGCTGCTCGGTGGTGCCGAAGCGGGCGAGCAAGGTGCCGACGATCGCCGGCGAGACGGCCATGATCAGCAGCGGGCAGCCGGCCGCCGCGACCTCTTCCGCGACTATCGCCAGCTCGGAGAGACCGAGCCCGCCGCCGAACTCCTCGGGCAGGTGAACGCTGGTGAAGCCGCCGGCGCTGAGCTCGCGCCAGAGCGCGGTCGGCGCCTCGCCCGCACGCGTGACCTCGGCGAAGTACTCGTGCCCGTAGCCGCTGGCGATCCCGAAGACGGTCTCGCGAAGCATCGTCTCCTCGTCGCTGGGAACGAGCGGGAGCGACGGCGAGGGCTCCTGCGCGGGGGGCGGCGGATTCATCGCGACGACCTTAGAGGCCAGGGTCGCGGGCGTCGCCCGAAGCGGCCGGTGGCGGTTCGGGGAGATGCACAAGTCGGCGCCGGCGCGATCGGTTTCCAGGTCGACGGGCGGCTGCTATCTCTGTCGCATGACCACCCAAGCCAACTCCCACTCCGCCCTTCGCACGGGCATCGACCTCGACATTCCCTGGGCACTCGACGACGACCGCCGCACCTGGCGGCGCACCGTCCGCGAGTTCGCCGAGCAGGTGATCGCGCCCGGCGCCACCGAGCGCGACCTCCAGCACCGTTTCGACCCCGACCTCGTCCCCAAGCTCGCCGACCTCGGCCTCTTCGGCATGCGCGTCTCGGAGGCCTACGGCGGCTCGCCCAGCGACATGACCAGCTTCTGCCTGGCGATCGAGGAGCTCGCCCGGGTCGATTCCGGCGTCGCCGTCACCGTCCACGTCGCCGCGATCAGCGCCGCCCTGCTCGACCACCTCGGCAACGACGAGCAGAAGCGGGACCTGCTGCCGCTCGCCGCCCGCGGCGAGGCGTTCGTCTGCTTCGGGCTGACCGAGCCGTCGAGCGGCACCGATGCCGGCAACGTCGCCACCCACGCCAAGCGCGACGGCGAGGAGTGGGTCCTCAACGGCGCCAAGCAGTTCATCACCAACGCCGGCACGCCGATGGCGACGCACGTGATCGTCTTTGCCTCCACCGGCGAGCCGGGCTCCAGCGGGCGGCGCCCGGTTTCCGCCTTCCTCGTCCCGGTCGACGCCCCCGGCTTCGCGGTGGGGCCCCCCTACCCGAAGCTCGGCTGGCACTCCTCCGACACGCGGCCGCTCTTCTTCGAGGACGTGCGGCTGCCGGCGGAGGCGCTGCTCGGGGCCGAGGGCCGCGGCTACGCCGAGGCGCTGCGCTTCCTGACCTGGGCCCGGCTGCCGATCGCGGCGATGTCGGTCGGCCTCTCGCAGGCCTGCCTCGACCTCACCATCGAGTTCGTCAAGGACCGGGAATCCTTCGGCAACAAGCTCTCCGAACACCAGTACGTCGCCTTCAACGTCGCCGAGATGGCGGCGCAGACGGCGATGGCGCGGACCGTCACCTACGACGCCTGCTGGAAGTACGACCACGGCGTCAGCTACGACCAGGAGGCGGCGATCTGCAAGTTCATGGCCTCCGAGATCGCCAACCAGGTCTCCTACCGGGCCACGCAGCTGCACGGCGGCTACGGCTTCATCGACGAGACCGCGGTGACGCGCCACTACCGCGACGCCCGCATCCTCACGATCGGCGAGGGCACCTCCGAGGTCCAGCGGCTGCTGATCGCCCGCTCGCTGGGCCTGACGGTATAGCGGCGCCGACGTGCCGGCGGACGATGTTGCTCGCCGACCTCGGCGCCGACGTGGTCAAGGTCGAGGAGAAGTTCTGGGGCGAGTTCTGCCTCAACGCCGGCTGCGCGGCGGCGCTGCCGGGCCGCGCCCGCTCGAGCCCGGGGCGATGGACGAGCTGCGGCTGTAGGGCCGGGCCGGCTGCTCAGCGCCGCAGGGTGACGCTGACGCCGCCGCGGGTCGCGCTGACCCCGCGTGCCTCGGAGGCCCGCAGCAGGTCCTTCAGCCAGGGCAGTCCCTCGGGGCCGCCGAGCGGCAGGATCGGCTCGATCGGGTTGTCGGCCCTGTACATGATTTCGACGTCCTCGCCGGGGATCAGGTAGCGCAGCAGCAGCTCCTCGTCGGAGAGGTTCTCGCCGTACTCGGCGCGGATCTGCTTCAGGGTCGGCTGCGGCGCGTGGCCGGCGTCCATCATCCGGCGGCCTCGGTCGGTGGCGGCGGCACGCTCCAGCAGCTCCGGGTCGACCTCGCCCGGGGGCGTGCCGTACCAGCCGGCCAGGTACATGAGGTTCTCGTCGGGGATCGTCGCGTAGCGCTCGCCGCCCTGGACCACGTTGAGCAGCGCCTGGATCCCGACCAGCTGCGAGAACGGCGTCGCCATGATCGGCCAGCCCATCTCCGAGCGGACCCGGATCGCCTCCTCCAGCACCGCCGGCAGCCGGTCCTGCATCCCGACCTGTTTCAGCTGTTCGCGCAGCGTCCCCATCATGCCGCCGGGGAACTGCTGCTGGATCGCCGCCACCGAGTACTCGACCGGGGCGCCGCGGGCGAAGCCTTCGTCGTCGGCGAGGCCGCCGAAGTGCTCGGCGACCTCGGCGAAGCGGCTGTCGTCGACGGCGACCTCGTGGCCGAGCCGGCGCAGGTTGTCGACGGTGACCTCGGTGGAGGGCATCGAGACGCCGTTGGCGAGGGTCGAGATCGCCGAGTGGACGATCGCCACCCCCTCCTCGACGCCGATGATGTGGTTGAGGTTGGCCATCGCGGTGCGGTTGTGGAAGTGCATCTCCAGGGGCGTCCCGCCGGCGGCCGCGCGCTCCTGCGCCAACCGGATCCAGTGCCGGGCGCGCTCGGGGCCGAGCACCCCGGCCTCGTCGCCGAGGAGGATCGTCTCTGCGGCGTCGCCGGCGATCATCCGCGAGATCACGTCGGCGTAGTACTCGTCGGTGTGGACCGGCGACTCGGAGAAGTTGAGCTGCGGTGAGGGCGCCATGCCGGCGTCGCGGGCGATCTTGGCGACGCGGATCATGTTCTCGGCGTCGTGCAGGCAGTCGAAGATCCAGAGGCTTTCGATGCCGTGCTTGGCGAGGGTGCGGATCCAGAGCTCGACGATCGAGTCCGGGGTGACGTTCATGCCGACGATCCCGTTGGTCCGGGTCCCGGCGCGCAGGGTCGAGTTCGGCAGGGCGGCGCGGATCGCGTCGAGCCCCTTCCAGGGGTTCTCCTGGCGAAACCGCACCATCACCTCGAAGATCGAGCTGCCGGTCAGGTCGACGACCCGGTAGCCGGCGCTGTCGATCGCCGCGGCGACGGGAAGGATCTGCCCGGCCCGCATCCGCATCCCCCAGTAGCTCTGCTGACCGTCCCGCAACGACTGGTCGATGATCTCGACTCGCGCCATCAGGCCACCTCCTCCGTCTCCGTGGTCCAGCCGGGCATGAACTCCTCCTCGACCCAGCGGGTGTGGACATTGCCGCCGACGACGTCGGGGTGCTCGAGCAGGTCGAGCGCGAAGCCTGCGGTTGTCTCGACCCCGCCGACGTGCAGGTGGAGGAGCGCCCGGCGAGTCCGCTCCAGCGCCGTCTCGCGGTCGGCGCCGCCGACGATCAGCTTCGCCAGCAGCGAGTCGTAGTGCGGCGGGATCGTCCAGCCCGGGAAGCAGGCGGTGTCGACGCGGACGTCGGTGCCGACCGGCTCGACCCACTGCTCGAGCTTGCCCGGCGAGGGGGCGAAGTCACGCTGGGGCGACTCGGCGTTGATCCGGACCTCGACCGCGTGGCCCTTGATCTCGATCTCGTCCTGGGTGACCGAGAGGCCCTCGCCGCCGGCGATCCGCAGCTGCTCGCGGACGATGTCGATCCCGGTGACCATCTCACTGACCGGGTGCTCGACCTGCAGGCGGGCGTTGATCTCGAGGAAGCCGGCGCTGCCACGATCGGGGTCGACGAGGAACTCGCAGGTGGCGGCACCTTCGTACTCGAGGGCGGCGATCATCCTCCGCGAGGCCTCTTTGATCTCGCGGTCGAGGGCCTCCGGCAGCCCGTGGGCGGGAGCCTCCTCGATCAGCTTCTGGTAGCGCCGCTGCAGCGTGCAATCGCGGTGGCCGACGTGGACGACGTTGCCCTCGGAGTCGCCGAGGACCTGGACCTCGACGTGGCGCGCGTGGCGAACGTAGCGCTCGACGAAGATGCGGCCGTCGCCGAAGGCCTGCTGCGCCTCGCCGGAGGCCTGGGCCCAGGCGCCGGCGAGCCCGGCGTCGGTCTCGACCTGGCGCATGCCGCGCCCGCCGCCGCCGCCGGCGGCCTTGAGCAGGACCGGGTAGCCGATCCGGTCGGCCGCCTCGCGCGCCTCCCCCTCGGTGGTGACGACGTCGGAGCCCTCGTTGATCGGGACGCCGAGCTCCCGCGCCAGCGCCCGCGCCGTCGCCTTGTCGCCGCTGCGGCGCATCGCCTCCTCGGAGGGGCCGACGAAGGCGACCCCCTCTTCGGCGCAGGCGGCGGAGAGCGCGGTGCGCTCGGAGAGGAAGCCGTAGCCCGGGTGCAGGGCGTCGCACTCGGCGATCTTCGCCGCCGCCATCACTCGGTCGATGTCGAGGTAGCTCTCGGCGGCGCTGGCCGGGCCGATGACGACGGTGCGGTCGGCGAGCTGGGCGCCGAGGCTGCCGCGGTCGGCGTCGGAGACGGCGAGGACCGATTCGAGCCCCTCGTCGAAGCAGGCGCGGATGATCCGCACCGCGATCTCACCACGGTTGGCGATCAGGACCCGCCGCAGCCGTCCCATCGGGGTTTGCTCACCCCTCGGGGTCGATGACGACGATCGGCTGTCCGAACTCGACCGGCGCCCCGTTCTCGACCAGGATCGCGTTGACGACGCCGCCGACCGGGGCGGCGACGTGGTTCATCAGCTTCATCACCTCGACGATCGCGACCGTCTCGCCGGCCGCGACCGTCCCACCGACCTCGACGAAGGGCGCCGCTCCGGGAGCCGGGGCGCGCCAGAAGAGGCCGACCG
>JADGPJ010000051.1 GCA_017882505.1 Solirubrobacterales bacterium | reverse complement strand
CGCCGCCCGCGGGCGCCAAGGTCGTCGACCTCTCGCCGACCCCCGGGGCCGGTGCCGCCCACGAAGAGCCGAGCTCGAGGACGGGCGCCGAAGCGGTGCAGAAGAGCCTCGACTTCCAGCTCGTCGCGCCGCAATCGCTCGCCGGTCTTCCCCAGGGCGAAGTCCGCGGCATCGAAGTCGACGGCAAGTCGGCGGCGCTCGCCACCTACGGCAAGGGCCTCGGCGCCGTCGCGGTGATCGAGTCGGCCAGCGAACCGGGCGGAGAATCGGGCTCGGCCTCCGCAGGCGGTCTCAGTCTGCCCAAGGTCTCGATCAAACACGTCTCCGGCGAAGAGCTCGACACCGCGCTCGGCACGGTGCTGCGCTTCAGTCGCGGCGGCGTCGACTACATCGTGGTCGGCTCGGTGCCTCCGGCCGCGGCGGAGGCCGCGGCGAGGGCCCTCTGATCCATTGACCGCGCCGGCGCCGATCGAGGTCCGGGGACTCTGCAAGAGCTATGGCGAGCTGGTCGCGGTCGACGACGTCGACCTGACGGTTGAGGCCGGTGACGTCTTCGGATACCTCGGGCCCAACGGCGCCGGCAAGACCACCTCGCTGCGGATGATGCTCGGCCTGATCGTCCCCAGCGCCGGCAGCGTCCGCCTCTTCGGCCGCGATCCCCAGGTCAGCGTCAAGGCCCTGGCGGGGGTCGCCGGGTTCGTCGAAGCCCCATCGTTCTATCCGTACCTGAACGGCCGCACCAACCTCGATCTCTTCGCGGCCCTCGACGGCGGCGACGCCAGGGAGAGGATCGTCGAGGCGCTCGAGATCGTCGGCCTCAGCCACCGCGCCAAGGACAAGGTCGGCACCTACTCGCACGGGATGCGCCAGCGGCTCGGCATCGCCGCGTCGCTTCTGCGCCGTCCGCGGCTGCTCCTCCTCGACGAGCCGGCGACCGGGCTCGACCCGGGGGGGATGCGCGACATGCGCGACCTGATCCGCAACCTCTCCGGGCAGGGGATGACGGTGCTCCTCTCCAGCCACCTGCTGACCGAGGTCGAAGAACTCTGCAACCGGGTCGCGATCGTCCGCGAGGGCCGGGTCGCCTACCAGGGCTCCCTGGCCGAGCTGCGGCGCCAAGCCGGCAGCGGCTACCTGCTGCGGACCACCGACGATGAGCGCGCCCGGCAGGTCGCCGAGGCGCAGGCCGGGATCGGCGAGGTTCAGATCCGGGCCGAGAGCGGGCTGACCTTCAGCGCCGAGAGCGAGAGCGCCGTCGGTGCGCTCTCCCTGGCGCTGGCGGAGTCGGGGACCCTGGCGCTCGAGCTGAGCCCCCGCCACGCGACCCTTGAGGATCTCTTCTTCAGGCTGACCGAGGGCGAGGAAGCGGGGGCGGCGCCCCGCCCCGACCGCGCGCTCGAGGGGGCCACTTGAGCCCCGGCGTGTTCACCGTCTACCGCTGGGAGCTGCGAAAGCTGCGCTCCCAGAAGCGCACCTACCTCGGCCTCGGGGCGGCGGCGCTGGTGCCGATCATCTTCGTCGTCGCGCTGGCGACCCGCGGCGGCGGCCCCAACGATGTCGCCTTCGGCCGCTACGTGCACGACACCGGCCTGGCGATACCGCTCGTCCTCCTGCTCTTCGGCTCGGTCTGGATGTTCCCGCTGATCACGGCGCTGGTGGCGGGCGACATCGTCGCCGCCGAGGATCGCAACGACACGCTGAAGACGATCCTCACCCGCTCGGTCGAGCGCCACCAGGTCTTCGCCGGCAAGATCCTCGCCACCTTCACCTACGCGGTGGCGGCGATCGCGATCACCGGTGTCGTCTCGCTGAGCGCCGGCATCCTCGCCTCCGGCTTCAACTCGATCGTCAGCCTCTCTGGCACGCGGATATCGGCGACCGAAGGGCTCGGCCTGGTCGGCGCCAGCCTGCTCGTCTACCTGATCCCGATCGTCGCGATCGCCTGCATCGGCCTGCTCTTCTCGACTCTCTTCCGCAACAGCGCCGCGGCGATCGTCGGAACCCTGATGTTCTCGCTGCTGGTGCAGCTGGTCGGCATCCTGCCCGGGCTCGAAGGCCTCGGCCCGTACCTGCTGAGCACCCAGTTCAACGCCTGGCAGGGGTTGCTGCGCTCCCCGATCGACTGGGCGCCGATAGTCCGCGCCCTCTGGGTCTGCGCGCTCTACGGGATCCCGGCACTTGTCGCTGCCGGGCTCGTCTTCCTGCGCCGAGACGTCGCCGGGGACTGAGCGAGTGGGCGAGCGGGTGCTGATCGTCGAGGACGACGCCCCGGTCCGGCGGATGCTCGAGCGCAGCCTCGGGGCCGAGGGTTTCGAGGTCCGCTCGGCGGCTGACGGTGGCGCCGCCCTGGCGCTCGCCGAGGACTCCGCTCCCGACCTCGTCGTGCTCGACGTTGCGATGCCGGGCCTCAGCGGTCTCGAGGTCTGCCGGCGCTTGCGCGAGAAGGGTCTCACCGGCGGGGTCCTGATGCTGACGGCCCGCGACGCGGTCGAGGACCGGGTGAGGGGCCTCGACGCCGGCGCCGACGACTACGTCGTCAAGCCGTTCGCGATCGCCGAGGTGGTGGCCCGACTGCACGCGCTGACCAGGCGCGGGCGCGACCGCAGCGAGCGGCTCAGCTTCGCCGGCATCACCCTCGACACCACCACCAACACGGTCGAGCGCGAGGGGAAGGAGATCGAGCTCACCGCGCGCGAGGCCGAGCTGCTCGAGCTGCTGCTCCGCGATCCCCGCACCGTGCTCTCGCGCGCGACTGCGATCGAGCGGATCTGGCAGGGGGCGGCGGTCGAGAACGTGGTCGACCGCTACGTCGCCAGGCTGCGGCGCAAGCTCGGCGAGCCGCTCCTGATCCGGACCGTGTGGGGGGTCGGCTTCATACTCGAGCCGTGAGGCGCCGTAGCCTCAACTTTCGCCTCACGGCCGCCGCGATCGCGGCGGTACTGCTGGCCGTGGTCGTCTTCGGCGTCGGCGCGCGGATCATCGTCAGCGACCAGATGCACTCCTCGCTTGACCGCAGCCTGCGGCAGCGGGCGATCGACGTGGCGCGTCTCAGCGTCTCGGCGCCGGCCGTCCTCACCGCTCCCGGCGCCCTCGAGTCGCCGGTGTCCGGCCGGCAGCTGAGCGTCGAGGTGCTCGATCGCAGGCAGGCGATCGTCGCTCGTTCCCTCGCTCTCGGGGCGAAGCTGCTGCCGAAGGGGCCTGAGGTGGCCGCGGCCCTGCGGGGCGAAAGCGGTTTCGCCGAAGCGCAGCTCGACGGCGAACCGATCCGGATCTATGCCGCGCCGATCGCCGAGGTCGGCGGGCCCGCCGCGGGCGGGGTGGTGCTGGTCGCCGCCAGCACCGCCGACATCGAGGACACCCTGCACCAGCTCGGCCTGCTGCTGGCGCTCTGCGGGGCGATCGCGGTCCTCGCCGGCGGCGTCGCGGCGGCGCTGCTGACCAGGCGCAGCGTGCGGCCGCTGCGCCAGCTTTCGTCCTCGGCGGCGGCGATCGAGCGAACCGGCGACGCCTCCCGCAGGCTGGCGGAGCCCGCCTCTCCGGAGGAGATCGGCGAGCTCGCGCGGACGCTGAACGGCATGCTCTCGGCGCTCGAGGCCTCGCGGGAGCGCGAACGACGCTTTCTAGCCGACGCCAGCCACGAGCTGCGGACGCCGCTGACCTCGCTGATCGGGAACGTCGACTTCCTCGCCCGCCACGGCGCCGGGGAGGAGGTCATCGCCGACCTGCAGGGGGACGCCGAGCGCCTGCGCCGGCTCGTCGATGACCTCCTGGTGCTCGAGCGCGAGAGCGGCGCTGCTGCGCCCGACCGGCCGGTGCGGCTCGAGCGCACGGTCGCCGAGGTCAGCGCCGGCAGGCCCAACGTCGTCGCCGAGATCGAGGGATCGGCGACGGTGATCGGCGAGCCGGACGCGCTCGCCCGCAGCTTCGAGAACCTGCTCGAGAACGCCGCCCTGCACGGTCCCGCCGGTGGCCGGATCGTGATCTCGATGAAGGTTGTGGACGGACGCGCCGAGGTCGCCGTCAGCGACGAGGGCGCCGGTTTCCCGCCGGGCAGCGAGGAGGTCGCCTTCGAGCGCTTCTGGCGTGCGGAGGAGGCGGGCGAGCGTTCGGGATCCGGCATCGGCCTGGCGATCGTGAAGGCGACGGCTGAACGCCACGGGGGCACGGTCGCTGCTCAGGGGTCGACGGTCACCGTGGTGCTTCCGCTGGCCGAACCTGCCGCGGTCGCCTGACGACTCAGGACACTAGATGGTTGATTCCGCGACCACGCACACCTGGCACCTGAGACTCGCCACCTCGCTCGACGACCGAACCGGAACAAATCGAACCGGGGCTCAAGTTTCCGGGGATTGTCGCGGAGACACAGTGGCAGCAGCGGCGCCTCGGCGCCGCAAACCCCTGCGCACCGCAGCTTCGATCCCGATCCAGAGCAGGAGGACCAGCAGGAGCAGCAGCGCGGCGAAGCCGACGACACCGATCCCGGCGGCGAGCGCAATCGCCACCAGGGCGAGTACGAGCGCGATCAGGAAGTCGGCGAGCAGC
Source organism: Solirubrobacterales bacterium (assembly GCA_017882505.1). Taxonomy (GTDB): domain Bacteria; phylum Actinomycetota; class Thermoleophilia; order Solirubrobacterales; family 70-9; genus VAYN01. The sequence continues at coordinate 17,161 of JADGPJ010000051.1, read as the reverse complement.
GAGCGGCGGGCGGCGGCGCCGGGGGTGATGTCGCGGGGCAGGCTTACCACTTCCGCCCCGGGCGCAGGTAGACGGCGAAGAAGTCGCGTTCGTCGGGAGTCAAATAGCGTTCGGGGGGTCGGAACATTTCCGGCAGCATGTTGCTCGGTTCACCGGCGCCGGGGTGGCGGTAGGTGATGAAGCTGGTCCAATCTTCGTTGATGTCGAGCTCGAGCGCCCGCACCGCGCCGGCCCGCTGCAGGATCTTCGCCAGCGATTCGACCGTCTGGTAGTTGGCGGCGGCGTAGAGCAGGTTGCCGTGGCTGTCGATGCCCAGCCCGGAGCGCCAGACCCGGACCGCGTTGTTGACGGTGGCGCCCCATTCGGGCCCGTCGCCGAGATTCGGATTGAGCTTGCCTTCGTAGATGATCGGCGGCAGGTTCTGCTTCGCGAACAGGACCCGCGGGCCGGGGTTCGGGCCGTGCTCCCATTTGACGATGTCGACCCTGCCGTCGCGGTACTCGACCAGGGTCGCGATGCCGTTGACCATCGATTCGACCGTTTCGCCGCGGTAGATCAGCCCGGCGTTGGAGGTTTCCAGCGGGAAGCCGCCGTTGAAGGTGGCGACCAGCTTCTTGCGCAGCCCCTGCGGCACCTCGGCGGGACCGCGGTTGGAGATTTCCGGTGGCTCCGCCAATCCCGGCACGTATTCGAGGTGGGTCTGGCTGGAGTCGATCCAGGCGACTCCGGCGACGAACTGGGGGTATTCGGGGTCGCTGCGGAAGGTGGTCAGCAGCACCGGTGGGCGCGAGCCGACCTTGGCCCCGGCCTTCTTCCAGACCCCCTCGCCGGGCAGCGCCGGCTGGATCAGCGGCTTCACGTTGGCGGGGCGGTAGGCCGTGGCGGCCTTCCCCTTACCTTCTTCTTCTTCTTCTTCTTCGACCGCGGCGACCCCGACCTGGGGCAGGGAACGCAGCGGCGGCCCGCCCTTTTCCGGCGCGGTCAGCGTGTAGTACGTGTTCTCGATCTGGGAGACGAGCGAGTTGCCGCCGTGTTGGCGCAGCCACTCGACGCTGGCGACGCCGATGCCGACGTTGTGGGGGGCGCTGAGGGCGCTGACCCAGGAGACCCCGGCGGGGATCAGGCAGATGCAGCAGGCGAGCAGGAGGACGCGCCGAGCCCGGCGCCAGAGCGGCAGCCTGCGCGGCCGGCGGTCTCGCCGGGTCGAGGGCATCGGCTGCTCCTCACCCGGAAGGCTGCTCGGCGCGAAGCCCGGGCGCGCCGGCGACGCTGCCGCTCGCCGCGGCGCTGCTCCCGGCCCGTCCCAGCCAGCGCAGGGTGAGGAGCAGGGCGGCGGGGACGACGATGGCGCCGCTGATCGCCAGGAACCAGAGCTGGGCGGCGTCGCTGCCGGCCCCGATCGTGTGCCCGACCGCGAGCAGCCAGAAGACCGCGGTCAGCCGGTGCAGCCGGCGCCAGCGGGCGGCGCCGATGCGGTCGCGGAGGTAGTAGGTGAGGCCGAGCACAGCTAGACCGTAGCCGGAGATGATCCCGATCCCGGTCCAGATCGGCCGGTAGGCGCCGACGAAGGGGATCGTGATGCCGCTCAGGCCGGGGTTGAGGAAGCTATCGCCGAGCAGCGAGACTCCGTGCAGCGCGACCATCGCCAGGGTGGTCAGCGAGAGCGCCTCGTGGATCGACCGCAGGTCCCGCTTGTTGGCGGATTTCCGCCGCGAGCTCATCATCAACCCGAGCGCGACGCTGGCGCTGGCCAGCAGCAGCGCCGCGCCGCCGGCGGCGCGGCTGGTGATCCAGAACAGGTGCGGGGCCACGTTCATGCCGCCACCGCGAGCTCGGTCAGCGGCCGCTCCGCGGCGATCACGTCGACCTCGCCGTCGTCGCGGACGACGACGCCGCCGTGCGGAAGCCACTCGTCGGCGCGCTCGGGGCCGGCGAGCAGGGCGGCCTTGGCGTAGACCTCGGCCAGCAGGGCGGAGGGCGCCAGCGCCGTCACCTGGACGATCCCGGTGAAGGCCGGCTCGCCGCTGGCGGGGTCGAGGATGTGGTGGGCGGCGCCGCCGTCGGCGCCGACCCAGCAACGGCGGCCGATGCCGCTCGTCGCCACCGCTCCGTCGCGCAGCTTCAGCTCATGGACGGGACCGCCGCCGAAGGGGTCGTCGACGCGAACCCGGCGCTCCTGCCCGGCGCTGCCGCCGATGCGGATGTCGCCGCAGCAGTCGACCGCGAAGGTGCGGTGCTCGCGAAGCTCCTCGGCGACGAGGTCGGCGACCAGGCCCTTGGCGATGCCGCCGCTGTCGATCTTCACCCCCGGCGGCCGGATCACCGTCCCGTCGGCTTCGTCGATGCCGACCGAGCGCCAGAGGCGGTCCGGGTGCGGCTCTCCGGGAGCCCGCTCGGCTCGGCTGGAGAGAGCCTCTGCGAGGGTGATCGAGGGGTCGCCGTCGAGCGAGTCCCTGTAGCCGGCGCGCTCGATGCTGTCGAGCAGTGTTGCGTCGACCAGGCCGCCGCTGCGCGAACCGGCCAGCGCCACCGCGTCCGCCAGCGCCCGCAGCAGCGGCGTCGCCGGCACCTCCCAGCGGGGGTCGCCGTTGAGGAGGGTCAGCTCGCTCTCCTCGCTGAACCGCGAGAGCCGGCGGTGGGCGTCGAGGAGCTTCGCGCGTGCCAGGTCCGCCGCCTCCTCTCCGCGCGCCGTGCTGGTGGCGCGGACGTGGATCGTCGCGGTACCGCCGAAGCAGTCGAAACTGCGGTGCGCTTCGGTGCTCACGATTGGCTGGTCGTGACGGGAGCGGGTTCTTCTTCGACGAATACTTCTTCTTCCGGTTCGGCTTCGGCTTCGGCTTCGAAGAATTCTTCTTCCGCCGGTTCGACGAATTCTTCTTCGACCGGTTCTGCTTCGAATTCTTCGAATTCTTCGGCTTCGCCGGCTTCGCTCGCTTCGAGTTCTTCGGAGGCGGTGCTGGCGTCCGTTTCCGCCGGCACCGCCTTCGCGGCGTGACGGTTGCGCCCGCCGTTCCCCTTGGCGATCGTCGAGGAAAATTCGCTGAGAACCGGGTCGTTGCCGGTCGCCATCTGCACGAAGACGACTCCCCAGAGCAGGGCGAAGCAGATCAGCGAGATCGCGACGACGCGCGTTTTCAGGCGGCCCGCCCGATCGCGCTGGGCGCGGATGCGGTGTCGTGCCTGTCGCTTGCGCTCGATTTTCTCGAATGGGTCCATGGTCAAATCTTCGCGGGGGGGATAAAAAGCCTGCTAAACGCAGGCTGAGAGTTTCCTTAGAACCACGGGCTGGCGGCGGAGTAGGTCACCAGCGCCAGCGCCGCGCCGGCGAGGATCGCCAGGCCAAGGGTCATCGTGCGGGTGCCGGCGCCCGCCAGTCGTGCCTCGGGCGGGCCGGCGCGGCGCCAGTCGGGGAGCGCCAGCGCCGGCACCTCGAGCAGGTGCCCGAGCACGTGGATCGTCATCAGGGCGACCCAGGCGATGAAGCTCGCCTTGTGGGCGAAGATCAGGGTGTTGCTGGGAGGCCCGGCGACGAGCAGCGCGACGCCGGTGCCGAACAGCACCACGGTGGTGAAGACCACGCCCGGCGCGAGCACGCGCAGGGCCAGGCTCGGCGGGCCCTTGCGAACGTAGGCCGGGTTGCCGGTGTAGTAGCGGGCGAAGCGGTAGCCGGTGCTGCCGAGCTTGAGCAGGATCGGCGGGATCAGCAGCATGCCGATGAAGATGTGCGGGCCCAGCAACTGGCCGATGAACGGGATCGTCGCCCCCTCGGCGGCGAGCAGGACCAGCAGGGCCGCGGCGGCTGCCCCCGTCAGGCGGGCATTGCCGGCGACTCCCGGACTCGTCTGGACCTCGTTCGAGCGGTACACGGGGCGGGATGCTGGGCCCGCTGGCTGTATACAAGCTAAGCGTCGGGTGAGAGAACTCTCATCGCCGGCCTGAAGCCGGGCAGCCGGAAGCAGACCCGGGCTCCGCCCAGCGGCGAGTCCTCGACCCAGATCCGGCCGCCGTGCAGCTCGACGATCGCACGGGCGATGCCGAGGCCCAGCCCGCTGCCACCGGAGGCCCGGTTGCGCGAGGACTCGCTGCGGTGGAAGCGGTCGAAGACGCGCTCGCGCTGCTCGGGCGGGATCCCCGGCCCGTCGTCGTCGACGATCACGACGAGGCCGGCGCCGTCGGCTCTGGCGGAGAGGGCGACCCGGCCCTCGGGGCCGGCGTGGCGCTGGGCGTTGCTGAGCAGGTTGCGAACCACCTGGGCGACGAGGTCGGGATCGATGCGGATGCTTCCCGCGGTCAGCTCGCCCACCTCGACCGACCCCTCGGGAGCGCCGTCGGCGAGCCCGCGCAGGAACGGTGTGGTCTCGACCTCGCGCAGCTCCGGGCCGACGCCCTCGTCGAGCCGGGCGAGGGCGAGGAGGTCCTCGACCAGCCGCTCGACCCGCCGCATCTCGGTCATCGTCATCTCCTCGACGCGGCGTAGCTCGTCGGCACCGGGATTCTCTTTGCGGCCCAGCACCTCGAGCTGGCCGCGGATCGCGGTGAGCGGGCTGCGCAGCTCGTGCGAGGCGTCGGAGACGAACTGGCGCTGGCGGGCGAAGGCGCGGTCGAGGCGGTCGAGCATGTGGTTGAACGCTTCGGCGAGGGTGCGCAGCTCGGCCGCGTCGGCGGCGGTCGCTTCGAGCCTGGGGGTGAGGTCGCCGGCGTCGACCTCGGCCGCGGTGGCGGCGAAGCGACGCAGGGGGGAGGCGGTCCGCGCCGCCAGCAGGTAGCCGGCGAGCAGAGCCGCGAGGAGACTGGCGCCGCCGACCGCGAGGAAGGTCTTCTCGACGTCGGACTGGGCGTCCTCGATCGGGGAGGCCGAGGAGCCCTCGCTCGACTCGCCGGCGGGCGGTTCTAGCTGCTTGCCGGGCTCGCGCGCCTCCTCGCGCTTGATCACGGCCGACTCGTGTGACATCTGCGCCCGCACGGCGACGAAGACGACGCCGAAGGCGAGCACGACGATCGTCCCGATCGAGAGCGCCAGGCGGCCGCGCAGCCCCAGCCTCTTCCAGGCCAGGGTCATCAGCGCTCGCTCAGCCGGTAGCCGACCGAGCGCACGGTCTCGATCGGCAGCGGCGAGCCTGGCAGGCCGAGCTTGCGCCGCAGGTAGCCGACGTAGACCTGGACCACGTTGGTGCCGGGATCGTGGTCGTAGTCCCAGACCGCGGAGAGGATCTCCTCGCGGCTGCAGACCCGGCCGGCGTGGCGCATCAGGTAGGCGAGCAGCTCGGACTCGCGGTCGGGGAGACGGACCACGTGGCCGTCCCGGGTCGCCTCGCGGGTGAGGAGATCGAGCCGGATCCCGGCCGCCTCCAGGTTCGTTTCCGAGCCCTCGCCGGACTCGCGCAGGCGGGCGCGGATGCGGGCCAGGAGCTCGTCGAAGGCGAACGGCTTGGTCATGTAGTCGGTGGCTCCGAGGTCGAGCCCTTCGACCCGGTCGGCGATGTCGGCCTTGGCGGTCAGGAGGATCACCGGCAGCGTCGGCTTGGCCCGCCTGATCGCCGCCAGCACCTCGATCCCGTCGCGGCCGGGGAGCATGCGGTCGAGGACGACCAGGTCGGTGTGCGGGTCGAGCGCCATCCGCTCGCCGCTGACGCCGTCGGCCGCGACGCTGACGCCGTAGCCCTCCGCTTCGAGCCCCCGCGCCAGGAAGTCGGCGATTCCTGCCTCATCCTCGACGACCAGGATCTCCATCCCGGCGATGCTACGCCAGCGCCGAGCGCCGCGGCCGGCGGCGCCTCGAGAGGCTCACGGTCTCGTGGTCAGCCGCAGGAGGCGGCCAAGTCCGGCCAATGCCTCGATGCCGATCCTCTCGCGGGCGCGGCCGGGGCGGATCGTCTCCGGGTACTCCAGCATCAGCATCGAGAGGTAGACGGGAACCCGCGGGTCCTTCGCACCCCTGATCCCTCGCGCCTTGGTCAGCAGGTAGATGTGTTCGATGTAGTCCTCGAAGCGGGCGGCGGGGCGGTGGACGTTGCGGACTCGAACCGTCCTTCCGCAGCGGTTCTTGAAGGTGTGCAGCGTTCCCGGGGGTACCGAGGCCGATTCGCCGACGTGCAGCGTGCTCCACCCGCCGTCGACCATCAGCTCCAGTTCCCCCTCGATCACCTCGAATGACTCTTCGGGGGTTGGATGGACGTGCGGGGGAGGAGCGACGGATCCCGGTGGCAGCGTGAACTCCATGCCGACGAGCTCGCCGTCGCTGTCGGCCGCGGACGCGGTCACCGCATAGACGCTGCCGTCGGGCATCTCGAATCGCTCGCCGGTCATCCGAGCGTTGCCGATGTGAGCCCCACTCAAGCCGCCCCGGCGAGGTCGAGCGCCCGCATCACCTGCTGAACGTCGGTGATCGAGATGATCCCCACCTTTCCCGACGCGGTCAGGACGATCGCCCTGCCGATCTCCTGGAAGGCGGGGCGCTCGAGCAGGTCGGCGACGTCCAGGTGCTCGTCGATCAGCAGCGACGGGTGGTGGATCGCGATATCGCCGACCGGGGTGCGGGCACGCCGGTCGGCGGCCACCCGCTCGACCGCCGCGAGGTTGACGAGGCCGAGCGGCCGCGTCCCCTCCGTCACCGGGAAGGCCGAGTAGCGGTAGCGGATGAAGTATTCGTCGACGGCCTGGGCGACGCTGGCGCCGGCCGGGATCGTGACCGCCGGGAAGGACATCAGCCGCCCGGCCTCGCGGCCGCTGAGGGCGACGCGCAGGCGCAGGCCGCCCTCCTCGGCGCGGGCGGCGACGATGACGAAGAAGCCGACGACCGCGAACCAGATGCCGCCGAAGGCGCCGCCGGCGGCGCCGAGCAGGCCGAGGGCGATCATCCCGTAGCCGAAGCCGCGCCCGATCGTGGCGGCGATCCCGGTCGCCCTGCTGATGTCGCCGGTTCGCGCCCAGATCAGCGCCCGGGCGACCCTGCCGCCGTCGAGCGGGAAGGCGGGCAGCAGGTTGAAGGCGAGGATCGCCAGGTTGACGAAGGCCTGGTACTCGACGACGGCCTTCAGCGACGCCGGCGCCGAGCCCGGCAGGGCCAGGTCGACGGCACCGAAGGCGGCGGCGATAACCAGCGTCACCGCGGGGCCGGCGATCGCGAAGCGCAGCTCGGCACCGGCGGTCTTCGGGTAGCCGGCCATCCTGGCGACGCCGCCGAGCAGCCAGAGGTCGATCTCCTCGATCTCGACGCCGTTGCGGCGCGCGACCACCGCGTGGCCGAGCTCGTGCAGGAGGATGCTGGCGAACAGCAGCAGGGCGCTGAGCAGGCCGAGGCCGTAGGCCGCCGCGGGGGCGATCCCGGGGACCTGGTCCGGGTAGTAGGCGGCGCCCAGGGACCAGGTGATCAGCGCGACGATCGCCAGCCAGAGCGGCTGCACCCCGATCGGGACGCCGGCGAGGCGGCCGATGCGGATGCTGCGCAGACCCATCGTCCGCCGCCTCAGAGGGCGCTGGGGTAGGTCTCCGGCGGCTCGCCGACCTCCCAGCCCGCGGTGCGCTCCAGCGGCTCCACCGCGCGGGTCTCGTCGATGTGGATCACGGCGTCGAACTGACCCGCCAGGTGAGCGAAGAAGTAGTGGCTCGCCCGCTCGGTCTCCGGGCGGTAGATGACGCCGATCGCCCGCTCCAGCCGCGGCTCGGCCAGCGCCTGCGCGGCGTCGCCGGAGACGAGGTCGAGGAAGAAGCGGGGCTTCCCGAGTTCGTGGAAGAGACACTCGTAGCTCTCCTGCAGCGCCGGGCGCACCCGCTTGCGCTCGGCCGGCGCGTCCCATGACGAGGCGGCGGTCACGGTCCCGGAGTAGGTCGTGAAGCCGACCAGCGCCACCTGCTCTGGCCATCGCTGCCGCGCGAGCTGGCCGACGTTGAGCTCGCCGCGCCCGCTCATCTCGGTCATGCGAGCGTCGCCGATGTGGGAGTTGTGCTCCCAGACGACCAGCTTCGGCGGCTCGCCGTAGCGGCTGAGGTGGTGGGCGAGCCGTCCCAGCGTGTCGGCCATGTGACGGTCTCGCAGGTTCCAGGAGGAGGCCGGCTCGCCGAACATCGAGCGGTAGTACTCCTCGGCGCTGGCGACGAGGCGGGCGTTCTGCTCGGCGTAGAACTGCTCGTCCTCGGCGGCGACGCCGTCGCGGCGCAGGTAGGCGTTGCCGAGGCGCTGGAGCTCGGTCAGCTGCGCGACGACCCCCTGCCGGCAGGACTCGCCGATCCCGAGGGTGGCGGCGCGACCGTATGCCTGTTCGCCGCCGAACTGCTCGAAGCAGGCGTAGCGCTCGCGAGCCCGTTCCGCCGCGGCGGGGTCGACCCGCTCGAGATAGGCGATCACCTCGGCGACCGAGGAGTTGAGGCTGTAGAGGTCGAGGCCGAAGAAGCTGGCGCCGCGGGCGAAGCCGGCGCGTTCGTTGTGGTCGCGCAGCCAGCCGACGAAGTCGAGCATCTCGGCATTGCGCCACATCCAGGTCGGGAAGCGCCTGAATCCGCGCAGTGCCTCCTCGGCGTCGGCATCGTCCGCGGCGGCGTGGACGTAGCGGTTGACACGGTAGGCGTCGGGCCAGTCGGCCTCGACCGCCACCCCCCGGAATCCCCTCTCCTCGATCAGCCGCCGGGTGATCCGGGCGCGCTCGCGGTAGAACTCATGGGTGCCGTGGGAGGCCTCGCCGAGCAGTACGACGCTGGCGTCGCCGACGAGGTCGAGCAGGCCGTCGTAGTCGTCGTCGGCGCCGCTGAGGGGCTGCGCCTCATGCAGGAGCGTCTGCTCGATGCTGGAGATCACGGATCACCTCCTCATCGGAGACCTGGCTGAAGTCCTGGTACCACTGACCGACCCCGTACATCCGCTGCGGCACCAGCAGGCAGACGACCTCGTCGGCCTCGACCCGCAGGCGCCGGAGGGCGTCCGGTGAGCAGACCGGCACCGCGAGGATCAGCCGGCGCGGCCCCATTCGCCGCGCCGCCCGCAGCCCAGTCAGGTCGGTCAGCCCGGTGGCGACGCCGTCGTCGACGATCACGACCGTCCGCCCCTCGAGGTCGGGCGGTGGGCGCTCGCCCCGGTAGGCGGCGACGCGCCGAGTCAGCTCGGCGCTCTCCGCGGCGACGATCGCCTCGAGCTCTCCGTTGCTGATCCCCAGCCCGCCCACCGCCTCGGCGTCGATCACGCAGGTTCCGTCCTCGGCCACGGCGCCGATCCCGTACTCGGGATTGTGGGGGGCGCCGAGCTTGCGAACCGCGAGGATCTCGAGGGGCGCGTCGAGAGCTTCGGCGATCTCGTGGGCAACCGGCACGCCGCCGCGCGGCAGGGCGACCACGACGACCCGCTCGCCGGCCAGGGACGTGAGTTCCGCGGCCAGCTGCCGACCCGCATCGCGCCGATCGGCGAAGCGACCGTTCCGGGTTTCGATCTCAGTCAAGGGCAAACCAGCTCGCCTCCGCTCGGCAGGGAATCTCTCGGGCCACCGATTCTCTAGCCTCCGCGCCGCGCGGGCATCGGGGTTATCCACCTCACCGTCCTTCGGCTTTACACCGATGGCGGTCACCGCCGGCGCGCCTAGTCTCGGAGGAGAAAGGGCCCAGACTCGAAAGCGAGCGACAGATGAGCGAGCGTAACGTGGAGATCCCGGCACCCCCGGTGCACATCGCCGCCGACCTCGTCCTTCCCGCCGACCCCGGGGGCTTGGTCGTCTTCGCCCACGGCAGCGGCTCCAGCCGGCTCAGCAGTCGCAACCGACAGGTTGCCGGCGCCCTCAACGAGCGCGGCCTCGGGACCCTGCTGCTCGACCTGCTCACGGTGGAGGAGGAGATGGACCGGGCGAACGTCTTCGACATCGGGCTGCTCGGCGAGCGGCTGGTCGCCGCGATTCGGTGGGCGGGCGAGCAGGCCGAGACCGAGAGCCTCACGATCGGACTCTTCGGCGCCTCCACGGGCGCCGCCGCCGCGCTCTGCGCCGCCGCCACGCTCGGCGGCGGCATCGGCGCGGTGGTCTCGCGCGGTGGCCGCCCCGACATGGCGGGGGAGTGCCTCGAGCGCGTCTCCGCGCCGACGCTGCTGATCGTCGGCGGCGCCGACCACGCGGTCCTGGCTCTCAACGAGGAGGCGGCCTCCCGGCTCCGCTGTCGCCACCGGATCGAGGTGGTTCCGGGGGCGACCCACCTGTTCGAAGAGCCGGGCGCGCTGGAGCGCGTCGCCGAGCTGGCCGCCGACTGGTTCGCCGGGCTGCTGCGATCGAGTCGACCGGGTCAGCCGGCCGGGAGCAGGTAGGCGACGGCGCCGTCGAGCGTCGACAGGCTCGGTCATTACCCGAACCCGCTCAGTAGCGCAGGAGTGCGGCGATGCGCCCACACTCCTCGAGGGCGTCGCTTTCGATGACGAGGACATCGGCCGATTGGGCCACCGCGCCTTCGACCGCGCGCTCGACCTGCTCGTCGCGGGCCCCGTCGCCGACCAGCAGGGTCTCGACCCGGCGATCCTCGATCGCCGCCAGGACGTCCTTGGGGCCGGCGACCGCCCCCTCGCCCGTCCCCAGCCCCTGCTCGAGGCGGCCGACGGCGATGCGTTCGCGGTCACGGCGCTGCTCGGCGATCAGGCCGCGGACGCGATCCAGCACCTCGTCCGCCGAGGCGTCCTCGACGTCGATCGCCAGGTGCCCGCCCAGCCGCTCTCGCAGGTATGGATGCAGGTTCGCCTCGACGACCGGCCACATCTCGGGCGGCCCGAGGATGACGATGCGCTCGAAGGGCTGGCGCTTGTGCAGCGCAAACAGGAGGTCGCAGACGTGGCGGACGTGGTCCTTGGTTTCTTTCTCGATCCCCCGCTGATAACGGGACTGCGACCAGCCGCCTTGCGAGTGCCGGCGGTGGACGTCGTCGTCGACGTCGCCGACCTCGACCAGCCCGGTCTCCGACCCGCGCAGCACCCGTCCGTGCTTCCTGCTGACCAGCGCCACCCCCCAGACCGGTCCGGACATCGCCTCGATCAACGGCTCGAGCGCGGGTCCGTGGCGGAAGCAGGCGGCCACCTCGAAGTCCGGCTGGCGTCGCAGCGCGTAGGCGCGCACCTCGCCGCCGTCCTCGCAGAAGAATCCCACCCCGTGCACGGCGTCGTCGTCCACCACGGCGTCGTCGAGTTGACCCCGCACCCGTTGCAGGCAGGACTCGAGAACCGCCACGGTGGCCTCCCCGGATGCCTGCTCTCGCAGCTGCTGCTCGACCTCGACCAGGCGTGAGTCGAGTTCCACCCCGCGCACCCGGCGGGTGGGCACCTCGGGCAGGTCGAGGGGCAGGAAGACGCTCAGGACCCAGCCGCCGTCGCCGCCCATGCGGTCGAGCTGGCGCAGCTCCTCCTGGTCGATCTCGCGCAGGGCCATGTCTAGTAGACCCCGACCAGGTTGCGGGCCTCGTCGACCTCGAGATCGCTGTCGGAGACTTTGAAGCCGACGGTGTCGACGTAGTCGCCGGCGCCGGCCTCGGTCTTCATCCGGGCCATTTCCGGGGTCACGCCGGCGTCGGCCAGGTCTCGGGCCGAGCTGGGGTTGAAGCAGCGGGCAAGCAGCCACTCGTCCACTTCGTGCGCCTCGAACCCCGATTCGGCCCAGGTCTCGGCGGTGTCGTCGGGGTTGCCGCCATGGGCGAAGTGGCCATGGCGCTCGATCACGTCGCGGATGGTCATTTCGCCCTCGCCTTGACGCCGGTGACGGACGCCATCGACGCCAGCCGGTGGCCGTAGAGGTAGTTGCGCACGTTCGCCTCCGTCGGCCTGACGGCGCGGATCAACTCGGTGCCGCAGTCCGGGCAGCGACCGAACCCCCGGCCGCGAATCTGGGTAGCACCGACGGCCGGTCGCCGGCAGCGCGGGCACTCGATTGAGTCGCTCATCACTTTCCTCCGCTCCTCCGGTTCAAGACAGCAAGACAGGTTCAACATCCGTGCCGCCATTCTCGACTTCCTGGGCAGCCCGGTCATCGGGGTATTCCCGGCCTTGTCTTCGGCTTTTCACCGATGGTCGGGGGCCGCGATCGGCCTAGCTTCGCTGCCAGAGGAAACTTCGAGAAGGAGGACCTGATGGCAAGCGAGTTGACTGAGTGGCGTCCATTTTCAGAGTTCGCCGATTTGCGGCACCGGCTCGACCAAGTGTTCCGCGATTTCGGCGACGCTCAGCACGGTTGGACCCCGTCGGTGGACGTGGTCAGGAAGAGCGGAGACCTGACGGTGCGGGCGAACCTGCCGGGCATCAAGCCCGACGAGGTGAAGATCAAGGTCGAGGGCGACGTGCTGACGATTTCCGGCGAGCACAAGGAGGAGACCGAGGAGAAGAAGGACGACTACGTCCGCCGCGAGCGCCGCTTCGGTTCCTTCTCGCGCTCGATGGCGCTGCCGACCGGGGTCAAGGCCGAGGACATCGAGGCGACGACCGAGGACGGCGTGCTGGAGGTGAGGATCCCGCTGCCGAAGTCGGAGGAGTCCCAGGCGGTGGAGATCAAGCCGAAGCCGAAGTCGGACTGAGCTGGGGGGCGAGGGGACCGTGATCCGGGCGTTCCAGCGCTGCGCGGTCGCGGTCTTCGCCCCGTCGCCGATCCTCACTGTGACCGTGGAGAACGGCCCCGGGGGAGGTGAGGTCCACTTCCACGCCGGCGGTCAGGGCTTCTGGGTCGCCCGCCTCGCCGCCAGCCTCGGGGCCCGGGTCTCCCTCTGCGTTCCTCTCGGCGGCGAGTCGGGCGACGTGCTCCGCGCCCTGCTCGACGTCGGGGGGATCGAGGTGCTCGCCGTGCGCATCGGCGGCGCCAACGCCGCCTACCTGCACGACCGCCGCAGCGGCGAGCGGCACTCGATCGTCGAGACCGAGAGCCCGGGCTTGGGTCGCCACGAGCTCGACGAGCTCTACGGGGTGGCGGCGACGGCGGGCCTGGCCAGCGACGTGATGCTGTTGACGGGCCCGCGGCACGAGCGCGTATTGCCGCCCGAGACCTATGCGCGTCTCGCCGCCGACCTCCGCGCCAACGGCCGTCGCGTCCTCGCCGACCTCAGCGGTGAGCCGCTGCGGGCGGCGCTTCGGGGTGGCCTCGACGTGCTCAAGCTCAGCGTCGAGGAGCTGCAGGCCGAGGGGCTCGCGGCGGGCGCCAGCCTCGCCGACGTCGCTTCGGCGGTACGGCAGCTGAGCCGCGACGGGGCCGAGTGCGTGGTCGTCTCCCGCGGGTCCGAGCCGGCGGTGGCCGTGGTCGGCGGGCGCCTGCTCGAAGTCGCCGGGCCGCGCTTCACCGAGGTCGACGCCCACGGCGCCGGCGACTCGATGTTCGCCGCGCTCGGAGTCGGGCTCGCCGCGGGCCTGGAGCCAGAGGAGGCGTTGCGCCTCGCCATCGCGGCCGGTGCTCTGAACGTCACCCGCCACGGCCTCGGCAGCGGGCACCTGAACGAGATCGAGCGCCTGCTCGGCCAGGTGCGAATCGACGAAGTCCCCTGACCACGGTCGCAAGCGTGATGACTGACGCCGCCGCTCCCCAGCCTCACGCGGCCTCGGTCGCGGCCGTGGCCTCGGCGCTCGGAACCGACCCGCTTCGCGGGTTGTCCGAAGAGGAGGCGGCCGATCGCCTCGCCAGGCTGGGGCCGAACGAGCTCGAGTCGCGGCGCTCGGCCTCCCGCGCGGTGATCGCCCTGCGTCAGTTCAGGGACCCCTTGGTGCTCCTGCTCGTCATCGCCACGGCCGTCTCGTTCGCGATCGGAGAGGGCGTCGAGGCCGCCGCGATCGGCGTGATCGTGATCGTCAACGCGCTGCTCGGCTTCAGCCAGGAGCTCGGCGCCGAGCAAGCGATTCTTGCCCTGCAAAACACGCTGGAGCGCCACGCCCAGGTGATCAGGTCGGGAAGGGAGCGCCGCGTCGGCGCCGAGAGCATCGCACCGGGCGATCTCCTGGTGCTGCGCGAAGGCGAGCGCGTGGCGGCGGACGGGCGGCTCGCGAGCTCCGAGGGCCTGGCGGTAGACGAGTCGTTGCTGACCGGCGAGTCGATGCCGGCCGAGAAGAGCCCGGCTCCGGTTGCTGCCGATACGCCGCTCGCGGACCGCTCGCCGCTCGTGTTCGCCGGTACCGGGGTGACCCGCGGGCACGCGACAGCGATCGTGACCGCGACCGGCCCCAACGCGGAGGTGGGCCAGGTTGCCCAGCTCGCCGAGCGGGCCAAGCCGCCGCCGACGCCGCTCGAGCTGAGGCTGCGCAACCTGACCCGCCTGATGGTGATCGCGGGGGTGCTGATCACCGCCCTGCTGGCGGCGGTGAGGCTGGCGCAGGGAGCGTCCGCCGATCAGGCTTTTCTCCTCGGGGTCTCGGTCGCGGTGGCCGCGGTGCCCGAGGGGCTGGTCGCGACGATGACGATCGCCCTCGCGATCGGCGCCCGCCGGATGGCCGCGCGCGGCGCGATCGTCCGGCGCCTGTCGGCGGTGGAGACCCTCGGCAGCGCGACGGTGGTGGTCTCCGACAAGACCGGCACGCTGACCGAGAACGAGCTGCGCCTGGGAGCGGTCGCCGCGGCGGGTCGGCACAGCGAGCGCGAGGTGCTGGAGGCCGCCACTCTCGCCAGCACGGCCGAGCTCCGCGAGGAGGACGGTGAGCTTCGCGTCGCGGGCGATCCGCTCGAGGCCGCCCTGCTGCTCGGTGCCCTCGAGCGCGGCGTGCCCGCGGCGCGGCTTCGGGCCGAGGCCACTCTCGTCGCGGAGCTGCCCTTCGACGCGGAGCGGAAGCGGATGACCGCTGCCTACGCCGAGGGCGACGGGGTTCGGGCGTACATGAAGGGGGCTCCGGAGGTCGTCATCGGCCGCAGCCGCGCCGCGGACCCGGAGCGCCGCCGGATCGAGGCGCTCGCGGAGGACTGGGCCTCGGCGGGACTGCGGGTGCTGGCGGTCGCCGCCCGCGGTCTCGATCCGGGCACCGCCGCGGATGCCGAGCGGTTGGAGAGCGATCTCGAGTTGCTCGGACTCGTCTCCTTCCACGATCCCCTCCGCGGGACCGCCGCGGCGGCGGTCGGCGCCGCTCGCGCCGCCGGCGTGAGGGTCCAGATCGTCACCGGGGACCACCCGGCGACCGCTGCCGCGATCGGCCGTGAGCTTGGGCTGCCGGTCGGAGCCGTCTCGGCGCGGGTGACGCCGCGGGAGAAGCTCCGCCTGGTCGAGGCGCTGCAGGATGAAGGAGAGGTGGTCGCGGTCACCGGCGACGGGGTCAACGACGCGCCCGCGCTGCGACGCGCCCACGTCGGGGTGGCAATGGGCCGCGCCGGCACCGAGGCGGCGCGGGAGGCCTCTGACGTCGTGCTCACGAACGACGATTTCTCGACCATCGTGGCGGCCATTCACGAGGGCCGGGCGATCACCGACAACGTCCGGAAGTTCGTCGCGTTCCTGCTCTCGGCGAACTTCGGAGAGGTGCTGCTCTTCGCCGTCGCGGTATTTGCCGGTCTTGGCGTGCCGATGACCGTCGTGCAGGTCCTGGTGGTCAACGTTCTCACCGACGGGCTGCCGGCCGTGGCGCTCGCCCGGGATCGACCCGACCCCGGCGTCATGCGTCGCCCCCCCGAGCGCGGCAGCCGCCTTTTCGGCACCGAGAGCTGGATCGCCCTGGGCCTGGTCGGGGCAGTCGTCGGGGCCGCCTCGGTCGCCGCCTTCCTGGTCGGCCGCGACCATGGCGAAGGCGTCGCCCAGACGATGGCCTTCGCGACCGTGGCCCTCGCCGAGCTGGGCGTCGTCTTCGCCGTGCGCTCCCCCAGCCGCGCGTTCTGGAAGGAGCCGGCCAACCCCCTCCTGCTGGCAGCCGTCGCCGGCTCGGCCCTGCTGCTGCTGGCGGCTCTCTACCTGCCGCCGCTGCGCAGCGCTCTCGGCGCCGTCGCCCTCGATGCCGGTCAGCTGGCTGCCGTCGTCGGTCTCGCCGCCGTTCCCTTTCTGGCGGTCGAGGCGGCGAAGGCCGCGCTCCGGCGGATCGTCCCCTCGTGGGCGGGGTTCGGGCGCCAGCTCGGTCAGGTCCGCAGCGGAGAGGCCGCACCATTCTCGCCGGCGGGTGGGGGCCAGGACGAGGCGACGGCCTCGATCGACGCCCCGACGATCTCCAGCAGCTCGGCGGCGACGCCGGGCACCGAGGCCAGCGTGAACAACGACCGCGACG
Source organism: Solirubrobacterales bacterium (assembly GCA_017882505.1). Lineage (GTDB taxonomy): Bacteria > Actinomycetota > Thermoleophilia > Solirubrobacterales > 70-9 > VAYN01. Next base: position 1,011 of record JADGPJ010000051.1, on the reverse strand, counting down.
AGTAGGGCGAGCCGTCGTAGTCGTAAGCCTCGCCGCCGGCCTCGCGTACCAGCAGCGCCCCGGCGGCGACGTCCCAGGGCAGATTGGAGAGCATCACCGTGGCGCTGAGCCGGCCGGCCGCCAGCCAGGCCAGGTCCAGGCAGGCGGAGCCGTGGACGCGGACGCGCAGGCTCTCGCGGGCCAGCCGGCGCATCAGCTCGCGGTGGATCCGGTTCTCGGCGTCGGCGCCGGAGCCGACGGCGAAGTCGGCGAAGCCGATCACCGCCTGCCGCAGATCGCCGGTGTCGGCGATCGTCATCCGGTGGCCGTTGAGAAATGCGCCGGCGCCGGCCGCGGCGACGTAGCGCTCGCCGAGCAGCGGCAGGTCGACGATGCCGAAGCTCGGACGCCCGGCCTCGACCAGGGCCAGGGAGATGCCGCAGAGCGGGCTCGACTTGCTGAAGTTGACGGTGCCGTCGATCGGGTCCAGCACCCACAGTCGCGGCACCTCGACTCCGGCGCCGCCCTCCTCCTCGCCGAGAAACGGAATCGCCGGCGTCGCCTCGGCGAGGGCACGCTTGATCGTCGTCTCGATCTCGAGGTCGACCGCGGTCGCGTAGTCCCGCTCTCCCTTCGGGATCAGCGACCCCAGGTGAGTGCGGCCACGGCGCAGCAGGTCGGCACCGAGGTCGACGGCCCGCTCAGCCGCCAGCATCTCGGGGGGCCTAAGCGGCATCGACTCCCGTGCGTCCGCGAGGTCCCATCCCTGCATCCAAGCGGGCGGGGAACCGGCCGCCATCCGGGTTTTCCCACCTCGGTCGGGGTATTAAGTGCTGATGGCGGCCACGGCCGCGGCGCGTAGCTTCGAGCCGTGGTCGCGCAGGCGCAGCGGAAGGGTTCGAAACCGCGGATTCTCGCCGGGTTCGACGGACGCGACGGCGGCCGCGACGCGCTCGAGCTGACGCGGGTCCTGGCCGCGGCCCTCGCGGCCGACGTCCTCGCGGTGACCGTGATCCCCTACGGGCCGCTGCC
>JADGPJ010000050.1 GCA_017882505.1 Solirubrobacterales bacterium | reverse complement strand
AGGTCGGCGGCGATCTGCTCGGCGGCGGCGCTGGGTCGGCGCGAGATGCCGATTACCCGCGCCCCCTCCGCCGGGGCCGCAGCCAGCAACGCGGCGCCTATTCCCGACGAGGCCCCTGAGATCCAGATCGCCTCCGCGGGGGTGTCCGCCTCGCTCACCGGCTGTCGCCCTCACGGGGCGCCAGGATCGGGATTCCGAACTCGCCGAAGTTCGCCGGCATGTCCGGGCCCCAGAGATTCAGCGCACCGGGGGTCTCCTCCCAGTCCATCGGCTCGTAGGTGGCGTCGTCATAGATCATCTGCAGGTCGGTGTAGGCCTCCAGCAGGGCGCCGGCCGGATCGGGCAGGTAGGTGAAGATGTTGTACCCCGGCCCGTGCCGGCCCGGCCCGTAGTTGACGCTTTCGCCCCGCAGCGCGATGTCATCGAGGTAGGACATCATCCCACCCCAGCCGTTCAGCTCGAACGCGTAGTGGTGCATCTTGTTGTCCGGCAGGCTGCCAACGGCGAGGCTGTGGTGGTTGGCGTCGCAGCGCATCCAGGTGAAGTCCGCGAAGTCGTCGGAGACGCGAAACCCGAGGCCCTCGGTGGCGAAGCGAACGAGGTCCCGGCCCACTTCGGAAACGAGGGTGACGTGGCCGAAGCGTTTGGCGTGGCGGCCGATCTGCTGCTTGATCCCAGGTGGGGAGACGGCCATCGGCGTGTAGAGCTCGAAGACCACGCCGCCGGGGCCGACGAGCCGGACCGCCGCCTCGAGCCCGGGCTCCTCCGGGTCTTCGGAGAGGATCCGTGCCCCAGCCGCGATCGCCCGGTCGCGCAGAGCGGCCAACTCGTCCTCGTCGGCGAGCTCGAAGCCGATGTGGTCGAGCCCGGCTGCCTCCGCCGCGATCAGCTGCACCTCGTGGTGCTTGAGTCCGGTCGAGAGGTATGCGGCGCCTTCGCCGCCTTCGATTTCGATCAGGCCGAGTGCCTGCTTGGCGTGCTCGGAGGAGGCCCCGAGATCCGGGACCTGCATGGCGACGTGTCCAATATGCATGGGCTTTCTCCTATGGGACGACTACGAGCTTGTGGTGCGGGCTACCTGCTTGCCGACTCCAAGCCTGGGCGGCATTCTCCAGCGGGATCTCCTCGATCTCGATAGCGACCGTCCCGGCTGCGAACGCCCCTGCCACCGCGAGGTAGGTGGCGGCGCGCTGCTCTGGCGAGAGCCGTGCCGAGGTGTAGCCGGTCAGCAAGAGATTGCGGGCCCGCAGGGCGGCGGCGGGCAGTGTCACGTCAGGGGCTGCTGCCGACCCGACCTGGACGATGCGGCCCAGCGGCGCCATCGCCCCCAGCGCGGCGAGCAGCGGTGGGCCGTAGACGAGGTCGATGCAGACGTCGAAGCCGCCGTCGGCGGCGGCGCTCAGCCGCTCGCCCAGATCCGCGCCCCCGTCGAGCGCGACCGTCGCATCGACGCCGAGCTCGGCAACGTGCTCGAGACCCTCCTCGCTGCGGGCGGCGCCAACCACTCGGCTCGCCCCCAGCAGCTGCGCGGCCTGGATCGCGATCTGGCCGACCGCGCCGCTGGCCCCGAGCACGAGGACGCTCTCACCGGAGCGCAGCCCGGCGCCATGCTGGAGGCTGCCCCAGGCCGCCAAGCCGGCGACTCCGGCGGCCACCGCCTGTCCCGGCGAGATGCCGTCCGGGAGCGCGATCAAGGAATCGGTGCGCACCACGGCGCGTTCGGCGAGAGTGCCGGAAACGGCTTTGGGGAGGTAGGAGAGACGACCGTCGCCGCCTCGCACCACCGCCTCGCTGCCAACCGGCGCGGGCAGCTGCGGTCGCGGGCCATAGAAGCCGCCGGAGGCGATCGCCAGGTCGACCGGGTTGATCCCGGCAGCGATCACGTCGAGCACCTCCTCGCCATCACCCGCTTCGGGCTCGTCGCACTCCTCGACAACCGGCACCTGGCCGAACCCGTGGAGTACCGCGGCTTTCACGCCTGGCCGGCCCCCGCGCCCGCGGCCCGGCCGGCCGGAGCCTGCTCGGCGACCACGGTGTTCTCGAGCGCGCCGATCCCCTCGATCTCAACCCGGACGACGTCACCGGGGACGAGGAAGCGCGGCGGGTCGAAGGAGAGCCCGACGCCGCCACAGGTGCCGGTGGCGACGACATCGCCCGGCTCCAGAGTGCAGACGCTGGAGAGCAGCTCGATCTGTTCGAAGCAGTCGAAGATCAGGTTCGACGTGTTGGAGTGCTGGCGCGTCTCGCCGTTGACGATGGTCTTCAGGTCCAGAGCGTGGGGGTCGATCTCGTCGGCCGTGACGATCCAGGGGCCGAAGGGGCCGTGAGTATCGAAGGACTTGCCGAGCGTCCATTGCTGGGCGCGCAACTGGTAGTCGCGGACGCTGAGGTCGTTGATCGCGACGTAGCCCGCGATGACGCCGGCGGCGTCCTCCTTGGAGACGTGGCGGCAGCGCTTGCCGATCACGAAGCCCATCTCGCCCTCATAGTCGAGATCCTCCGAGACGATCGGTCGCTCGACGTCGTCATATGGGCCCGTGACGCAGGTGGGCATCTTCGCGAAGACCGTGGGGTACTCGGGCGTGGGCAGGCCCGCCTCGGCGACATGATCGGCGTAGTTGAGCCCGACGCCGAAGAACTTGCGCGGCCGTGGGACCGGGGCGGCGAGTGATCGACGGTCCAGGGGCGAGCGACCCTGGCCGGACTCGACCGCCGCAGCGACGCGCTCGGCAAGGTCCGTGACCCCGAGCAACTCGGTCATCTCCGTGGGCAACGACGAGTCGACGCCGTTGAGGTCGACGACCTCCTCGTCGACGACTGCCACGGCTCGGTACGTCTCGGCGCTGCTACGAATCGAAGCTAGTTTCATTCCGTCCCCTCAAGGCTGGATCCCAGTGCATTGTGCACTATACACGGCAGTCGGCTAGGATCGTTCTGCATGGGAGCCATGGAGCAAGAGCCCGAGTCGCGGTCCCGCCTCGCCGGGCGGACCGTCCTCATCACCGGCGCCGCGCAGGGACAGGGGGCTGCCGAGGTCGCCGCCGCGGCGGCGGCGGGCGCTACCGTCGTCGCCGCAGACATCCAGGACCTCGAGCGCCCCGTGGGCGAGCTCGCGGGGCGAGTCCACACCCGTCACCTCGACGTCGCCGACCCGGAGCAGTGGAACGATCTCGCCGCCTGGCTGGCGGCCGAGTTCGGCAGCCTCGAGGGCCTCGTCAACAACGCCGGCGTGACCAGCCGCGTGCGCCTCGGCGAGGTCGAGCTGGCCGACTGGAACCGCGTCCTGGCGATCAACACGACGGGCCCGATGCTCGGCATCCAGGCCGTCCTGCCGCTGATGTCGGCCGGCGCCTCGATCGTCAACGTCGGCTCGATCGCCGCCCTCACCGGCCACTACACCGCCGCTTACACGACCAGTAAGTGGGCCCTCCGCGGCCTCACCCAGGTCGCTGCCGCCGAGCTGGGCCCACGCGGGATCCGCGTCAACGTCGTCCATCCCGGCTTCATCGAGACGCCGATGACCGCCTCGGCGCCGGCGACCTTCCGCAAGATCAACGAAGGGCTGACCCCGCTGGAGCGGGCGGGCCTGCCGGAGGAGGTGGCCGCCGCCGTGATCTTCCTGCTGAGTGACGACTCGAGCTTCCTGACCGGGGCCGAGATCCCGGTCGACGGTGGCTTCTCCGGCGGTGCCGCCGCGAAGGCGATCTCCGACGCGCTGCGGGGAGCGTCGGAGTGATCCTCGAGCAGGCGCTGTTGCGGATCGAGCCCGGCCACGAGGAGGCGTTCGAGGCGGCCTTTGCGGAGGCTCGTGAGGTGGTTGCCCAAGCGCCGGGTTTCCGTGGCCTGGAGCTCTGGCGCGGCATCGAGGAGCCGCTCACCTACCGGCTGTTGATCCACTGGGACTCCGTCGAGGACCACATGCAGGGCTTCCGCGGCTCAGCTCTCTACGAGGTCTGGAGCCGACTGTTGAGACCCCACTTCGCCCAGCCCCCGGAGGTCGCGCACGCGGCGCCGATCTTCGGCGGGGACACGGACTACGAGAGGAGAGGACAGTGAAGATTGCCAACGTTGAAGTTGGCGGCGCCCAGCGCGTCGGCGTCGTCGACGGCGAGGAGGTGCGCCTCCTGCCCCCCGGAACCGAGCTGCTCCAGCTGCTGACGCTGGATGCCGCCGAGCGCGAGCGGCGGGCCGAGGCGGCCGAGGGATCGATCGCCCTCGCCGAGGTCCACCTGCTGCCGGCGATCCGGCCGAACACCCTGCGGGACTTCGTCTGCTTCGAGGCCCACGTCGAGGGCGTCGTCAAGACCGAGTCGCCGGACAAAGAGGTGATGCCCGATTGGTTCGACGCCCCGACCTTCTACTTCTCCAACTCAGCCGCCATCTTCGGCGACGGCGACGAGATCGAGGTTCCGCCCGGCTCCGAGCGCTTTGACTTCGAGCTCGAGGTGGGGCTGATCGTCGGCCGCGCGGGCCGCGACCTGCGCCCCGAGCAGGCGCGCGACCACATCGCCGGCTACACGATCTACAACGACTTCTCCGCCCGCGACCACGGCGCCCGCGAGGTGCGGATGGGCCTCGGCTGGGCGAAGGCGAAGGACTTCGCCAACGTCCTCGGGCCGTGGGTGGTGAGCGCTGACGAGTTCGACGAGCATCGCGTCGGCGACCGCATCGACGTCGGCTGCACCGCCTACTTGAACGGCGAGAGGGTCGGCGGTGACTCGCTCGCGAGCATGGCCTGGTCCTTCGAGGAGATGCTCGTTTACGCCTCCCGCGGCGTCGAGCTGCAGCCAGGCGACGTGCTGGGCTCCGGCACCTGCGGCGGCGGCTGCCTGGCGGAGTGGTGGGGCCGCAATGGAGCACTTCAGCCGCCGCCCCTCAAACCCGGCGACGAGGTGCGACTCGAGGTCGACGGGATCGGCACGCTCGTCAACCGCGTCGTCCCCGGTGTCGAGCCCGTGCCGGTGCCCCGGGCCCGACCGAGAAATCAAAGCCAAGGAGAGCAATGACCAACTACCTGAAGCCACCCAGCCCGCCGACCAGCGAGGCGACGCAGGAGCTGCGCGACCGCGTCAGCTCGATGCTGCTCGACATCGAGCGCGGGGGTATCGACGCGGTGCGTCGCTGGTCGCGCGACCTCGACGCCTGGGACCCGGACAACTTCGTCGCCTCGGAGGAGGACGTCGCCCGCGCGGAAGCGGAGCTCGACGACTCCCTGAAGGGACACATCGCATTCGCCCAGGGGCAGGTTCGAGCCTTTGCCGAAGCTCAACGCGCGACCCTGGGTGAGCTGGAGGTCGAACTCGGCGACGGCGTCGTGCTCGGCCACCGCCACATCCCGGTAAGCGCCGTCGGCGCCTACATCCCCGGTGGCCGCTACCCGATGCTGGCCTCTTCGTTCATGACCGTCCTGGTCGCCAAGACGGCAGGCGTCGAGCAGGTCGTCGGCTGCGCGCCGCCGCAGCGCGAGAAGGGCATCCACCCGGCGATGCTCTACGCGATGCACACCTCCGGCGCCGACGCCGTCCTCTGCCTTGGCGGCGTCCAGGCGCTGGCGGCAATGACCTTCGGGCTGATCGACGGGCTGGCGCCGGTCGACATGCTGGTCGGCGCCGGCAACGCCTACGTCGCCGAGGCCAAGCGCCAGCTCTTCGGGCGGGTCGGGATCGACCTGCTCGCCGGCCCGACCGAGGTCCTGGTGATCGCCGACGAGACGGCCGACCCACGGCTCGCCGCCGCCGACCTGCTCGGCCAGGCCGAGCACGGCCCCACCTCCGCCGCCGGCCTGATCGCGATCGGCGAGGGTGTCGGGGAGCGGGTGATCGCCGAGGTCGAGGATCTGCTGCGGACCTGGCCGACCGCGGAGGTCGCCGGCGCCGCCTGGCGCGACCACGGCTGGGTCGCGGTCGCCGCCGACGACGACGATGCGATCCGGCTCGCCGACGAGGCCGCCAACGAGCACCTCGAGGTGCACGTCGCGGAAGAAAAACTCGACATGTACCTGGAACGGCTGCGCAACTACGGCTCGCTCTTCCTCGGTGAGCAGGCCACCGTGGCCTACGGCGACAAGGGGGTCGGCACGAACCACGTGCTCCCCACCTCCCGCGCGGCCCGTTACACCGGCGGTCTCTGGGTCGGGAAGTTCCTCAAGACCTGCACCTTCCAGCGGCTGACGCCCGAGGGAACGCGGCGGGTGGCACCGGCCATCGAGGCCATCTCGCTGGCGGAGAACTTCGCGGGCCACGCGCTCACCGCCTCGATGCGACTCGAACGGGTCGAGGGCCACCCCGCGTGACCGCGCCGAGCGCCTGGGACCTCAACGGTCGCACCGCGCTGGTCACCGGTGCGGGCAAGGGACTAGGCCGCGGGGCGGCGATCCGGCTCGCGGCAGCCGGGGCGCAGGTCCTCCTCGTTGCCCGCACGCTGTCAGACCTCGAGACCTGCGCCGCCGAGATCGCGGCGGCAGGCGGCAGGGCCGAGCCGTTCGTGGCCGACGTCACCGATGCCGAGCAGGTCGCCGCCGCGGTGCGGGCGGCCGAGTCGCTCGGCGATCTGCGGATCTGCCTTTGCGGCGCCGGCACGAACATCACCGGGCCCGCCGCCAAATACGACCCCGCCGACTGGGAGGCGTTGTTCGCGATCAACGTCCGCGCCACCTTCCTCACCTGCCAGGGGGTCGGCGCTTCGCTGCTGCGGCGCGGGGCCCCGGGCTCGATCGTCACCCTCTCCTCACAGATGGGGACGGTTGGTTATCCCGGCCGGGTCGCCTACTGCGCGAGCAAGCATGCCGTCGAGGGAATGACCAAGGCGCTGGCCGTCGAGTGGGCCGGCGAGGGGATCCGGGTTAACGCTGTAGCGCCAACCTTCGTCGATACCCCGATGACGAAACCGATGTTCGAGGACCCACAGTTCCGGGCCGAGGTGATGGCCCGGCTCCCAATCGGCCGCCTGGCGACGATCGAGGAGGTGGCGGAGGCAGTCTTTTACCTCAGCTCCGACGCGGCGGGCAGCGTCACGGGGCACATCCTGCGCGTCGACGGCGGCTGGACGGCTTGGTGAGAGAGGCGGGCACCGCTCGGGCCTCATCCAAGCTGCTCCTCGTCCTCTCCGGCCTCTCCGCCTTCGGCCCGCTGACGACCGACGTCTACCTTCCCGGCCTCCCGCGCGTCGCCTCAGATCTCGACGCGAGCCCGGCCGGCGTACAGCTCACCCTCGCCGCCTGTGTTACCGGCCTGGCCGTCGGGCAGCTAGTGGTCGGCCCGCTCAGCGACATGCACGGTCGTCGGCGCCCCCTGCTGACCGGCCTGGCCGCGTTTGTCGTTGCCTCGTTCGCCTGTGCAGCGGCTCCCTCGCTGCCGTTGCTGATCGGCGCCCGCTTCGCCCAGGGGTTCGCCGGCGCCGCCGGGCTCGTAATCGCCAGAGCGATGGTCCGTGACCTCTTCTCCGGGGTCGATGCGGCACGCACCTTCTCGACCCTGAGCGCGATCGTCACCGCCGGGCCGGTCTTCGCGCCGATGATCGGCGGCGGTCTGCTGCTCTTCACCGACTGGCGCGGCATCTTCCTCGCCCTGGGGGTCATCGGGGTCGGCCTCTTCGCCGCGACCTACCGCGGGACGAGCGAGACCCTGCCGACCGAGCGGCGCGAGACGCACGCCCTCGGCCTGACCCTGAGGACCGTCGGCGCCGTCCTCCGTCACAGGCGCTTCCTCACCTTCGCGCTCTCCGGCGCCTTCGCCTTCGGCACGATGTTCGCGTACATCTCCGCCTCCGCGTTCGTATACCAGGACGTCTTCGGGTTCAGCGCCCAGGTCTATTCCCTGCTCTTCGCGGTCAACGGCCTCGCGCTGATGTCCGCCAACATCGTCAACGGCCGCCTCGTTGCTCGCATCGCGCCCGAGCGGCTGCTGCGAGCGGGCCTACTGAGCCTGACTGGCGGCGCCTGTGCGACCGCAACGGCGGTCATCGCCGGTGCCGGTGCCGCCGTCATCCTGCCGCTGCTTCTGCTCACCGTCGCGAGCGTCGGGTTCGTCATCGCCAACTCCATCACCCTCGCCATGGCGGGCGAGGCAAGCAGGGCCGGGTCCGCCTCGGCCTTGTTCGGTCTTCTCCAATTCGGAGTCGGCGCCGCGATCGCTCCACTCGTCGGAGTCGCCGGCTCCTCGGCCATTCCGATGGCAATCGCAATGGCGGTCTCGGCGGGCCTGGCGCTCGGCTCCTACCTCCTCCTCGGCCACCGCGGCGGATCGGCGACCATGCGGCGGCGCTCGGCGGGTGAAGCAGGCAACGCCTGATGTGGGCTTGAGCCGGAATCAACGGATTTCCGCCGTCTGCGCGGGCTGGGTCTCCAGTCTCACGGTGAGCTTCAGCGATTCAGATCCGCGCTGGAGCGCCAAGGTGACCTTGTCGCCAGGCTCGTGTTCGGCAATCGCTGCAACAAGGTCGTCGCTCCCTTCGATCGCGGTTTCGTCGAGCGCCGTAACAATGTCGCCGGTCTTCAGTCCGGCCTTCGCCGCCGGCCCACCGGCGACCACCTGCTGGACCAGTGCACCCTGGGTCGATTCGGTCGAGGCAGCAGTGGCGACCCCGAGGTATGCGTGCTCGACCGCTTCGCCGTTGCTCAACGCTTTGATCTCGGACGCGACGAGGTCGGAGGGAACAGCGAAACCGACGCCCGAGCTTTGGTCGGCCGAGCCATCCGTCGCGATCTGATCGACCACCCCGATCACCTCTCCTTCGGAGTCGAGCAGCGGGCCGCCGGAGTTGCCCGGGTTGACCGCAGCGTCGGTCTGGATCGCGTCAGCGACCGTGAAGCCGTTGGGCGCTTCGATCGTTCGGTCGAGGCCCGAGACGATGCCGGTGCTGATGCTGCCGGCGTATTCAAACGGCGACCCGATCGCCGCCACAGAAGCGCCGACGTTGACCGACGCGGAGCTGGCAAGTTGAAGTGGCTGCAGATCGAGTCCCGACGGGTTGACCTTGAGGACCGCGATGTCGCTCGCGTCGTCCTTGCCGAGGAGGGTCGCGCTGCGGGTCGTGCCGTCCTGGAACGTGACCTTGATCGCGGAGGCTTCGTCGACGACGTGCGCCGCCGTGACGATGTCACCCCTGTCGTCGACCACGAATCCCGAGCCCGTCGCCGTCGACTCGGATGACTGCGATTCGCCGAAGGGGGACATCGGGGCTTCGCTCTGCGATCGCACCGTCGACGTTATCTCGACTACCCCCGCCGCGACGCTCTCGTAGAGCGATTCGGCGTCGAGTTCGCTCGTCGCCGTGGATTCGTCGCTGACCAGCTTCGCGGCGCCCCGCGTCACCGTCGTGGTCACGGACGCCTGGCCGCCAGTCGCCCCGGTGAGGACCAGGAGGCCGGCGCAGAGGGAGGCGCCGAGCAGTGTGGCGAGAACGATTGGCAGTGCCGGCGATCTTCTCGCCCTCGCCCGCGCCCGCCGTCGTCGTGTGTCCTCGACCTCCATCGTGTCTCAGGCTAGGGGCGGATCCCGGGGCCGCCGTGTGAGTTAGCTGAGGGTTTACCGAGTCCCATGCCGCGGCGGGCCCAGTTCAGTAGCCGTCCGGATGGCGGACTGCGAATCCTTCGGGATAGGCGGGCGCGTCGTGCCAGCGCGGACCGCTGCCGCTGGCATCGCCGACCGTGTCCCAGCGCAGGCCGGCGATCACGGCATAGGTATGCGTCGCGTTCGCATAGACGGTGACCCAACGCCCCGACCCGCTCGAGCCCCAGCTCTCAAGGGCTCCGGAGGTGAGCGGAGTGGAGAGCAGCTGGGCCGCGTGCAGGACGTAGCTGACCGATCCCGAGCAGTCATATCCCGAGGAGACCCAGGAGCCATGCCCGCCGCCCCAGACATAGGGCGTGGTCGAGATCTGGTTGGCGGCGGCGATCATCGCCTGAACCGCGGCCGGGGCATCGACCGGAGCCGTGGCCCGGCCATTGACCAGGGTCGCCTTCTGCGGCGGGTAGAAGTCGAGACTGGCGACGCCCGAATCGCCGTCGCTGGAGATGACAGCCTCGCCGGCAGCAGCCGAACTCGTCGTCGAGACCAGCCGCTGCGCGCCGAGGCCGCCCTTCAATCCGTTCGCTCGGCGCAGCAGCGCCTTCACCTTGGCGGCGGCTCCCTGGTGGCCGCGCACTGCGGTCCCGTCGATGGCGGCGACGTCGAGCGTGAAGCCGACCCGTCGAGCACAGGTGGACCTGGCGATGGCCAGTTCGTAGCCCGCGGAGGTCATGTACTCGAGTGCTGCCATCGTCCGCCGATCAACCCGCCCGGAGGCGATCGCGTTGCTCTCGCAGGTCGGCAGGGTGAGCCGCGCATCGCTGAGAATGCGGCGCCGAAGCTCGCCGCTCGACATCAGCAGAACCCGGGCGGGGCTGACGTCGGCGGCCAGAGCATGCTTGGCGGCGACTCGGTAGATCTTGCCGACACCGCCGCGCTTCCAGGCGTCCAGCATCGTTACCGGATCGATCTGCGCCGAGCCGCTGGGGTGGATCGAGAAGCCGATGTAGGCGCCGCCGCTGGAGCCGACCCGAGCGAGCGTCGCCCCGGCGCTTACGTGGGTGCCCTTGCGGACGCCCTCGCCGCTGCGCGCCGTGGCCAGGTTCGAGTAGACGAAGCGGTCGCCAAAGGCGTCCTCGAGCACGAGGTAGCGGCCGAGCGCCTCGCTGCGCCCGACGGCGCGAACGACGCCACTGGCTACGGCGACCACGGGGCTCCCGCGGGACGCGTAGATCTTGGTGCCCGCTTCGACGCCTTCGGATTCTTCGGAGGACTCCGGTTCGACGGCTTCGCTCAGCCACGTCCCCTGCAGCAGCGCCCGGGCGCCGGCTTCGTCGGAGTAACTGCCGCCGCCTTCGACGGGGAAGGTCGAGCCCTCCGCCAGCGAGGTCAGGGAGGCGATCAGGTTTTCCGGCAAGCTCTCGTATTCGCGCGCCAACGTGAGCACCTTCTGCACGTACCAATCGGCGTGGTTGTAGGCGAAGACGGCACGGTAGATGTGCTCGGCGCCACCGGAGGCCTTGAGGTAACGAGCCGCGGCGCAGATCGCGTCGACGGGATCGGCCGGGTCCTTACGGCCATCGCCGTTTCCGTCGACGCCCCAGGCGGCCCAGCTCGAGGGCAGGAACTGCATCCAGCCCTCGGCGCCGGAGCTGGAATTACCGAGGTCGCTGCCGAAGTTCGTCTCGACCTTGTTGATCGCCGCGAGCACCTCCCAGGGAATCCCGTACTGGCTCCCGCAGGCCTCGTAGACGGGGAGCAGCAGCGCCGGCACCGCGGCCGAGCCGACGGTGAATTCGGAGGCGCCGGTGAGGAGCGAGCTGGAGCTGATGCTGGATTCGGAGCTCGTGCTCGAACCCGAGCTTTGCGCCGAGTTCGCCGACGTCCCGCCCGAGTGGCGACGCCGCCGACTGGAGGCTTCCGAGCTCTTCGAGGAAGGCGCCTGCAGGCCGCCGTCGAGACTGCCGCTGCCAGCGCCGATCTGCTGGTTGTGCCTCGCTCCCGCACCGGCTTCCCTGCCCTCGCCGATCGTTTCGCCCTGCTGCGCGCCTTCGCCGCCGGCTTCCCGGTCGTTGTCTTCGGCGCCGGCTTCCGGGACGATCGCGGTCCCGGCTTCGACTGGCTTGGCGGGGTCCGGGGACTCGCTTTCGTCGCTGGGCGACGAGCAACCCGGGTCTTCCATGTCGATCTTGCCGTCGCCGTCGTCGTCAGAGCCGTTGGAGCAGGCCGGCAGCGTCGCCTCCGAGGTCGCGTTGCTCGGTTCGGTGGCGCCGGCGCCGGAGTCCGCGCCGGCGCTCGCGGCGTGAAGGCCGACTGTGGCCGCAAGACAGGCCGGCAGGAGGATAAGGGTGAGCTTGCGCTTCATCGACTCCACTCCTCTGGCGCGCTCACCGGGGGCGGCTGAGGCGGATTCGCCGAGACCTCGTCTGCGTCTCGGCTTCGGAGCTGAAGACGACGCTGACCCCAACGGCGGCATGGCCGCGGCGCAGCAGCGCCCTCGCAGCAGCACCGCGGGCGCTGACGGTCAGGTCAACCGTCGAGGCGCCGGCGATCCTCCTGCTCACCTCGCGCACGTAGGAGCCGTGCAGGCCCAGCTTGCCGGCCCCCGACACCCGGACGATCAGGGTCGCGGTACCGGAGCTACGGTCGTGACGGATCCCCACCAGCCTGAGCAGACTGCTTGAGGTAGTCGCCGTCGAGGCGGTCGGGTCCACATTGTTTGAACCACCGGACGCACTCGAGCCACCCGCCGATTCTTCGGAGCCGGCGTCGGCGCTGACGCCAGCGTCCGCCTCTTCGTAGACGGCCTGGGCCGTCGAGTCGAAGTAGGGCCCGAAGAGGAAGCCCGGCTCGTCTTCATAGCCGTAGTCGGTGACCGAGAGCGCGATCGGCGAGGATTCGCCGATCGTCCAGGGGCCGCCGCTCGAGCCGGCGGTGAAGTCGCTGGCGATCTGCATCGTCGCTGGCGAGAAGGCCGAGTCCTGGCCGGCGTAGGCAGCGGCGTGCGTGTAGAGGACTTCGCCGTCGTAGGGTTCTTCGGCGGGGTAGCCGTACTGGGTGTAGGTCTGTTCGCGCGCTTGGTTGAAGGCGATTCCCAGCGCCCCGACTTCGCTCTGCACGGTCTTGCCGCCGGAGCTTTCTTCCAGCAGCAGCATCGCCATGTCCCCGGCCTCGTCGGGTTCATAGCTGCCCGCGGTGTCCGCCCACTGCGCGGTGGTCGCGTAGGCTTCCGCCGCCCACTCGCCGAAGGGCTCCTGGCCTTGACGGTAGCCTGGAACGAAGACCACGTAGCTCGCCACCGTGCCGGTTTCCGGGTCGATCACGCAATGGCCGGAGGTGAGGACGATGTTGCCCGCGCTGGAGCTGACCACGCTGCCCGAGCATTGGTAGAGCTCGCGACCGTAACGAGTGCGGTATTCGCCGTAGACGACTCCGTTGGCGCTGTTAGGGAAGGTCGCCGATTCGCCGCTGTCGACCCCTTCGAGGGCGGACGTTCCGGCGGCGCTGGTCGGGACGGCGCCGCGACGCAACTCGGCGGCCGCGGTGTGCGGCCGCGAGGCGGGGACGAAACTCGCCTTCGCTCCGCCTCCCTCTGCCGCGGACTCAGCGCCCCCCGGGGCAGAGTGTCGGGCGAGGAGCCGGGCGGGCAGGGCGCGCGCGGCGCTCCTCCGCGCGGCGCTCCAGTGGGACAGCGCCTGCGCCCGGGAGGTCGCAAAAAAGCCGGCGGCGACTGCGGGCGCCTGATCGGAGGCGATCGGGGCCGCCTGCGCCCCGGCGCCCAGCCAGGCGTCGAGGAACAGCACGGCCCCGCAGAGGGCGAGGAGGCCCACCGCAAGGCGAGAGGTCGACAGAGGCATCGCTAACCACCTTCCGCCGAGCTCCCGCTACCGCCTGCTCCGCGGAGCAGCGTCTGGCACTTTTCGCTCGCCGCCTTGAACTTCGGGTCTTCCTGGTTGACTTCGGATTCGTCGAAGACCGGGCCTTCGCCGGAGAGATTGGGTTCTGGCAGTTCGTAGCCGTTTTCGCGGACACAGGCGACGTACTTCTTCAGCGATTCACGGAAGGCGGCCGAGTTCATGTCGGGTGCGCCGGCAGGTTTACCCTGACCGCCTTCCGGCACTTCCACGCCGCATTCCTTGAAGGCTTCCTGCATCTGCGCGCCGCCGGCACCGCCGAAGCTCGGCGCTTCGCCGCCTTCGGGAGGCCCCCCCGACGGCGGTCCCCCTTCCGGCAGTTCACCGCCCTGGCCGGGTTCGGGCAGTTCGACGCCCTTTTCCTTCAGGCAGCTGCGCGTTTCTTCGCTGATTTCAAAGCCGCCGGGCGCGTTACCGCCGGCTTCCGAGCCGGCGCCGGTGCTGCTTGCTTCGCTGCTGGAGCTGCTGGAGCTGCTGCCCGATGAGCCGCCGCAACCCGCAACGGCAAGCGCCGCGACGATCGCGAGCACACCGGCGATGCCGAGTGCCGGCATTCGCCGGGATCTAAACCCGCTGTTTCTCCTCGTCTTCTTCATCGTTCCTCTCTTTCGTGGAGTCGTGTCAAGTAGTGGTGCGGCTGCGTGTCATTCGCCGAAGAGCGATTCGACCGAGCCGCCGCTTTCGCTGCCGCCGGCTTCGCCTTCAGCGCCCGACAGCGCCCCGGCGCCGAAACCGGTCGTTTCGACGCCCGCTTCGGTGGCGCTGATCGAGCTCGCCTTCACCGTCGAGCCGTGCTTCGAGCCCTGCACGACGACGCTGTCGCCGGGATGGATCTTCTTCAGGCCGACGTTCGAGTCGCGGCTGATCGTCGAGCCGTCTTCGGCCTTGACCGCGACGACGTTGCCTTCGGAGTCCTTGACGTAGATCGTGTCGCCGTCGACGCTCGAGACGGTCCCGCTCACAGCGGACCCACCACCGGCGGTGCCGAGCCCGGCGGGCAGACCCGAGCTCGCTTCCGAGCCGGACCCTTCGCCCGATTTTTCAGTCAAGAAAGACGGCAACCCGGAAGCGCCGCCCGGCAGGCCCGCCGCCGAGCCGGATCCTTCGCTGCCCTTCTGCACCAGCACTCCGCCGAGAAAGCCGGCGGCGGCGATCAGAACCGCGACCAGGGCGATCGGCAGCGGCCGCAGAAAGCGGTTGCGGGGCCGGGGCGGCAGCTCGTCCTCCTCCTCGGGCTCGTCCCACTCCTCCGCCGGCTCGGACTCGGACTCCACCCAGTGCTCGTCCTCGCTGTCGTGCTCGGATACGTCTGGCTCGATCACGCGGGTCATCTCGTCGTCCTCCACCTCTGGGTTGTCGGTGTGCTCACTCAAAGCGCAGTGCCTCGATCGGTCGCAGGCGGGAAGCCCGCATCGCGGGATAGGTGCCGAAGAAGAGTCCGGAGCCGAGCGAGGCGGCCGCGGCGAGCGCGATCGAGTACGGCGCCACCGCCGGCTGCACGCCGGCGATCTTGAACTGGGCGCCGATCAGTCCGACCGCGATCCCCAGCGCTCCGCCCATCGCCGAGACCAGCAGCGCCTCGGTCAGGAATTGGGCGAGGATGTCCGAGCGGCGGGCACCGATCGCCTTGCGGATCCCGATCTCCCGGGTCCGCTCGGTGACGCTGACCAGCATGATGTTCATCACCCCGATCCCGCCGACCAGCAGCGAGATCGCCGCCACCCAGGCGAGCAGGGTCGTGAAGACGCCTTCGCTGGAGCTCGAGGCTTCGATGATCGAGCCCTGGTTGATCACCGAGATGCCTTCGCTGACGCCGTGGCGTTCGTCGAGGATCGAGGTGATCTGGGCTTCGGCTTCGGGGATCGCCGCCTTGCTCGTCGCCTGCACGCTGATCGAGCTCAGTTCCCCGTAGCCGGCGAGGGTGTCTTCGACCGCGGTGATCGGCGCGATCACGATGTTGTCCTGGCTCTGGGTGCCGCTCGACCCCTTCGACTTGGTGACGCCGATCACCTCGAAGCTCTTGCCGTTGGCCTGGATCGTCTTGCCGACGGCGCTCTGGCCGGGGAAGAGTTCGGAGACGACTTCGGGCCCGATCACGGCGACCCGGGCGCGTTCCTTGACCTGGGCGGCGGTGAAGAACGATCCGGTTTCGACTTCGTAGTTGCGGGCTTCCGCGTAGGAGGGCGAGGTGCCGACGAATTCGCCCGGTTCATAGCTCGAGGATTCGTAGACCAGTTCGGTGCCGCTCGCGGTCAGGACCGGCGAGGCGCTCTTGATCGCCGGCGCCTTTTCCGCGTCCTCGAGAGCTTCGACGTCCTGCTCTTCGAGCGTCACCGATTCGGAGGCCGATCCCGCGGTCAGGACTCCCGGCGTCGCGGTCACGGTCAGGGTGTTGGAGCCGAGCGCGTCGATGCTTTCCTGGACCGCGTTCGCGGAACCTTTGCCGACCGCGATCAAGACGATCACCGAGGCAATCCCGATCGTGATCCCGAGCACCGTCAGCGCCGTGCGCATGCGGTGGGAGAGCAGCCCGACCCAGGCGGTGCGAAGCGTCTCGATCGCCATCAGGCGGTCCTCGCCAGGAGTGCCCGGCCGACCGCACTGTCGCCACGCTCCTCGCCGACCGCGCCATCGGCGACGACGCGGCCGTCGGCGAGTCGGATCAGGCGCCCGGCGTGGGAGGCCACCTCGTCCTCGTGGGTGATCATCACCACGGTGCGGCCGTGACGGTTGAGGCGCTCGAAGATTCCGAGCACCTCCGCACTTGAGTGCGAGTCGAGGTTGCCGGTCGGCTCGTCGGCGAGGGTCAGCGCCGGGTTGGTGACGATCGCCCGCGCGATCGCGACCCGCTGCTGTTGGCCGCCGGAGAGCTCGGTGGAGCTGTGGTCGACGCGGTCGGCCATGCCGACGCTCTCCAGAGCCCGGAGGGCCCGTCGCCGCCGCTCGCGGCGCGGCAGCCCGGCGTAGGCGAGTGGCAGTTCGACGTTGGCGAGGGCAGTGAGCTTCGAGACCAGGTTGAAACCCTGGAAGACGAAGCCGATCTTGCGGTTGCGCAGGTCGGCGAGCTCGTCATCACTGTGGCTACGGACGTCGGTGCCGTCGAGCAGGTAGCGGCCCTTGGTCGGCGCGTCGAGGCAGCCGAGGGTGTTCATCAACGTCGACTTGCCGCTGCCCGAGGGGCCCATGATCGCGACGAACTCGCCGCGCTCGATACGCAGTGAAATGCCGCGCAAGGCGTGGACCCGCATCTGCCCCACGGCGTAGGTGCGGACGAGGTCCTCGATGCGGATGACCGGGTGTTTGCGGGTGTCCACTAGGGCGCTCCCGGGAAGCCGCCGCTGGGGAAGCCTCCCCCTCCACCGGGGAAGCCACCGCCGGCCCCCAATTCAGGCAGGCCGCCGGCCGCTTCTCCGCCGCCGGTCGCGACGCTCACTTCTGGCAGAACAACGGTTTCTCCGGGCTTCAGGCCGCTGAGGATCTGGGTCGTTTCGTCGCCGACCAGGCCGGTGGTCACGGTCTTTTCGACTTCCTTGCCGCTGTCTTCCTTGACCGTCACCGTTTTGGCGGGACCCGAAGCGACCGCTTCGCTGGTCACGGTGACAGCGTTCTTCACCTCTTCGACCACCACTTCGGCGCTGGCCGACATTCCCGCCCTCACGCCCTTTGCGTTCTGGGTCAGCGTGATCGTCGCCGGGTATTCGACGACGCTGCTCGAGCCTTCACCGGGGAGGACGTCGACCGCGGTGATCTTCCCGGCGAGTTCGGTGCCTTCCATCGAGCTGATCGAGACCGTCGCCGGCTGGCCGACCTTGATCTTGCCGATATCGGACTCGCTGAAGGAGACTTCCATCTTCAGCCGGTTCAGCTGGCTGAGGACGATGAAGGCCGAGGAGGATTCCGAGCCGCTGCTGGAGGAGCTCGAGCTTCCCCCGAAGGCACCCAGGGCCGAAGAGGATTCCGAGCCGCCGCTTGCTGGGCTCGAAGCGCCCGAGCTTTCGCCACTGACGGTTTCACCGACCGCCCCGGAGACAGAGGCGATCGTTCCCGAGATCGGTGCTCGCAGAGTCGTTTCGCGGACTTCCTGGCGGGCGCTCTTGACGCTCAGCTGCGCCTCCCGCAGGTTCGCTTCCGCGGTCGCGACACTCACCGTGGCCCCTTGCGGAGTGCTTTCTTCGCCGCCGGCCGCCGGTGCGCTCGTCGTCGATTCGGAAGGCGTCGTGGGCGCGGCTTCTTCTTCGCTCGGCGCTGCGCCTTCTTCCTGCTTCCCCGGGTTCGTCTGAGAGCCGGAGTTTTCGCCTGCTTTGCCGCCACCTTCGTTCTTGCCCGGCGTCGTGTTGCCCGAGCCGGAGCTTCCCTTTTCGCCGGCTTCTTCAGCCGGCTTTTCCGTCGCGCTCTTCCCTTCTTCGGCTTCGGTCGCACTCGCTTCCCCGGAAAGGCCTTCCGGCTGATAGGAGGCGAGGACCGTCGTCGCGGTCGCGTCGAAGCTGGTCGAGACTTCTTCTTCTTCGCCTTCTTCTTCTTCTGCTGCTTCTTCGGCCGATTCGAGCGTTTCTTCGGCTTCGGAGAGCTGTGCCTTGGCCGAGGCGAGCGAGGCCTGGGCGGAGCTCGAGTCGATCCGAGCCAGGACTTCGCCCTTGGCGACTTCTTCGCCCGCCTTCACATAGATCTCGGTGACTTCACCCGAAGCGCCGAAATTGAGTTCCACCTGCTGCGCGGCTTCGAGGCTGCCGTTACCCGAGACGGTCGACTGCACGACACCACGACCGACCGTCGCGGTGCGTTGGGTCGATGCCGAGTCCGCCGAGGAGGAGCCGATCGAGCTGACAGCAAAGGCGATGACTGCGACGCAGAGGATCGCCAGCAACCAGTTGTGCCAGCCGCCGGGGAGCGAGGTGCGCTTCGATCGGCCCGGGCCAATCACTTTTCCACCCTCGCTCAGTGCACGAAGGCGCGAAGGCAACTTGAAGGGCGCTTGCATCGTGGGGATGAAAGCCGCCCCGCCTTAGCGTGACCATAGAGCGGGCGAAGACCTTCGTAAGAATCTGCGCTCAGCCTGAGCCGGGATCTGAGACCATCTCACCTGAGCGTTGGGGCGGGAAGCGAAGTGTCAGCAGCGCTCCGCCCCCAGGGGCGTTGGCCGCCTCGACCTCTGCTTCGTGGGCCTCGGCGGTCTGGCGCACGATCGCCAGGCCGAGACCGGAGCCGCGACGACTGCGGGCATCGGCGGCGCGATAGAAGCGATCGAAGACGAACGGCAGATCCTCGGGACTGAAACCGGGTCCGTGGTCGCGGACACTGAGGGCGCCGTCGACGAGCCGCACCTCCACTGTGCTGCCCCCCGGGCTCCACTTGGCTGCGTTGTCGAGCAGGTTGTGGACGGCGCGGGCAATCCGCTCGGGGACGCCGTGGATCGTGCACGGCTCGAGCTGGGCCTGGAAGCGCAGCGTCGGAGCATGGCGGCGCGCGCGCTCGATCTCCTCGGCGACGATCGCGTCGAGGTCGACGTCGTCGAGCAGCCGCTCGGGCTCGCCGTGGCGGGCCAGCTCGACCACGTCGTCGACCAACAGCGTGAGGTCGTCGATCTGCTCGACCAGATCCTGCTCCAACTCGGTCTGCTCTCGCTGAGGCAGTCGTTTGCCGCCCCGCAACAGCAGCTCGAGATTCGTCTTCAGCGTCGCCAGCGGAGTACGAAGCTCGTGGGAGGCATCAGAGACCATCTGCCGTTGCGCCTCGGCTGAGCGCTGCAACGCATCGAGAGTCGAGTTGTAAGAGCGGGCGAGCCGGCCGAGCTCATCCCTGCCCCCGGCGGGCAGGCGGCGGCTGAGGTCCGGCCCGCTGGAGATCGACTCGGTCTCCTGGGTGAAGCGCCGAACGGGCGCCAGCGAGGCGCGCGAGACGAGGGCGCCGAGGAAGGCGGCGAGGCCGATTCCCCCGGCGGTAACCACAAGGAGAATCAGCACCAGCTCGTGGAGGACGCTGTCGACTTCGTCGAGAGGGCGGGCGATCTGCACCGCGCCGCCGCCTTTAAGGGGTGCGGTGAGGACGCGAAGGTGATCGCCCGCGACCGTCTGGTCCTGCAGCAGCTCTCCGCCCTCTTCGCCGGTCGCTATGGCCTTGGCCTGGGGCGTCAGCGGTACCCGGATCGTTCCCTGCGAGGGGGCTCGTCGCACCACTCCGGCGGCGCTGACCAACTGGACGGCTCCGGCGGCACCGCCGAAGCGCGCCTGTGGCGGTTTCGGCAGCCGCAAGTTCGCCGGGGGGGCCTCGAACGGACGTCGAGAGCGAGTGAGGAGCTGGATTCCCTCGGCCCTTTCGCGCAGCGCCGAGTCGACCTCGCCGCGCAGTTGCGAGCGCACCGCCAGGTAGGCCGCCAGCGAGGCGATCGCGATCGCGATCGCCACGGCGACCGCGGCGGCAACGGCGAGGCGGCGGCGGATCGTCATCGGCGCGGGCGCCGCAGCACGTAGCCCACACCCCGCAGCGTCTGGATCAGGCGCGGCTCGCCCCCGGCCTCCAACTTGCGGCGCAGGTAGCCGATGTAGACGCCGAGCGAGTTCGAGCCGGGACCGAAGTCATAGCCCCAGACCTGTTCGTTGATCGTCACCCGCGAGAGCACTTTGCCCTGGTGGCGCATCAGCAGATGCAAGAGCGAGAACTCCGTCCGCGTCAGCTCGACCTCGCGATCGCCGACCCGCACGTCGTAGCGGACCGGATCGAGTGCCAGCCCTTCGAAGCGCAGCTTCTCCTCGCCGTCGTCCTCGACAGCGCTTCGGCGCAGCAGCGCCTTCAGCCGGGCCAGCAGCTCCTCCAGCGCAAACGGCTTCACCAGGTAATCGTCGGCGCCGGCTTCCAGGCCGCTGACCCGGTCGGCGACCGTCTCGCGTGCGGTCAGCATCAGGATCGGTATCCGCTCGCCGGCGGCGCGCAGGCGCTTGCAGACCTCGAGGCCGCTCAGCCCCGGCATCAGCACGTCGAGGACCATCGCGTCCCAGGTGTGCTCCTTGAGAAGCTCGATCGCCTCCTCGCCGCTGGCGGCCTCGGTGACCCCGTAGCCCTCCAGCGCCAGGGCCCGGCGCAGCGCCGCGCGCAGCGCGTACTCGTCATCGACCACGATCACCTCCATCAGGACAAGGATCGCGTGCGAGATGAAGAACAGCGTAAGAATGCGAGAAAGCGAGCGTCGGGCAGGGATGCCTCACTGGGCCTTCCCGCAGACTTCGCAAAAGTCATGAGGGCGGCGGGCGCAGCACGTAGCCGGCTCCGCGAATCGTCTGCAGGAGACGGGGTCCGTGGGCCTCGAGCTTCTTGCGCAAGGTGCTGACGAAGGTCCCCAGGTTCCGCACGTCACCGCCCGAGCCAGGCTCCCAAACCTGCTCGAGGATCTGGGATTGGCTGAGGACCAGACGCGGATTTCGCATTAGGTAGGCGAGCAGCCTGAACTCGGTCAAGGTCAGCTCGATCGGAGCGCCGGCCCGGCGGACTTCCATCGTTGCTTCGTCGAGCTCGAGATCTGCGAACCTCAACCTGCCGCCACCCTCCGACCCCTCGCATCGACGCAGCACCGAGGCGGTTCGGCTGAGCAGCTCCTCGACCGAGAAAGGCTTGGTCATGTAGTCATCACCGCCCAGCTCGAGGCCGCGTACCTTCTCCTCGGTGCCGTCGCGAGCGCTGAGGAAGAGGACCGGCGTTTTGTCGGCGTTTGCACGCAGCCGCTGCGCCACCTCAAACCCGTCGAGACCTGGCAGCATGATGTCGAGCACGATGAGATCGGGGCGGAAGTCGACCGCCACTCCCAAGGCCTCCTCGCCGCTCGCCGCGACGGCGACCTTGTAGCCCTTGTAACGGAGGGCGACGGCGATCACGTCGGCGATATTCGGCTCGTCGTCGACGACGAGGATCCGCCATCTCTCGTTGTCGCTGTCGAGCGGGGCCACACCGTGATGATCCCCGCGGCGGCTGGGAGTTCGCTGAGAGAATGGGTCGACCGAACAGCTCGAGCGATGGGGGGCGGGCTGATCGAGAACTCTTTTGAACTTCTTCGCTTTCGCAAAGCTCGGCTTAGAGATCTTGCGCTCAACTCGGTTCTCCAACCCGAGTCTTAGGAGGACACCATGGGACACACCATCGCCCTGCGAGAGCGTCAAACCGTTGCTGATCGGTCAGCGAGCGATCCCGCAGAAAGCCCCTCCGAAACCGCCTACGTCGGCGGCTGGACGCCTCTTGGCCGCGCCGTCTTCACGCACACCGAAGGAGAGCTTCAGGCCCTGCGCCTCTCTCAGCCGGCGCTGGTCCGCGGCTACGCCTGGGGCCGGGCCGGATCTGGACCGCGCGAGGTCGCGCGAGCCATCCTGCTCGACGCAACCGGCAACGAGATGCTCGCCGAGCGACTTTGCCGCCCCTACACCTGGGAGGTGATTTCACAGCTGCCGACCGAAGGATTTCGGATCACCAGGAAAGAGGTGCTTGCCTGGATAGAAAAGTAGTTCGGCCAGTCGTTCACAGGAGTGAGGCTGTCGCGCAAAACCGCGCGACAGCTCGCCGGGAGTCGGCGAGACCGGGCCTGCGCGGGGCCGAGCTCGAAGGGAAATCCGGCTGCGCCCAGCCTTCAGGCGGGCAACGGCGCTGCCAACCGAGGCCGGGGTCCGGCGAGTCCCGCCCGCCAGAGCTTCAAGAGGTTGTGGGTGGCAGCGATCAGGCGCCACTCGGCCCGGCAGGCGGCTAAG
>JADGPJ010000049.1 GCA_017882505.1 Solirubrobacterales bacterium | reverse complement strand
GGCGGCCGCGGCTCGACCGCGCAACTGGTCCTGGTCGACCCCGGCGCCGAGAACCAGCTCGACTCGACCCTGCGCTTCCTGCTCTCGCCGCGCTCGGCCTACGTCTCCGGCCAGGTTGTGCGGATCGGCGCCGGCGTGGCGCCGCTTCCCAAGCTCGATTGGGAGCGCCCACTGGAGTGGAAATCGGCACTGGTGACCGGGGCCTCGCGCGGGATCGGCGCCGCGATCGCGGCGACGCTCGCCCGCGACGGCGCCGCCGTCACCGGGCTCGACGTGCCGCAGGTCGCCGACGACCTCGACCGGGCGATGGCGACGATCGGCGGCGAGTCGCTGACCCTCGACATCACCGCCGAGGACGCCCCCGAGCGAATCGCCGAGCACTTCGCCGACGGCATCGACGTCGTCGTCCACAACGCCGGCGTGACCAAGGACCGGACGATCGCGAAGATGCCGGAAGAGCGCTGGACGCAGCTGATGGAGATCAACCTCTCCAGCGAGGAGCGGATCAACGACGCCCTGTTGGAGCAGGACCTGCTGGCCGCCAACGGCCGCATCGTCTGCGTCTCCTCGATGTCGGGGATCGCCGGCAACTCCGGCCAGACCAACTACGCCGCCTCGAAGGCGGGGGTGATCGGGATGGTCGAAGCGCTGGCGCCCGAGCTCGCCGAGCGGGGGGCGACGATCAACGCCGTCGCCCCCGGCTTCATCGAGACGAAGATGACGGCGGCGATGCCGATCGGCCCGCGCGAAGCCGGCCGCCGGCTCTCCAGTCTCTCTCAGGGCGGACTGCCGGTCGACGTCGCCGAGACGATCGCCTGGTTCGCCAGCCCCGCCTCGACCGGAGTCAACGGCAACGTCGTCCGCGTCTGCGGCCAGAACCTGCTGGGGGCCTGACGTGGCCAGCCGAATCCTGACCAGCTCGCCCCACATCCTGCCGCTCTACGCCCGCGCCGCGGCGACGATGCTGCCCGGCGCCTCGCTGCTGCCCTTCATCCCCGGCGGCGGCGGCGAGATCCCCGACCTCGAGCTGGAGCTCGGCGGCGTCCGCGCCGACCCGGCGGCCGTCTCCGCCTACGCCAGGGTCTGCGGCTTCGCCCTGCGCGACCACCTGCCCCCCACCTACCCGCACGTCCTCGCCTTCCCGTTGCAGATGGCGGTGATGGCCGACGGCGGCTTCCCCTTCGGCGCCGTCGGGCTCGTCCACGTCGAGAACCGAATCGTCCAGCGGCGGCCGATCGGCAGCGATGAGGAGCTGACGATCCGGGTCCGACCGACCAAGCTGGAGCCCCATCCCAAGGGCCGCACCTTCACCCTCCAGACCGAGGCGCTCGCGGGCGACGAGCCGGTCTGGGAGAGCGTCAGCACGATGCTGCGGCGCGGTGGCGGCGGCGAACCCATCGGCACGGACCGCGGCATCCCGCCGCTCCCGGCCGATCTCCCCGCCGGCGCCGAGTGGCGCCTCGGCGGCGACCTCGGCCGCCGCTACGCCGCCGTCTCCGGCGACCGCAACCCGATCCACCTGCACTCGCTGACCGCCAAGCCACTCGGCTTCCCGGGCGCGATCGCCCACGGGATGTGGACCAAGGCCCGCTGCCTGGCGGCGCTCGAGAGCCGCCTGCCCGACTCCTTCAGCGTCGACGTCCGCTTCCGCAAGCCGATCCTGCTGCCGGGGCGCGTCGAGTTCGCCAGCGCCGCCGAGGGCGAGGAGATCGCCTTCGCCGTACGCGACGCCAAGCGAGGAACGCCCCATCTCGACGGCCGTGTCGGGCCGCTGCAGAGCAAATCGAAAGCCAGGACCAAGGCAACGACCAAGACCAAGAGAAAGGCATCGTGACCATCACGACCGACACCGACAGGAGCGTTGCCGAGCGTGGCATGGGCTTTGGCCTGCGGGCGCTCAACCGCCTCGCCGGCTCCGACCTGCTCGACAGGATCCGGATCCGCAAGCAGGTCGAGCGAGCGCTGTTCCAGAGCACCAAGAGCGGCTTCCGCTCCGCCACCGCCGCCGGGCGCACCTTCAAGGCCGCGCAGCAGCTGGGCAAGCCGGCGCGTCAAGTGAGGAGCAAGTCGAAAGGGCTGTTCGACATCACCCCCGACGACGAGCAGCGGATGTTCCAGGAGGCTGGCCGTGCCTTCGCCGAGGAGAAGGTCCGCCCCGCCGCCCTCGACGCGGACGCCGCCCGCGTAACGCCCCCGGAGCTGCTCGGCCAGGCGGCCGAGCTCGGGGTCAACATGCTCGGCGTCCCGGAGGAGCTCGGCGGCGTCATGCACGAGCAGTCGGCGGTGACCAGCGTCCTGATCGGCGAGGCACTCGCCCACGGCGACATCGGGATCGCCTACGCGGCGCTGGCCCCCGGCGCCGTCGCCACCGCGATCGGGCTCTGGGGTAGCGCCGAGCAGCAGGCGACATACCTGCCTCCGTTCACCGGCGAGGACGTTCCCGCCGCCGCCCTGGCGATCCTCGAGCCGCGGCCGCTCTTCGATCCATTGCAGCTGGAGACGAAGGCGCGCAAGGACGGCGAGGAGTGGGTCCTCGACGGCGCCAAGTCGCTGCTGGCGCGGGCCAAGGACTGCGAGCTGTTCGTGATCGCCGCCGAGGCCGAAGGGCTCGGCCCGGTCCTGTTCGTGGTCGAGTCCGCCACCAAGGGGCTCTCGGTCGAGGACGAGCCGGCGATGGGCCTGCGGCCCGCCGCAACCGGCCGCCTGCTGATCGAGGACGTGCGACTGCCGGCCGGTGCCCTGCTCGGCGAGGGCAAGCGCGAGGACTACGTCGAATGCGTCAACCGCTCCCGCCTCGCCTGGTGCGGCCTCGCGGTCGGCGGCGCCCAGGCGGTGCTCGACTACGTGATCCCCTACGTCAACGACCGCATTGCCTTCGGCGAACCGATCTCCAACCGCCAGGGCGTGGCCTTCGCCGTCGCCGACATCGGCATCGAGACCGGTGGGATGCGCCTCGCCACCTACCGGGCGGCCAGCCGCGCCGATCGCGGCGACGACTTCGCCCGCGAGGCGGCGATCGCCCGGCGCCTCTGCGCGACCAGGGGAATGCAGGTCGGCTCCCAGGGCGTGCAGCTGCTGGGCGGCCACGGCTTCGTCAAGGAGCACCCGGTCGAGCGCTGGTACCGGGACCTGCGAGCGGCGGGCGTGATGGAGGGCGCCCTGCTCGTCTAGCCCGTCGACCCCGCGACTCAGAGCCAAGGAGAACCATGATCAACCTCGAGATACCGAAGAAGTTCAGGCCGCTGACAAGCCAGGCCAACCAGGTCGCGACCGAGGTCTTCCGGCCGATCTCCCGCAAGTACGACGCCGAAGAGCACGCCTACCCGAAAGAGCTCGACATGCTCGCGTCGCTGATCGACGGCATGAACGAGGGCTCCGACATGGGCGGTGCCGGCGCCGCCGGGGTGCGCCGAGAGGCCAGCGACGCCGAAGGCGAGAACCGCAACGGCTCCAACCTCTCCACCGTGCTCGGCATCATCGAGCTCTGCTGGGGCGACGTCGGCCTGCTGCTCTCGATGCCGCGCCAGGGCCTCGGCAACTCGGCGATCGCCTCGGTCGCGACCGAGGAGCAGCTCGAGCGCTACGGCGGCAAGTGGGCGGCGATGGCGATCACCGAGCCCGAAGCCGGCTCGGACTCGGCCTCGATCCGGACCACGGCCGAGCTCGACGGCGAGGAGTACGTCCTCAACGGCGAGAAGATCTTCGTCACCTCCGGCGACCGCGCCGACCTGATCGTCGTCTGGGCGACGCTCGACCGCTCCAAGGGCCGGGCCGCGATCAAGTCGTTCATCGTCGAGCGCGACAACCCCGGCCTGAAGCTCGACCGGCTCGAGCACAAGCTCGGGATCCGCGCCTCCGACACCGCCAACTTCACCCTCCAAGATTGTCGGGTGCCGGTGGAGGCCCTGCTCGGCAGCTCCGACGTCGAGGACCGGCAGGGCTTCGGCGGCGCCATGCAGACCTTCGACAACACGCGGCCCCTGGTCGCGGCGATGGCGGTCGGCGTCGCCCGCGCCTCGCTCGAGGAGACCCGCAGGCTGCTCTCCGACGCCGGCGTCGAGGTCGGCTACTCGACCCCGGCCCTCTCCCAGCACGCCGCCGCGGCGCGCTTCCTCGAGATGGAGGCCGACTACGAGGCGGCCTGGCTGCTGACCCTGCAGGCGGCCTGGATGGCCGACAACGGCAGGCCCAACTCGCTGCAGGCGTCGATGGCGAAGGCGAAGGCGGGCCGCACCTGCGTCGACGTCGCCCTCGGCTGCGTCGAGCTCTGCGGCAGCGTCGGCTACGGCGAGAGCGAGCTGCTGGAGAAGTGGGCCCGCGACGCCAAGATCCTCGACATCTTCGAGGGGACCCAGCAGATCCAGCTCCTGATCGTGGCTCGGCAGTTGCTCGGGAAGAGCTCGAGCGAACTGCGGTAGGCGGTGGGTGGGGTTTGGCGTGGAGGGGTTCGGGCGCCCCTCTACCTTCGCTGGGATTTTCGCCGGGAGCCTTGCCTCTCTCGCCGAGTGCGCCGCTGCGAAAATCAAGGGAGCAACGGCAGCTTGTGTCGGGCAGCCCACCCGCAACGGGAGGCTGGGCTCCGAGGAGAGAGACAGGTGCCCTCTCCCGTAGTGCAGACTGCCGGACCGTGAACCTGATCGACGACTTGATGGAGAGGTCGCCCGCCTCCCGGCTAGGCATCGTCGCCATCGACTCCGAGGGGGCTCGGCGCGACTGGCACTTCGGCGAACTGATCGCCTGCTCGGCCGGACTCTCCGGCGCCTTCGCCGCGCGCGGCGTCGGCCGCGGCGACGTCGTGATGATGCTGATCGGGAACCGGATCGAGTGGGTGCTATCGATGCTCGCCTGTTGGCGGATGGGCGCGGTGGCGCTGCCCTGCAACACGCAGCTGCGCGGACATGACCTCAAGCTCCGCGTCGACGCCGCCGTGCCGAAGCTCTGCGTCGGCGAGAAGGCCCTGCTGGCGAACCTGCCTCCCGAGGTTCCGACGATGACCCTGGCCGAGGTCGCCGAGACCCTCGACGAGGACCGTCCGCAGGAGACGCCGGCCGCGATCGAGGGGATGGACCCGGAGGACCCGGCGCTGATCGTCTTCACCTCCGGTACCACCGGCGAACCGCGCGGCGTCGTCCACGCCTACCGCTACCTGTTCGGCCAGTCGATCCAGGCCGAGCACTGGTTCGGCTCCAGGAAGGGCGAGCTGGCCTGGTGCACGACGGCGACGGGATGGTCGAAGTCGGCCCGCAACGTCTTCCTGGCGCCGTGGCTGACCGGCGCCGCCGCGGTCATCCACGACGGCCGCTTCGACCCGGCTGAGCGGCTCGACTTCGCCGAGGCGCTCGGCGTCAACGTGCTCTGCCAGGCTCCGACCGAGTACCGGATGCTGGCCCGGCGCACGACCCTGCGACCGCTGCCGGCACTGCGGCGGATGGTCTCCGCCGGGGAGCCACTGGACCCGGAGACGATCGCCGCGTTCCGCGCCGCCACCGGGCTCGAGCCGGCCGACGGCTACGGCCAGACCGAGACCGGCCAGGTGACCGGCAACCTCGCCGGCGAGCCGGTCCGCGAGGGCTCGATGGGCAAGCCGCTACCGGGGATCGAGACCCGCGTCGTTGAGGGTGAGCTGCAGCTGCGCATCGCCTCCTCGCCGACCTTCTTCTCGCGCTACCTCGACGGCGAGCGCTTCGAGGACGAGTGGTGGCCGACCGGGGACCTCGTCGGCGCCGACGAGGACGGCTACCTCTTCTTCCAGGGCCGCGACGACGACATCATCCTCTCCTCCGGCTACCGGATCGGGCCGACCGAGGTCGAGGCGGCTCTGCTCTCCCATCCCGCCGTCGCCGAAGCCGCCGCGGTCGCCGCGCCCGACCCCGAGCGCGGCGCCGTCGTCCGGGCGATCGTCGTCCCCCGCGACCGCGAGCCCGGCGAGGAGCTGGCACGGGAGCTGCAGGAGCACTGCAAACGGGAGACCGCGCCGTACAAGTTCCCCCGCATCGTCGAGTTCGTCACCGAGCTGCCGAAGACGAGCACCGGCAAGATCAAGCGCGCCGAGCTGCGGCACGGGCGATGACGGGCTTCTACGAGCCGGGCGGAACCGGCGAGATCCACAGGCTGGTCTAGCTCCGTGTACCCGTTACCTACCGAGCCTGGCTCGGGACGCTGTTCCAGGCCTTCCCGGACTTCAGGTTCGAGATCCTCGACCTGATGGCGACCGGCGAGAAGGCGGCGGTGCGCTGGCGAGCCAGAGGCAGTTTCACCGGCCCGGTCCGCTTCGAAGGCCTGATCCCCAACGGTGCCAGCGTCGACGTCCAGGGCTGCGACGTGCTGACCATCCGCGAGGGCCGCATCCAGCGCAACGACGCCTACATGAACGGGGCCGAGATGGCCCGCCAGCTCGGTGGCCTACCGCCGCGGGGCTCCCTGGCGGAACGGGTCGCGACCCGTTCCCTCAACCTAAAGACGCGCCTGACCCGAGGCCGCCTCCGCGTGGTTCCTTAGGCACGCATACCGTGCGAAAGGAACCACGCGGGTAGGCTGCGGCCGATGGACGAGATCGACCGCAAGCGAGTCGCGGCACTGAGCGAGGCTCAGCAGGAGCAGTTCCGCAACCGCACCGGCGCCTCCGCCGCGACCTATCAGCGGGCACTGAAGGTGATGCCCAACGGCGTCCCCTCCTCCTTCCAGACCAACGACCCCTGGCCGGTCTACCTCGAGCGCGGTCAGGGCAGCCGGGTCTGGGACGTCGACGGCAACGAATACGTCGACTTCCACAATGGCTTCGGCGTCATGTGCATCGGCCACGCCAACCCCGACGTCGGCGCCGCGGTCAAGGCGCGAATCGACGAAGGCACCCATTTCGCCGCCCCGACCGAGGGCTCGATCGCCGTCGCCACCGAGCTGCAGCGCCGCTTCGGCCTCCCGCAATGGCGCTTCACCAACTCCGGCACCGAGTCGACGATGGACGCCGTCCACCTCGCCCGTGGTGCCACCGGCCGCGACGTGATTCTCAAGATCGAGGGCTCCTACCATGGCCACCACGACACCGTGATGGTCTCGGTCTACCCGCCGCTGGAGGCGCTTGGCGCCCGCGACGACCCGGTCAGCGTTCCCTACGGCGGCGGCATCCCGACCGCCTTCACCGAGCTCACCCGCGCCGTCCCCTTCAACGACGCCGAGGCGCTCGCCAGCGTCTTCGAGAAGATCGGCGAGCAGGTCGCCGGCCTGATCATGGAGCCGGCGATGATGAACATCAACATCATCCCGCCGCGCCCGGGCTACCTCGACAGGGTCCGCGAGCTGACCACCCAGTACGGCGTCAAGCTGATCTTCGACGAGGTCAAGACCGGCTGCACGATCTCCTCGGGCGGCGCCACGGCGCGCTTCGGCGTCGTCCCGGACATGATCACCCTCGCCAAGGCCAGCTGCGGTGGCTACCCCGGCGGCTCGATCGGGATGAGCGACGAGCTGGCGGCGATCGTCGCCGACGGCACCGTCAGCCAGTACGGCACCTTCAACGGCAACCCGCTGGTGATGGCGGCGGCCGAGGCGGCCCTGACCACGGTCCTCACCGACGACGTCTACGAGCGCTTCGAGGCGACCAACCGGAGCCTGCTCGACGGCTGCCGGCAGATCATCGACGCCCATGGCCTGCCCGCCCACACCGAGGGCCTGGGCGCCAAGGGCTGCGTCGTCTTCTCCGCCGAACGGCTCTACGAGTACCGCGACTACCTGACCAAGGTCGACGCGGAGCTCTCGCGGCTGGCCTGGCTCTACCACATGAATCACGGCATCTTCATGACCCCGGGGACCGAGGAGGAGTGGACGCTCTCGATCGCCCACTCCGACGAGGACCGGCAGCGCTACCTCGACGCCTTCGAGGCCTTCGCCGCCGACGTCACCAGATCCTAGGCGCCGCTAGGCGGGATCGGTTGTGAAGCCCTCGGAGGCCGCGACCGGGCGGCCGAGGTGGTATCCCTGGGCCATGTCGACGCCGTAGTCGCGCAGCATCCGGGTCGTGGCGTCGTCCTGGACGAACTCGGCGATCGTCGTCTTGCCCATACCGCGGGCGATCTGGACGATCGCCTTCACGGTCAGCTGGTCGGCATCGTTGCGCGGCATGTCGCGGATGAAGGAGCCGTCGATCTTGATCACGTCGAAGGGGACCCGCTTCAAGTAGTCGAACGGCCCGAAGCCGGCGCCGTAGTCGTCGATCGCGACTTCGCAGCCGAATTCGGTCAGCCGGTCGGCGAAACCGGCGGCCGTCTCGTAGTCCTCGACCCGGGCGGTCTGGGTGATCTCGAAGGTGCAGCGACCCGGGTCGGCGTCCCCTTCGTCGAGGCGGCGTTCGATGAACTCGAGCACCGAGATGTCGGTCATCGAGACGCCGGAGATGTTCACGTGCAGCGAGACGGGCTCGCCGGCGCGCTCGCGTTCGGCCAGGATCTCCAGCGCCCGCCCGACCACCCAGCGGTCGAGCTCCTGGACCATCCCGGAGCGCTCGGCGACCTCGATGAACGAAGCGGCCGGCAGCAGCTCGCCATCGTCCCCGGTCATCCTCAGCAGCAACTCGTAGCGCTCGACCCCGCCGGAGGCGAGGCTGCGGATCGGCTGGGTCGCGAGGCTGAGGCGGTCCTGGGTGAGGGCGTCGCGGATCCTCGCGCTGGTCGTCTGCCCCCGCCGCAGCTTCTGCCGGCGCTCGTCGGGACCGCGGAAGAGCGCGATCCGGTTCCGCCCCTCTTCCTTGGCCCGGTACATCGCCTGGTCGGCGGCAACCAGCACCGCCTCGGCGCCAGCGCCGCCTTTGCCGCCGAACATCGTGATGCCGACGCTGATCGTCGCCACCCCGAGCTCGGAGCCGGCGGGGAATCCCTCCGCCACCTGGGCGCGCAGATCCTCGCCCAGCTGCAGGGCTCCGGCGGTGTCGGTCTGCGGCATCAGCACCGCGAACTCGTCGCCGGAGAGCCGGGCGACGATGTCGGTCTCGCGCACCCGCTGCCGCAGGATCCCCGAGACACGCCGGATCAAGTTGTCCCCGGGCTGATGCCCGAGCCGATCGTTGACCTCCTTGAGGCCGTCGATGTCGATGATCATCACCGCCCCCTGACCGCCGTAGCGGGCGGTGAAGGCGACGTTGCGGTCGAGTTTGGCGCGGAAGCTGCGCCGGTTCAGCAGATCCGTGAGCGGGTCATGGTCGGCGAGGTAGCGCAACTGCGCCTCGGTCCTCTCGGCTTCGTGCAGCGCGTTCTCGATGACCACCCGGTCCTTGCGCGCGAGCTTGCCGAGCACGGCCTCGAGGGCGGGATCGAGCTTCTCGGAACTTCGCTGGGTACTCACCGACTGTTGAAGGTAGTGACTTCGAACCCACGCCACCCTTCCGGGTGCCCCAAATCCGCCGCTGGACCCGAATTTCGGCGATCGGCGCAGCCAAATAGTTGGCTTCGGGGAGTCCTGGGTAGGCTGAGGCGAATGCCCAACCGCCTTGCCCAGGAGACCAGCCCCTACCTCCTCCAGCACCGCGACAACCCGGTCGACTGGTACCCCTGGGGACCCCAGGCCCTGGAGCGCGCCCGCGACGAGGACCGGCCGATCCTGCTCTCGGTCGGGTATTCCGCCTGCCACTGGTGCCACGTGATGGAGCGCGAGTCCTTCGAGGACTCCGCCACCGCCGCCTACATGAACGAGCACTTCGTCTGCGTCAAGGTCGACCGCGAGGAGCGGCCCGACGTCGACGCGATCTACATGGAGGCGGTGCAGGCGATGACCGGCCGAGGCGGCTGGCCGATGACCGTCTTCCTCGACCCCGACGGCGTGCCCTTCTACGGCGGCACCTACTTCCCACCGGATGAGGGGCGCGGCATGCCGAGCTTCCGGATGGTGATGGAAGCGATCGTCGACGCCTTCGAGGGCAAACGCGAGGAGATCCGCGAGCGCGCCGCCGGGACCCGCGCCCGCCTCGGTGCGATCGGAGCGGTCGAGCCGAACCGCGAGCTGCCGGACGCGGCCGCGATCAAGGAGACGACCGCGCTGCTGCTCGCCGCCGCCGACCGCGAGAACGGCGGCTTCCGCGGCGCGCCCAAGTTCCCCCCCGCCTCGGCCCTGGAGCTGCTGCTCTGCCGCGGCGAGACCGAGGTCGTCGAGGAGACGCTCGACGCGATGCTGGCCGGCGGCATCTACGACCAGCTCGGCGGTGGCTTCGCCCGCTACTCGGTCGACGCCGTCTGGCTCGTCCCCCACTTCGAGAAGATGCTCTACGACAACGCCCTGCTGGCGCGCGCGTACCTGCACGGCTGGCAGGTCCTCGGCCACCAGCGCTACCGGCGCGTCTGCGAGCAGACGCTGGACTGGATGCTGGGCGAGATGCGCGGCCCCGAGGGTGGCTTCTACTCGGCGCTCGACGCCGATTCGGAGGGCGAGGAGGGGCGCTTCTACGTCTGGACGCCGGCGGAGATCCGCGAGCTGCTCGGCGACGAGGCCAAGGCGGTGATCGAGCTCTACGGCGTCAGCGAGCGCGGCAACTTCGAGGGCGCCAACATCCTTCACCTCGCCAGCGGCCCGGAGGCAAGCGCCCCGGCCGGGCTCGACGCCGCCCGGCGAACCCTCTACGAGGCCCGCGCCAAGCGGGTCTGGCCAGGTCTCGACGACAAGCGCCTGACCGCCTGGAACGCGCTGGCGATCTCGGCCCTTGCCGAGGCCGGAGCGGTGCTCGGTCGCGAGGACTACCTCGACGCGGCCCGGACCTGCGCGGAGTTCGTGCTCGGCTCCCTGCGCGACGGCGAGGGCCGCCTGCTGCGCACCTACAAGGACGGCGACGCTCGCCTCAACGCGTACCTCGAGGACCACGCCTTCCTGCTGGAGGCGCTGCTGACGCTGTACGAATCGAGCTTCGAGGTCCGCTGGTTCGAGCAGGCCCGCGAGCTGGCCGAGACGACGGTGGCCCGCTTCGGCGACCCCGAGCGCGGCGGCTTCTACTCGACCTCGGCCGACCACGAGGAGCTGATCGCCCGCCGCAAGGAGATCGGGGACCACCCGATCCCCTCCGGCAACAGCTCGGCGGCGCTGGGACTGCTGCGCCTGGCGGCGCTGACGGGAGAGCACCGGTACGAGCGCGAGGCCGAGGGCGTCCTCCGCCTCTTCGCCAAGCCGGCGACCCAGCATCCCGAGACCTTCGCCCACCTGTTGCGGGCGCTCGACTTCCACCTCTCCGCGACCAGGGAGGTGGCGCTGGTCGGCGACGACCTCGGCGAGCTAGCAGCGGTCGTGCGCGCCGGCTTCCGCCCTCACCTGGTCATGGCCGGCGGCCCGCAGGGCACGGACTCGCCTCCCCTGATGGAGGGACGCACCACCGTCGACGGCGAGCCCGCCGCCTACGTCTGCGAGAACTTCACCTGCCAGGCGCCGGTGAGCGATCCGCAGATGCTGGGCGATCTTTTCTAAACCTTCTCTGAAGAGCGCCGGCTTCTTTGCCAGTATCCCGGCCAATGCGCGGGTCTCTGTTCACCTTCGCGGCCGGCCGCCGGGCCAAGTGGGTCGTCTTCGCGATCTGGTTCGTGGCGATCTTCATCGCCGCCGGCCCGGCCAACCTGCCCGGCAAGTTCGAAGACGCGGAAAGCAACGAGGCGACCTCCTACCTGCCCGGTGACGCCGAATCGACCAAGGCGCTGAAGGCCACGGAGTCGCTTCAAAACGGTGAAATCGCCCCCGCGGTGATCGTCTTTCGCCGCGAGTCGGGCCTGACCGCCGCCGATCAACGCACGATCGTCGAAGACGTCGAAAAGATGACCGCGAAGCGCTTCCCCGGGGTGGTTCCGGATGGCGCAACCGCGGCCGGCGGCGGCAAGCCGCAGGCTTCCGAATCGAAGGCGAACCCCCAGGGGGTGAGCGAGGAACCCGGCTGTGCCGGGCCGACCACGACCGTCCCCGGCCAGCCCGGCGACTACGCCCCCTTCGTCGGCCCGATCTGCTCCAGCGACGGCAAGGCGGCGATCATCACCGCCTACATCAAGGGCAACGGCGAGGGCGAACGGATCCTCGACCCGGTCCAGTACTGGCGCGACGCGGTCTCCGATCCCGGCGGCGGCCTCAGCGTCAAGATCACCGGCGGCGCCGGTTTCTCGGCCGACGCGATCGAAGTCTTCGAAGGCATCAACGGCACCCTGCTGCTGGCCGCGGTCAGCCTGGTGATCTTCCTGCTGATCGTCATCTACCGCTCGCCGATGTTCTTCTTCATCCCGCTGGCCGCGGTGATGTTCGCGGAGACGCTCTCGCGATCGATCGGCTACGGAGTCTCGGAGCTGGGGGTGACGATCAACGGCCAGTCCAGCTCGATCATGTCGGTCCTTGTGCTGGGTGCGGGGACCGACTACGCACTCCTGCTCGTCGCCCGCTATCGGGAGGAGCTCCATCGCACCGCCGACAAGTACGAGGCGATGCGCACCGCCCTCGAATCTGCCGGCCCGGCGATCTTCGCCTCCGCGGCGACGGTAATCGCGGCGCTGCTCTGCCTGATGATCGCCAAGGTCAACGGCACCTCCGGACTGGGGCCGATCGCCGCGATCGGCATCGCCTGCGCGGCGCTCTCGATGCTGACGCTGCTGCCGGCGCTGCTGACGATCTTCGGCCGCCGTGCCTTCTGGCCCTTCGTCCCACATACCCCTGAGACCGCGCCGAGGGCCGAGCAGGTCTCGGAGCGAGCACGTCAGCGCTTCGTCGAGGGGCCCGGGGCAGGCGCGCTGGTCCGGGTCGTCCTCGCCTGTCTGCTGGTGCTGGTGCTGCTACCGCTGGTGCTGCTCAACTGGATCCTCCGCATCCTCAGCGGCAGGCGCATCCCGTCGCTGATCGTGGGGCCGCTCGACCGCGCGGTGTTCACGCCCTACGAGATGCGCCGCCACCGACTCGAGCACGCCAGCGACGCCACTCACGGAGCCTGGGCGCGCGTCGGCGCCCGGGTCGCGTCGTCGCCGCGCCGGATCATGCTCGGCTCGCTCGGCGTGCTGCTGATCTTCTGCTGCGGCTTCGCCTTCTTCTCGACCGATCTGACCAGCGAAGACAGCTACCGCACCGAAGTCGAGTCGGTCGAAGGGCAGCACCTGCTGGACAAGAGCTTCCCATCGGGAGCAACCGCGCTCACCGACCTCGTCGTCCCCGACCGCGCCGAGGTCGGCAAGGTCAAAGCTGCGGTAGAAGGCGTCAGCGGCGTCGAGGGCGTGTCGGGCCCGGTCGCCAGTGGCCCGCCCGGGACCCTGATCCAGGCGACCCTCGAACCCAACCCCTACTCGACCGACGCCTTCGACCTGATCGAACCGATCCGCGAAGCGGCGCAAACGGCTGCCCCTGGCACCCTCGTCGGCGGCCCGACGGCGGTCGAATTCGACGTTCGCGACGCCGCCGGCTGGGACTCGATCGTGATCCCGCCGATCATCCTCCTCGTCGTCCTGCTGATCCTGATCCTCCTGCTGCGCGCCCTCGCCGCGCCGCTGATCCTGATCGGCACGGTGATTCTCAGCTTCCTTGCCGCGCTCGGAGTCGGCTACTTCGTCTTCGACGTGATCTTCGGCTTCCCCGGCTCGGACCCGTCGCTGCCGCTGTTCGCCTTCGTCTTCCTGGTCGCGCTCGGCATCGACTACAACATCTTCCTGATCGCCCGCGCCCGCGAGGAGACCGAAAAGCGCGGCTCCGAACAGGGGATCCTGCGGGCCCTGGCCGTCACCGGCGCCGTCATCACCAGTGCCGGCATCGTCCTCGCCGGCACCTTCTCGGTGCTCGCCGTCCTCCCCCTCACCTTCCTCACCGAGCTCGGCTTCGTCGTCGCCTTCGGCGTCCTCCTCGACACTTTCCTCGTCCGCAGCGTCCTGGTGCCGGCAATCGCCCTCACCATCGGCGACAGGTTCTGGTGGCCCTCGGCGCTGTCGCGCCCCGGTCGGGACCCGCGCTGAACCGAGCGAGGCATTGACCACCCCAGAGGGTGGAAAAGGCGTCAGTCGACGAAAAAGGCCCTGACCTCGTCCAGCACCACCCGGCCGCCGACCTCGGCTCGGCCCTCGTCGAGCGGTGCCACGCGCAGGACCGAACCGCGGCCCTGGTGCACGGTCAGCGGTCGCCCTAGCTCGACGCAGAGCGGGATCGCGGCCGAGCCGGTCGCCTCGTCCTCCTCGATCCCCTCCTCGACCGGGAAGCAGCGCGAGCGGACGACGCCGGCGGCCTCGTCCTCCCAGGCCCAGCAGTAGGCGAGGTCCTCGCCCGGCGGCGGCCCCGGCAGCGCATCGACCTCGGCCGCAGCGCCAAGCGGGATCAGGTGAAAGGGCGGGCACCACTCGGCACGAGCGGCGGCGTAGGTCAGCTCCCCCTCGCCCCTGATCGCGATCTCGCCGGCCGGCGGCCGCAGCACGTCGACGTCATGCCCCTCCCGCGCCAGCAGCCAGGCGGTTCCGACGCTCGGGTGGCCAGCGAACGGCAGCTCCGTTCCTGGCGTGAAGATCCGGCACTCGCCGCTGCCGGGATCGTCAACGAAAACCGTCTCGGAGAACCCGAGCTCGCGGGCCACGGCCTGACGCCGCTGCGCCGCGATCTCGCCGCCGTCGAGGAAGACGCCGAGCGGGTTCCCCCACTCCCCGCCCTCGCCGGTGAAGACCCTGAGGACGTGGAGCGTTGCCATCTACCTCGCCGCGGCTCTCAGAGGATCGGCAGGAAGTTTTCGATCTCGAAGGGAGTGACCTGAACCCGGTAGTCGTCCCATTCCTGCCGCTTGATCTCGACGAAGCGGCGGAAGGTGTGCTCACCCAGGGTTCGCAGCACCAGCTCGGAGTCGGCGGCGACCTCGATCGCCTCGCCGAGCGTGGCCGGCAGCTGCTCGATCCCCTGGTGGGAGAGCTCCTCCTGGGAGAGGTGGTAGAGGTTCTGCTCCATCGGCTCGGGCAGCTCGTAGCCCTTCTCGACCCCTTCCAGGCCGGCCTGCAGCATCGCCGCGAAGCAGAGATAGGGATTACAGGCGGGGTCGGGACAGCGCAGCTCGGCGCGGGTCGCGGCCTCCTTGCCGGGGTGGTAGAGCGGCACCCGGATCAGGGCTGAGCGGTTGCGGCGCGACCAGGCGAGGTAGACCGGCGCCTCGAAGCCCGGGACCAGCCGCTTGTACGAGTTGACCCACTGGGCGAAGAGCGGCGAGATCTCCCGCGCGTGCTTGAGCTGCCCGGCGACGAACGACTTCGCGGTCGGCGAGAGGTAATAGGGGTCGTCGGCGTCGTAGAAGGCGTTCTTGCCTTCCTTGCTGAGCGACTGGTGGACGTGCATGCCGGAGCCGTTCTCGCCGAACAGGGGCTTCGGCATGAAGGTCGCGTGGCAACCGTATTTCATCGCGTACTCCTTGACGACGATCCGGTAGGTCATGCAGTCGTCGGCCATCTCGAGCGCGTTCTTGTAACGCATGTCGACCTCGTGCTGGGAAGGTCCGACCTCGTGATGGGTGTACTCGACGTGAATCCCCATTTTCTCCAACGCCAACACCGTCTCCCGGCGCAGGTCGGAGCCGGCGTCGAGCGTGGTCAGGTCGAAGTAGCCACCTTCGTCGAGGACCTCGGGGATGCCGCCCTCGGGTTTGGCCGAGCGGAAGTAGAAGAACTCGAGCTCGGGGCCGACGTTGTAGGCCTCGAAGCCCAGCTCTTCGGCTCGCTTCATCGCCCGCTGCAGGATCCAGCGCGGGTCACCCTCATAGGGTCCGCCGCCGGGAACGCGGATGTCGCAGAACATGCGGGCGACCGCGTTCTCCTCCTCGGGGCGCCAGGGCAGCAGCGCGAAGGTCCCGGGGTCGGGCACCGCGAGCATGTCGGACTCCTCGATCGGGTTGAAGCCCGTGATCGAGGACCCGTCGAACCCCATGCCGCCTTCGAAGGCGTCCTCGAGCTCGGAGGAGTTGATCGAGAAGCTCTTGAGCTGACCGAGCACGTCGGTGAACCAGAGGCGGATGAAGCGGACGTCGTTCGCCTTGACGATCTCGACGACGTCAGCGGCACTGCGGGGTTGCTCTGCCATTCCGGCCTCCTTGGCGTGTGCGCGAGAAGGGCGCAACGATAGGCGAATGAACCGGAGAGGTGCGGAACGCCGTATAGGGGGTAGAGACGAGGCAACCTGGGCGACTTGCATGCAAGTCAAAAAGCAGGTATAACTTACACCTCGTAAGTAAGAGGCTCAAAGTAAAGTAAAGGCCCCGTAAAGGCTCTGTAAAGCGAAATATCGCCCTCAGCAGAGCCAGAGACGAGAAGCGACGTGACGGTAAAAACCGCAGTAAGCAGATTCCAGATCCACGACGAGCTAACCGCTCCCGACGAGAGCGCGCCCTTGATCAAGACGATCCAGGCGACCGGTGGTGCGGTCACCAAGTTCGTCGGCGTTCTCGCCGGCTCTCCCGCAGTACTCCGTGCCTACACCCGGATGCGTTCCGAGCTCCGCGGCGGCGTCCTTCCCCAGGCGACCCGTGAGCGGATCGCGCTCGCTGTGGCCGAGCACCGCGAAGACAACTACAGCATCGCCCAGCACGCAAAGTCGGCGCGCCGGGCCGGGCTCGGCCTCGACGAGGTCTCCAGGGCTCGCAGCTTCACCTCCGCCGACGAGAAGGAGGCGGCGCTGCTGCTCTACCTGAAGGAGGCGCTGGACGCCGACGGCCCTCCCCCGCTCCACCTCCACGAGGAAGCACGGGAAATCGGCTGGACCGACGAGGAGATCCTCGAGGCGGTCGGGCACCTTGCCCTCAACGAGTTCCAGAGCCTGATCGCGAGCGCGGCGGCGCTCCCCAAAGATCAGGCCACTCCACGGGTCCTGCCTATAGCCGCATAGGCGCGGCGGACCCGTCCCCATCAGAGGCGCCTGCGGGCGAGGTATTCGTTCTCGGCACCTCTGATGGGGCCCCCCGCGACGGTCCTGCTCAAGCAGGGCGCCGGAGGGTTCTGAAGCTGGAGAAGGGCGGAAGCCCTCGTACTCTCGGGCGGACCCTGTTCTCCGCTGCCACACCTCTGAAGCAGAAGACCGGAGTTCGTTTCGTGGGCGACGCGGAGAGGGGGTCCGAGAACGGAGCCCAGTTGGCCCCGCCCGCAGGACCCCCTCTTCGCGGCGCTCCGAGCGGCCTCTCGGGCTAGTTCTCTACGAGCGTCGCCGTGTAAAGCAGACGCGCCGTCGTGTACCGGCAGCCATAGGTGGCTCGCTTGCCGACCTTCATCTGCGGTTCGCCCTGGCGGATGTCGGTCGAGTTGGTGCAGGTGCCGGGGGCGCGGCTGGCGCGCCAGACGTTGTTGCTCGGCAGGCCCTGGGCGAAGGTCGGGGCCCAGGTCGGCACGGTGATGCCGATGATGTCGCCCTTTTCGACTTCGAGGTTGGATCCGAACTTGACCGTCTGGCCGAGGTAGGGCGAGAGCACCTTGATCGCGCCCTGGCTGCGGAGGTTGTAGCGGGGCGGGTTGGTGCCCGGAACCCGGCGCAGTACCGCCAGGCGCGCCTCGGGCGGCGTGCCGAAGAAGCCGTTGAAGAAGGAGCGCTGCGAGTTGGTCGGCTGGGCCAGGGTCAGGGTCCAGGACTTGATCGTGCCGTTGTGCGGGACCAGGAAGGGAAGGCTGGTCTGACCGTTGTTGACCTGGAAGCCGGTAACGCTGCCGACCGCCTGACAGGGCAGCTCGGGGCACGAGGGGTCGGGCACCGTTGCGGTGTGACCAAGTTCGACCGTGGTCTTGGTGACCGGCGCGGCGCTGGAGCCGGAGGCGAGGCCGATCGCGAGCACGATGGAGCCGCCGGCAACAGCCAGCACGAGCCAGCGTCCCCGGCGCGACTTGACGGCATCCTGTGCTCCATGCAACGACCTCGACATATGTGCTGCTCCTCTCGTAATTACGGGCACTGCCTGAACACGGCAGATTAGCCTTCGGAGCGGCTGGAGCGATCTCGCTCGGTCGAGCCTGGACCTTCGTCGAGGCTCAGTGGTTGGCGCTCTGGCGCGCCAGATTCGTCGCGATCGCGTAGCGAACCTGGCCGACCCCTTCGAAGCCGAGGGCTTCGCTGGCGGCGGCAGTCAGATCCCAGGAGCGACCCTTGACGTAGGGCCCACGATCGATCACCTGGGTGATCAGCGCGCGGCCGTGGTAGACGAACTTGACCGTGGTCCCGCAGGGAAGCGTCTTGTGGGCGACGCCGAACGTGTCCGGGCGCAGAGTCTCGCCACAAGCCGTTTTGTTGCCCCAGAGCCCGGGGCCGTACCAGCTGGCGCCGGCGGTTTTCATCGGGCTGAAGGCGAATTCCTGGCCTTCCGGCGAGCTGCCGCCGAAGGCCGTGTAGCTCGAGGCCCCACCGGTCGATGCCTGGGCGGAGACGGCGCCCACCGCGGCGGTCGCGATCAGGGCGAGCGAGACCCCCCAGCGCAGGCGCCGGGTCGCTCGTGGCTGGCGCCGTGGCGCCCGTCGTGACTCATCTTTCCGCCCATGGCGGTATTCGCTTGGCATATCTCTTTCCAGGCGCTTACGGGGTTAGCTGTCGGGCTCGCGCTGAAAGAGCTGCGCTACGCGGCTGATGCCTGCGATTCGCCCCCACTAATTGGGTCCCCCGCTCCCCGCGATATGTAGGCGGAGATTCAGCGGAAGTTGGCAACAGGTTAGCAAACGCTAAGACAGGAAAATCTGGGCCCGTGTCGAACGCCTTGTCCATATCTACGAATCGGCGCCTCGGCGCCGATTGTCGAACTTTGCACGGAGGGGACCGCGAGCATGGGAAAGGCCCCCTTTCGAGGGCCTTTCCGTTAGCGGGCCGGTAAGCCGGATCCTGTCGTGAGCGGACATCTATCTCACCGGGGCCGGAGCCCCGGAGGGGTCGCCTAGGCGACCCTGCGACCCACCTGGACCTCGCCGAGCCGGGTCGACGGTCCTGCTTGGCCTTGCACCGGGCGGGGTTTGCCTGGCCGCCGCGTCACCGCGACGCCGGTGCGCTCTTACCGCACCATTTCACCTTTGCCTGTACGCGACTCACGTGTGGCCGCGCCATCGGCCGTATGTTTCTGTGGCACTTT
Organism: Solirubrobacterales bacterium; assembly: GCA_017882505.1. Lineage (GTDB taxonomy): Bacteria > Actinomycetota > Thermoleophilia > Solirubrobacterales > 70-9 > VAYN01. The sequence continues at coordinate 3,159 of JADGPJ010000049.1, read as the reverse complement.
CCCGCGGGTTTCCCCGGGTGGGCGTTACCCACCGCCCTGCTCTGTGGTGTCCGGACTTTCCTCGAGGGGTTTTCTCTCCCCCCGCGGTCCGCTTGGCCCGCCCCCCGATGGTAGCCCCCGCAACCCGGATCGACCAGGCCGGAGCGGGATATGGTGGCGAGGATGCGGACCGCAGTCGTAACCGGAGCGGGCGGAGGGCTCGGACGCGCGATCGCGATCGAGCTCGCCGGGCGCGGCTACGCGGTCGCGGTCAGCGACATCGACGGCGCCGCGGCGGCCGCGACGGCGGCCGCGATCGGCGCCGGCGCGGAGCCGTCGGTGCTCGACGTCCGCGACGAGGCGGCATGCCGTTCGCTTGCCGCCGCGACCGTCGCCGGGCACGGCTCCCTCGACCTCTGGGTCAACAACGCCGGCGTGCTCGTCACCGGGCTCTCCTGGGAGCAGGACGAGCCGACGCGGGCGTCGATGCTGGCGATCAACGCAACCGGCACGATCAACGGCACCGTCGCCGCCCTCGGGCAGATGGTCCCCGCCGGGCACGGCCAGGTGATCAACGTGATCTCGCTGGCGGGCATCGTCGCCGCCCCGGGCGAGGTCACCTACTCGGCGAGCAAGCACGCGGCGATGGCGTTCACCCTGGGCACCCTTTTCGATCTCCGCCGTGCCGGCCACAAGGGGATCGGCCTCTCGGCCGTCTGCCCCGACGGGATCTGGACCCCGATGCTCGAGGACAAACTCGACGATCCCGATGCCGCCGGCTCCTTCTCCGGACACCTCCTGACCCCGGAGCGGGTCGCCCGCGAGGTCGGCAAGCTCAGCGAGCGCCCGCGGCCGGTCCTCGTAATTCCCCGCTGGCGCGGCCCGGTGCTGCGGACCTTCGACCTCTTTCCCCGTCTCGGCCTGCGCCTGATCCCGCTGGTGATGTGGGATGCCCGACGCCGACAGCGGCGCTACAAACGACTCATCGAGTCCGGTCGCTGGCCGAAGTGAGGAGCCTCGGACGGCGGTCGGTCACGGCTTCAGCCTGATCGTCTTCGTTGCCGGCGCCGAGCCCCCGGAGCTAGACCTTGCGGAAGACGCCGACGACCTTGCCAAGCACCCGGGCCTCGGTGGTGAGGATCGGTTCCATTTCGTCGTTCTCGGGCTGGAGCCGGACGTGGTCGGATTCACGGAAGATTCGCTTCACCGTCGCCTCCTCGCCGATCAGGGCGACGACGATCTCGCCGTCGTCGGCTTCGTCCGCCGGGCGCACGACGACGTAGTCGGCTTCGAGGATGCCGGCGTTCTTCATGCTTTCGCCGCGGATCTGAAGGATGTAATCGCCGTCCTCGCCGCCGATCACATCGGGGATCTCGAGGTACTCTTCGATGTTCTCCTCGGCCAGGATCGGCTCGCCGGCCGCGACCTGGCCGACCAGCGGCAGGCCGCTGCCCGAGCTGATCGTCCGCTTCGCCTTGTCGAGCAGCAGCTCGATCGCGCGGGGCTTCGACGGATCGCGCCGCAGCAGCCCGATCTTCTCCAGGTTCGCGAGGTGCGCGTGGACGGTCGAGGAGGAGTGCAGACCGACGGCTTTGCCGATCTCCCGCACGGTCGGCGGATAGCCGGTCTTAGCCGCGTACTTGCGGATGAAGTCGAAGATCTCCTTCTGCCGCTTGGTCAGGTCAAGATCAACCATCGATGGTCTCGTTTCCCTCCGTTAGCCGGGTCCACGTCGGTGTTTGAAGACGTCCGAACACGTGTTCGTAGGCTACCGCCTCGTTCGGATGCCTGCAAGGCGGCGACTCGCCCCGCCTTCAAACATCTAGAATCGGCGACCCTCCCGCGGCCGTGGCGGAACTGGTAGACGCGCAAGGTTGAGGGCCTTGTGGGTGGAAACACCCGTGATGGTTCGACTCCATTCGGCCGCACTCGAGAGCCCCCGCTTGTCGGGGGTTTTCGCTTGTCGGGGCTTTTCGCTGGTCGGAATCATCACGACAAGTCCTCGTGCGCGAGTTCCAGTCCCCGAAGTCGAAGGCGCGCATCCGTAGGTGCCGATCCTCGCCGTCCTGCGCGATTACCTCGACGCCTTGAAGATCGCCAGCGACCTTCGGTCAGTACGGGCACCCGATGCCGGGCTCCCGCGATCAGGCCCGCGAGTTGGCCGACGCCCACCTCGAAGCGGCCGCGCGCGAGGCGCGGGTGAGGCTGCCGGCGCTGTTAGCTGACGACTTCAGATCAGCCTGAGCGTGATCTTCTTCGTCTTGCTGATCGGGTTCCCGTCGCTGGGTGTCAAGGTGACGTTCGATGTCACAGTCACCTTTCCGGTGCGAACCAGCCTCTTCATCGACTTGCCCTTTGCCTTCACCAGCAGCTGGACCTTGCCGGCGCGCTTGACCGACTTCGTGACTTTGACGACGCCCTTGCCGGTCATGACCAGGGAGCCGGGTGCCGACACGGTGACCGGCAGCACCGCGGTCCCCTTCTCCTTCCTCAGCTTCACCTTCCCGAAGGTGAGGGTCGCCGTGGACGTGCCTCTTCCCCCTTCTTCGGAGGGACAGGAGGAGAGCGCGAAGCGCCCGATCGACAAGGGGGTCGGCCCTTCTTCTTCTTCGAATTCGGGGCTGTCTTCAGGGCCGTAGGCCAACACCGCCACGCTCCCGAACCCGCCCGCGCAGCCTTCTTCAGACCCTTCTTCTTCTTCAGCACCCTGGCGCAGGGTGAAGGAGCCCGAGACGGTTTTGCCGGCGGGGATCGTGGGGCCGCTGCAAAGCGTGCGGCTCCCTCTGCTTTCGCAACTGACTCCCGCAGGCGACGAAACGGCCGCCGACGCGACCCTCGATGAGCTGAAGACGAAAAGCCAGCCCCGCGAGTTGCCACCGATCGTGGCGTCGCAGCTGAAGCTGAACGCCGTGCCCTGAAGTGCTCCGGAGCATGAGGCGGTGCTGGCGGGAGCGTCCCCGGTTGCGACGGTGAGCGCAATGGCGACGGTGAGCGCCAGAGCGGCGAGCCCGAGTCGAGCGGTGTGCCGCGGTCGGCAGGGGTCTGCTTCGGTCATGACCTGCATCGTCGAGGCTTGCGACCAGTCAAGTCGCGAGTTGTGGTGTAACGGACTCGCCGGCACTTCTCCTCAGTGCTCCAGGGCCGCCACCTCGCTTCCGCTGCCGTCGGCCTGGTCCTCGA
>JADGPJ010000048.1 GCA_017882505.1 Solirubrobacterales bacterium | reverse complement strand
GGACCCGATGGTGCCGACCGCGCCGGGAGCCCGCTTCGAGGTTCTCGTGGCCGCCGACGACCCAAGGCGAATGGCGCTCCCGCAGAGTCCGGTCTTCACCATGCCCAACGGAAACGAGTGGAGACCTCCCGCCAACGCCGGCATCGGCCGTGGCGGCGAAGCCGCGGCGATGGAGCAGATGGAACAGATCCGCGAGGCGGCAAAGCGGGCTCAACCGCCCGGCGAGGGCTGAGCCAGCGCGCTGTAGTCCGTACCGCCCGGCGGCCCGGCAGCCGTATCGTTCCCGAGATGGACTTCGGGATCGGCTACTTCCCCACCGCCGACGCCGTCGGCCCGGGAGAGCTCGCGCGCCTGGTCGAGGAGCGCGGGCACGAGTCGCTCTTCTTCGCCGAGCACACCCACATTCCGGCCAGCCGCGAGTCGCCATGGCCTGCCGGCGCCGAGCTGCCGCGCAAGTACAGCCACACCTACGACCTCTTCGTCGCCCTGACCGCGGCCGCCGCGGCGACCTCGAGGCTGCGGGTCGGCAGCGGCATCTGCCTCGTCGTCGAGCGCGACCCGATCATCACCGCAAAAGAGGTGGCCTCGGTCGACAGCCTCTCCGGCGGCCGGTTCGAGTTCGGGGTCGGCGCCGGTTGGAACCGGGAGGAGATGGAGAACCACGGAACCGATCCGCGGACGCGGATGCGCCTGATGCAGGAGCGGGTCGAGGCGATGAAGGCGATCTGGACGCAGGAGGAGGCCAGCTACCACGGCGAGTTCGTCGATTTCGATCGCATCTGGTGCTCGCCGAAGCCCGCCCAGCGGCCGCACCCGCCGGTGCTGATCGGCGGCAACGGGCCGACCGTGCTCGACCGCGTCCTCGCCTTCGGCGACGCCTGGTTCCCGAACTACATGCCCGAGGGCAGGGGGATCTTCGACCGGGCGGCGGAGCTGCGCGCCCGTGCCGAGCGCCCGATCGACTTCATGGCGATGAGCGCGCCCGCCGACGCCGCCGTCCTCGAGCGCCTGCAGGCGGCCGGCTGCCGCCGCGCCGTCCACTGGGTCCCCTCGGCCGGGGCGGGAGCGATCGAGCGCGAGCTGGAGCTCTGGGAGACGGCAATCGCCGAGCTGACCGGCGAGCGGTGACCGCGGCGCAGGCGCGCGAGCGCTTCGCGACGGCCAGGGTCGCACGGCTCGCCACCGCCGACCGCGCCGCTCACCCGCATCTGGTGCCGATCGCCTTCGTTCTCGACGGCGATCGTGTCTACAGCGCGGTCGACGCGAAACCGAAGCGGACGACGGCGCTGCGGCGCCTCGCCAACGTGCGCGAGAACCCCGCAGTGGCGCTGCTGGTCGACCACTACGACGACGCCGACTGGGAGGCGCTGTGGTGGGCCCGGGCCGACGGCCGCGGCCGCGTCCTCGATCCCGCCGAGCCGGAGGCGGCTCGCGCCGTGGCCCTGCTGCGGGGGCGCTATCCGCGGCTGCGGGCGATCGGCGAGGTGCTGGCCGTCGACGTCGATCGCTGGAGCGGCTGGGCCGCCTCGGCGCCTGGGGACGCCCGGCCCGACCGTTAGAAAGGCGGGATCGCGGAGGCCCACCATTCATACGAGCGCTTCGAGCAGGGCCACCAGGTCGCAACCGGCGGCGAGGGGCACGTCGGCGCGCACTACGGGCGCAACGCGGCGATGGTCGTCGCCGTCATGGCCGGCTTCCTGGCGATCGCGACCTTCCTCTCCAACGAGGCGGTGAAAGAGGTGATCACCGGCGAGACCCATCGCGCCGACGCCACGGCGCAGCTCGAGAGCAACCGGCTGAAGATCGAGATCAACAAGGGCAACTCGACGCTGCTGAAGGTCCTCGGCACCGGCAGCCCGGCGGAGACGAAAGCCGCCACCGAGGCCCGCGCCCACGAGGCGCGGATCGTCCACGAGCTGGAACCGGCCGATGCCCGCCTCAAGGCGGAGGTCGCCGACCACGAACACGAAGTCAGCCACGCCAACACCCAGCACATCGACTACGAGCTGGCCGAGGTCGGCCTGCAGGTGGGGATCGTCCTCGCCTCGGTCTCGATCATCGCCCGCCGCCGCTGGCTGCTCGGGGCGGCCGGCGCCGCGGCGAGCGCCGGCGTGCTGCTGCTTCTGATCGGCCTCGTCTTCGTCTAGCCGTCGCGGGCGGCGGCTAGTTGGACTCCGCGCTCGCGCGGGACATCTCTTCGGCGCGGCAGAGCTCGTCGGAGAGGCGCTCGATCATCGCGTCGAGCTCCGGCGCCTCCGATTCCCAGTCGGCGACGAGCGTCGTCAGGCTGCGGCGCCTGGCCTCGAGCAGCCGTCCCTGCACGGCCAACCCGGAGGCGGTCAGCAGCAGTGGCGGCTCGGCGCTCGTTTCGATCAGGCCCCGCCCGCGAAGTCGCTCGACGCCCTCTCGCAGTCTCTCGCCGTCCGCCGGCTCGCGGGCCTCGAGGGCGCCGGCGGGGATCGTCCCGGGGGCCCGGCCCAGGAGCCAGGCCTCGGCCGGGGTCAGCTCGACCTCGGCTTCCTCGATCACCCCCTCGATGAAGCGGCGGGTGCGCTCGCGCCCGACCAGGCGGCTCAGCTCGCGGGTTAGCTCGCCCAGCGAGTCGGCGTCCCGTGGCGGTGCGAAGGCGTCGCCGAGGTCGCTGTCCTCGATCGTCTTGCGCAGCGGTCTCTCCTCCAGCAACCAGGCGAGGCCGAAGGCGACGGCGACGACCGCCGCGGCGATCAGGAAGACGGTCGAGATCGAGTTCGTGAAGGAGTGCACGTAGCTGTCGTGCAGCGCCGCCGGCAGCGCCTTCAGCTGAGCCGGGTCGATCTGGCCGGAGGCGAGGTTGGCCGCCGCCGAGGAACCGGTGGGGAGGCTGGTCGCGAGCTCGTCGGCGAGGCGGTTGGCGAAGATCGCACCGAGGATCGCGGTGCCGAGCGAACCGCCGATCGAGCGGAACAGGGTCGCCGCCGAGGTGGCGACGCCGAGCTGGGAGTAGGGGACCGCGTTCTGGACCGCCAGCACCAGAACCTGCATCACGAAGCCGAGGCCGACGCCGAGCACGAGCATGTAGAGGCCGGCCTCGAGCGAGCCGGTTCCGGGCTCCAGGCGGGAGAGCAGCAGCAGCCCGACCGCGGCAATCGCCGTGCCGAGGATCGGGAAGCGCTTGTAGCGGCCGGTCCGCGAGATCAGCTGCCCCGACCCGATCGAGGCGCAGAGCAGGCCCGCCATCAACGGCACCAGCTGCAGTCCCGAAGCGGTCGGGCTGAGCCCGCGGACGACCTGCTGGAAGAGCGGCAGGTAGGTGAGCGCGCCGAACAGGGCGAAGCCGACGACGAACCCGATCGCGCTGGTGATGCGGAAGACCGGGTTGCGGAAGAGCTCCGGTGGCAGCACCGGCTCGGCCGCGCTGTGCTCGACCCGGACGAAGGCGACCATCGCCGCCACCGAGAGCAGGCCGAGCCCGACGATGAAGGCGGAGCCCCAGGCGTAGGTGGTGCCGCCGAGCGTCGTCAGCAGGACCAGCGAGGCGAGCGAGGTGCCGAGCAGGGCGGTGCCGAGGTAGTCGACGCGGTGCTGCTTGCGCTCGCCGGCGCCCGGCAGGGCGATCGCCAGCACGACCAGAGCCGCCAGCCCCAGGGGGATGTTGATGTAGAAGATCCAGCGCCAGCTGGCGTGGGTCGTGAAGAAGCCGCCGATCAGCGGGCCGGCGATGCTGGCGACGCCGAAGACGGCGCCGAACAGGCCCATGTAGCGGCCGCGTTCGCGCGGCGAGACGACGTCGCCGACGGCGGCCTGGGCGCTGACCATCAGCCCGCCGCCGCCCAGCCCCTGGACCGCCCGGAAGGCGATCAGCTCGGTCATCCCCTGCGCCTGACCGCAGAGCGCGGAGCCGATCAGGAAGAGGGTCAGCGCCCCCTGGAGCACCACCTTGCGCCCGTAGAGGTCACCGAGCTTGCCGTAGAGCGGGGTGACGATCGTGATCGCCAGCAGGTAGGAGGTGACGACCCAGGAGAGGTGGTTGAGCCCGCCGAGCTCGCCGACGATCGTCGGCAGCGCGGTCGAGACGATCGTCTGGTCGAGCGCCGCCAGCAGCATCGTCAGCATCAGCGCGCCGATCACGATCAGCACGCGACGCCTCGGCGTGGCGTCCGTGGGCTGCTCCCGGATCGCCTCCTCCATCACCCGGGGAACCCTAGTAGCGACGGGCCGCTCCGGTCCTGAGGAGGAGGTGCCGGCGCTTGCGCATGCTGGTGCGGATGCCAGCCGCCGCCCGATCTGCTCCCCGAGCACATCGACGACTTCGTGTGGACGTACGCGGTCGAACTCGAGGACGGCACCCGCCTCGACTCCTGACGGGTCCGAGCGGCGCACACCGGCTCGCAGGCGTCGCCCCACCTGTACGGTTTGTGAATGGAACGCGACGCGGCGCTCGAGGCTGTGTTCATGCCGGTGCGGCCGCCGAGCACCTTCGAGGAGACCGTGGAGCGGCTCGGCACCGCGATTCGCCTCGGGCTGCTGGCGCCGGGCAGCCAGCTGCCCCCCGAGCGCGAGCTGGCCGGGAAGCTTCGTATCTCGCGCTCGACCCTGCGCCAGGCCCTGACCACGCTGGTCCAGAGCGGCCACCTCGTCTCGCTGCGCGGCCGCAGGGGCGGGACCTTCGTCTCCGAGCAGCCGCCGCTGGCCGAGCAGGGGGGCGAGCCGCTCGACCAGGGCGCCTGGGCGGTGCTCGACTACAGGGTCGCGATCGAGTGCGGCGCGGCGCTGCTGGCCGCCGAGCGCAGCGGTCCCGACCAGCTCGACCGCCTCGACGAGCTGGTCGCGAAGATGGCTGCGGAGGTCGAGGATTTCGAGGAGTACCGCCGCACCGATATCCGCTTCCACATCGGCATCGCCGAGGCCGCCGGCTCACCGCGGTTGCTCAGCGCGATGACCGACGTGCAGGGGCAGATGACCGACCTGATCGCGCTGATCGCCCACCCGCCCGAGGTCCTGGTCCGCTCCAACGAGCAGCACGGGCGCCTGTTGAAGGCGCTGCGCAAGGGCGACGCCCCGCGGGCGGTCCGCTTCCTGCGCGAGCACATCGAGGGCACCGAGCACATTCTCGCCGGCCTGCTCCCCGCCCGCCGACGAGCCGAAGACGTCCAACTGGTGGACGCTCCAGGTTCATCGGCCGTCGCGCCAACCTAGGCGCGGATTCGGGCGCCTTTGGGGTCGATCAGAGGCTCGGCGACGACCTCGCCGCCGACCCAGCGGCCGAAGATCTCGACCTCGACCGCGGTTCCCGGCGCCGAGGAATCCGGCGGCAGGTAGGCGTAGGCGATCGAGCGCTCGACCGTGTAGCCGTAGCCGCCGGTGGTCACCCGTCCCACGACCTCGCCGCCGACCCGCACCGGCTCGTTGCCGAGCGCGATCGAGCGCGGGTCCTCGAGCGTGAGGCAGCGCAGGCGGCTGCGCGGACCCTCTCTATCGGCCTCGATCAGCGCCCCCCGGCCGACGAAGCCACCCTCCTTCTCGAGCTTGACGCAGAAGCCGACACCGCCCTCGTAGGGGGTCTCGTCCGGGGTGATGTCGGCGCCCCAGACGCGGTAGCCCTTCTCCAGCCGCAGCGAGTCGATCGCGCGGTAGCCGCCGGCCAGCATGCCATGCGGCTGACCCGCCTCCCAGAGGGTTCGCCAGAGCCCCAGCCCGTACTCGGCCGGGCAGTAGATCTCCCAGCCCAGCTCGCCGACGTAGGTGACCCGCATCGCCCGCACCGGGACGTTGCCGATCGTCGTCTCGCGCAGCGACATGTAGGGGAAGGCCTCGTTGCCGAGGTCGGCCGGGGTCAGCGGTGCCAGCACCTCGCGAGTGCGAGGGCCCCAGATCCCGAAGCAGGCCCATTCCGAGGTGACGTCGGCGATTCGCACGCTCCCGTCCGGCGGCAGGTGGCGCCGCATCCACTCGCGGTCGTGGTTGCCGAAGGCGGTGCCGGTGACGATCGAGAAGCGCTCCTCGCCGAGACGGGCGACGGTGAAGTCGCACTCGATGCCGCCGCGCCTGTTCAGCATCTGCGTGTAGGTGATCCGGCCGACCCCGCGGGCGACCTCGTTGTCGCAGAGCCCTTCGAGGAATTTGGCGGCGCCGGTGCCTTCGATCTCGAGCTTGGCGAAGGAGGTCTCGTCGAAGATCGCGACCGCCTCGCGGGTGGCCCGGTGCTCGGCTCCGATCGCCGCCGACCAGTGCCGCCCGGCCCAGCCGCGCGGTCGCAGCGACTCCTCGCCGTCGGCGGCGTTGCACTCGAACCAGTTGACCCGCTCCCAGCCGGATTTCTCGCCGAAGGCGGCCTCGTGCTCGCAGTGCCAGGCGTTGACCGGCGAGATCCGCAGCGGCCGCCCGGCGCTGCGCTCCTCGTTCGGGTAGTGGATGTCGTAGTAGGTCTCGTAGGTCTCCTGGATCCGGGCGTGGGTGTAGGCGGGCGAGCGGTACTGGGCGCCGAAGCGCCTGATGTCCATGCGCCAGAGGTCGAGGCTGGGCTCGCCCTCGGCGATCCACTCCGCCATCACTTTGCCGATCCCGCCCGCGCCGGCGAGGCCGTGGGCGCAGAAGCCGGCGCAGACGAAGAAGCCGGCGACCTCGCTCTCGCCGAGGCAGAACTCGTTGTCGGGGGTGAAGGCCTCGGGCCCGTTGATCAGCTTGGTGACGGTGATCTCGTTCATCGCCGGCAGCCGCCGCTTCGAGTTCTCGACGATCTCCTCCATCCGGTCCCAGTCCTCTTCCAGCAGCCGGCCGTTGAAGTCGGGCGGGATCTGCTCGACCCGGCCGGTCCCGGCGGGCAGGAAGGCCGGCTCGCTACGCCGCTCGTAGCCACCCATCACCAGCCCGTTCCCGTCCTCCCGGTAGTACACGAGCAAGTCCGGGTCCCGCAAGGTGGGGATGCTGCCGCGCTTGCGGTCGTACTTCCCTCCGCTATCCGGAAGCAAGTACGACCGCTCGGAGGCGCGGCGCGCTTGCGCTACGGCCTCGAGGGGTTGGGTGACCAGGTACTGGTGGGACATCGGCAGCAGCGGCACCCGCACCCCCGCCATGCGGGCGATCTCCGCCGCGAACATGCCGCCGGCGTCGACCACCACCTCTGCCTCGACGTCGCCGCGGTCGGTGCGGACGCCCCGGACCCGGCCGTCGCGGACGTCGATCCCGGTCACCCTGGTCGAGGTGAAGATCCGGCAACCGCCCTGGCGGGCGCCGTCGGCGAGCGCGTAGGTCAGCTGCGACGGGTCGAGGTAGCCGTCGGTCGGCAGCCAGGCGGCGCCGAGCACGCCCTCGGTCGACATCAGCGGGAACAGCTCCTTCGCCTCCTCGGCGGAGATCAGCTCCAGCGGCAGGCCGAAGGTCTTCGCCCAGCCGGCCTGGCGGCGCAGCTCCTCCATCCGCTCCTCGCTGGAGGCGAGCCGGATGCCGCCGCATTCGACCCAGCCGGGGTCGAACTCGGACTCGTCGGCCAGTCGCCGGTAGAGGTCGACGGAGTGCATCATCATCTTCGTCAGCGAGACCGAGCCGCGCAGCTGCCCGACCAGGCCGGCGGAGTGGAAGGTCGAGCCCGAGGTCAACTGCGAGCGCTCGAGCAGGATGACGTCGCTCCAGCCCAGCTTCGCCAGGTGGTAGGCGAGCGAGGTGCCGCCGACGCCGCCGCCGACGATCACGCAGCGGGCCGAATCCGGCAGCTCAGCCCGCGGCACCGCCGGCCTCCTCCAGAAGGACCGCGAAGTGCGGGTCCGCTTCGGCCGCGCCGAGCCGGTCGAAGTGCTTGGCCGCGTACTGCTCGAAATCGAAATCGAGGTCGGAGAGGGAGCGCTGCAGGACCGCCCACATCGCCTCGCGGAAGTCGGACATGAAGCGCATCAGCCGCAGCGCCGCATGCTGGCCGGCGGTCGGCGGCTCGCCGAAGTAGGCCGCCAGCAGCGCCCTCTCCTCGTCCGGGCTGAGTTCGTTGTTGACCGCGAAGTTGCCGAGGTCGAAATAGCGGTCCCCCATTCCCGCATACTCCCAGTCGACGATCCGCAGGCCGGCCGGGGAGCGCAGGAAGTTGGCCGCCAGCAGGTCGTTGTGGCAGAGGACCGCTTCGTGCGGGCGTGTGCGCAGCGCCGTTTCGATTCGCGCCGCCGCGGCCTGGGAGCGCTCGTAGGCGGCGGGCACCTGGGCCCCCCGGGCCCGCGCCCGCTCGACGTAGAGCTCGACGATCCGGAAGGGCGAGAACGAAACCGAGACCGGCTCGCACCCGTGCACCGCGCGCAGCGCCGCCGCCACCCGCGCGAGCGCGGCCGGATCGCGCAGTTCGGCGGCGCTCATCTCCGCCCCCTCGACGAAGCGGGTGACCAGGCAGGGCGGCTCCTCCAGCATCGCCAGGACCTCGGGTGCGACCCCGGCTCGAGCGGCGCGCGAGTTGGCGTCACGCTCCGCCCTGCGGTCGATCTGGAGCTGGTCGGTGTCCTTGCCGGGCAGCCGGATCACCACGTCGTCGCCGCCGAACCGGGCCCGGTAGTTGCGGTTGGTGATGCCGCCGTCCAGCGGCGCGGGCTCGCCTTCGAGCGCACCGAGCAGGGGGGAGAGTCGTTCGAGGCTGTCTGCCAGCAGGGCCAAGTGGTTGCGGAGAAATTTCTCCAGTTCGGCATTGACAGGGGTCTCGCACTCGGACTAGGCTCGCCCGAAACCCCATAGGTCGGTTCACCACACCTTTTATCGCAACGTTCGATACTTAGGAAGAGAGGCTGTATGGAGAGCAGCGCTTCACCCCCCGCCCTCACCGACGAGCAACGCCTCGCCGAGCTCGGTTACAAACAGACGTTGAACCGAGCGTGGAGTGGGTTCTCGAACTTCGCGATCTCGTTCACGATCATCTCGATCCTCGCCGGCTGCTTCACGACCTATGGCCAGGCCTGGAACAACGGCGGTCCGATCGCGATCTCGATCGGCTGGCCTTTGATCTCCATCCCGATCCTGATCATCGGCTTCTGCATGTCGGAGCTGGTCTCCGCCTACCCGACCGCGGGCGGGATCTACTGGTGGGCGGGCAGGCTCGGCGGGCCGGTCTGGGCCTGGTTCACCGGCTGGTTCAACCTGATCGGCCTCGTCGCGGTGGTCGCCTCGGTGGACTACGCCTGCGCGACCTTCCTCAACGTCGTCCTCGGCCTCTACGAAGTGAACATCTTCGGGATCAACTTCGGCGACGAAGCCCACATCCTCTCCGAGGTCTTCCTGCTCTTCGCGCTGATCCTGCTCGCGCATACCGCGGTCAACGTCCGCCGCACCCACATGCTGTCGCTGGTCAACAGCGTCTCGGTCTGGTGGCACGTGGTCGGCGTCGCGGCGATCGTCCTGGTCCTGATCTTCGTCCCCGACGGTCACCAGAGCTTCAGCTTCGTCTTCGGGCACCGGATCAACAACAGTGGGTTCAGCGGCGCCATGTACTGGTTCTACGTCCTCCCGCTCGGGTTCCTGCTGACCCAGTACACGATCACCGGCTTCGACGCCTCGGCGCACATCTCCGAGGAGACGCATGGGGCCTCGACCGCGGCGGCGAAGGGAGTCTGGAGATCCATCTTCTACTCGGCGCTGATCGGCTGGATCGTGCTGCTGGCGATCACCTTCGCGGTCACCAACGTCGGCGGCGCCAACGAAGCGCTGGGCTTCGCGCCGACGCTCCTGGTTGAAGCGCTGGGCAGCGGCTGGGGCAAGTTCGTCCTGATCATCTCGGTCGTCGGCCAGCTCTTCTGCGGCGCCGCCTGCCTGACCAGCGCCTCGCGCATGTGCTTCGCCTTCTCGCGCGATCGCGGCTTCGGCAGACGGGTTTCCTCGAAACTCTCCACGGTCAACTCCGAGCGGGTGCCGATCTACGCCGTGCTGGCGATGGCCGCCGCGGCGCTGATCATCACCCTGCCGGCGCTGAAGGGGAACGGGGAAAACGTCCCCTTCGCCTTCTTCGCGGTCGTCTCGATCACCGTCATCGGCCTCTACATCGCCTACGTGATTCCGGTCTTCCTGCGCTGGCGCAAAGGCGACGACTTCCAGCCGGGGCCCTGGACCAACGGCAAGAAGTACAAGTGGATGAACTCCTTCGCGACCTTCTGGGTGGTCCTGATCACGATCATCTTCTGCCTCCCGTTCACCCCGGCGGCGGTGCCTTGGAACAGCGAATTCACCTGGGAGGCGTTCAACTACGCGCCGCTGACCGTCGGAGTGGTGATCCTGCTCGCCTGGATCGCCTGGATGACCTCGGCCCGCAAGCACTTCACCGGGCAGGTGCGCGAGATCGACCTCGAGAAAGACATCGGCCCTCCGCCCGAGGTCGGGCCCGCGGCGCCGTGAGCGGCGTAAGTTTCCCGGCGTGACCGTTGACGAGCTGAGGAAGGCGGTCGCCGAGGGCACGGTCGACACCGTGCTGCTCGCGATCGCCGACATGGAGGGGCGGCTGCAGGGCAAGCGGCTGACCGCCTCGCACTTCCTCGGCGACGTGCTCGAGCACGGCGCCGAGGGCTGCAACTACCTGCTCGCGGTCGACGTCGACATGGAAACGGTCGGCGGCTACGCGATGGCCTCCTGGGACACCGGCTACGGCGACTTCGAGATGAAGCCGGACCTGGAGACGCTGCGGCCGGTGCCGTGGCTGCCCGGGACGGCGATGGTGATGGCCGACCTGCGGTGGTCCGACGGGCGCGACGTGGTCGCCTCGCCGCGGCAGATCCTGCGCCGCCAGCTGGCCCGCCTCGCCGAGCGCGGGTTCAGCGCCAACGCGGCCACCGAGCTCGAGTTCATCGTCTTCCGCGACACCTACGAGGCGGCCTGGAAACAGGGCTTCCGCGACCTCGAGCCGGCCAACCTCTACAACATCGACTACTCGCTGCTGGGCAGCGCCCGGGTCGAGCCGCTGATCCGCCGCATCCGCAACGAGATGGCGGCGGCGGGGATGACGGTCGAGAACTCCAAGGGCGAGTGCAACCTCGGCCAGCACGAGATCAACTTCCGCTACGAGGAGGCCCTGCGCAGCGCCGACAACCACGCGATCTACAAGAACGGCGCCAAGGAGATCGCCTCCCAGGAGGAGCACGCGATCACCTTCATGGCCAAGTTCAACGAGCGCGAGGGCAACTCGTGCCACATCCACTGCTCGCTGGCGAAGGAGGACGGCTCCAACGCCTTCGCCGCCGACCAGGCGCTGTTCGAGCACTTCGTCGCCGGCCAGATCGCCTGCATGCGCGAGCTGACCCTGTTCTACGCGCCGCACGTCAACTCCTACAAACGCTTCTCCGCCGGCTCCTTCGCCCCGACCGCGATCGCCTGGGGACGGGACAACCGGACCTGCTCGCTGCGGGTGGTCGGCCACGGCGAGGGGCTGCGGGTCGAGAACCGCCTGCCCGGCGCCGACGTCAACCCCTACCTGGCGCTGAGCGCGCTGATCGCCGCCGGCCTGCACGGGATCGAAAAGGAGCTGCCGCTGGAGCCGGTCTTCGAGGGCGACGCCTACAAATCCGACAAGCCCCGCGTTCCCCACAACATCTACGACGCCCGCGACGCCTTCGCGACGAGCCCGATGGTCGCCGAGGCCTTCGGCCCCGAGGTCGTCGACCACTACCTCAACCGGGCCGGCGTCGAGATCGACGCCTTCGAGGCGGCCGTCACCGACTGGGAGCGCTACCGGGGCTTCGAGCGTCTGTGAGCGCTCCCGCGATCGGCATCTGCGCGGCGATCGAGCGCGTCACCTGGGGCGTGTGGAACGAGGAGAAGGTCGACCTCGCCCCGCGCAGCTACGCGACCGCGGTGGAGAAGGCGGGCGGGGTGGCGCTGCTGCTCGTGCCGGCCGAGGCGGCGACCGCCGAGCCCGATCTGCTGCTGGACCGCATCGATGCCCTGCTCCTGGCCGGCGGCGCCGACGTCGACCCCGGCTCCTACGGCGCCGAGCCGCACCCGCAGACGCGGGGCACCTGGCCCGAGCGGGATCGCTTCGAGCTGGCGCTGGCGCGGCGCGCGCTCGAGCGCGAGATGCCGGTGCTCGGCATCTGCCGTGGCATGCAGATGCTCAACGTCGCCCTCGGCGGCACGCTCGTCCAACACCTTCCCGACACGGTCGGGCACGAGGGGCACCGCCGCGTTCCCGGGACCTTCGGCGACCACGAGGTGCGGCTCGCCGCCGGCACCCTCGCCCGCCGCGCGGCGGGCAGCGATCGACTCGGCGTCAAGTCCCACCACCATCAGGGCATCGATCGCCTCGGCGAGGGACTGGAGGTCAGCGGCTGGGGCGTGGAGGACGAGTTGATCGAGGCGATCGAGCTGCCGGACCAGCCGTTCGCGCTGGGCGTCGTCTGGCATCCCGAGGAGGACGTCCGCAGCGAGGTGATCGGCGCCCTGGTCGCCGCGGCGCGGAGCAGACAGGGAGAGGTTCTCCGATGAGCGCGATCGAGGTGATCGAGCCGGCGACCGAGCAGGTGATGGCCGAGCTGCCGCGCGCGGGGGTCGAGGAGGTCGACGCCGCCGTCGCGCGGGCGAAGGCCGCGTTCCCGGCCTGGCGCGGCGTCGCGCCGGCGGACCGCGGGGCGCTGCTGCACGGCCTCGCCGACGCGCTCGCGGAGCGGCTCGAGGAGCTGGCGACGCTCGAGGCACGCAATGCCGGCAAGCCGATCGGCGACGCCCGCGGCGAGATCGGGATGGTGGTCGAGACGTTCCGCTACTACGCCGGCGCCCCCGAGCGCCTGCTCGGGCAGACGATCCCGGTCGCCGGCGGCGTCGACATGACCTTCCGCGAGCCGCTCGGCGTCGTCGGCCTGATCGTCCCCTGGAACTTCCCGCTGACGATCGCCGCCTGGAAGGTCGCGCCGGCGCTCGCCGCCGGCAACTGCATCGTCCTGAAGCCGGCGGAGCTGACGCCGCTGAGCGCGATCGAGCTGGAGAAGATCGCGCTTGAGGCCGGCCTGCCGGAGGGCGTCCTCAACGTCGTCGCCGGGCCCGGCAGCGTCTGCGGTGCCCGCCTCGTCGAGCACCCCGACGTCGCCAAGATCGCCTTCACCGGCTCGACCGAGGTCGGCCGCGGGATCGCCGCCGGCGCCGCGGCGACGATCAAGCGGGTGACCCTGGAGCTGGGCGGCAAGTCGGCCAACATCGTCTTCGCCGACGCCGACCTCGAGGCGGCCGCGGCGGCGGCGCCGGGCGCGGTCTTCGGCAACGCCGGCCAGGACTGCTGCGCGCGCTCGCGGATCCTGGTCGAGCGCTCGGCGGTCGACGACTTCCTCGCGGCGCTGGCGCCGCGAGTCGAGTCGCTGCGGGTCGGCGATCCGCTCGACGAGGCGACCGAGATGGGTCCGCTGATCTCCGCCGACCAGCGCTCGAGCGTCGCCGCCTACGTCCCCGACGACGCCCCGGTGGCGATCCGCGGCACCGCCCCCGACGGCCCCGGCTACTGGTTCGCGCCGATCGTCCTCGCTCCCGTAGCCAACTCCGAGCGGGCGGCGCGGGAGGAGATCTTCGGCCCGGTCGCCTGCGTCATCCCCTTCGACGGGGAGGCCGAGGCGATCGCCCTCGCCAACGAGACGATCTACGGTCTCTCCGGCTCGATCTGGACGCGCGACGGCGGCCGGGCGCTGCGGGTCGCCCGCGCGGTCGAGGCCGGCGTGCTCTCGATCAACTCCAACACTTCGGTGCGCGTCTCGACCCCGTTCGGCGGCTTCAAGCAGTCGGGGGTCGGCCGCGAGCTCGGCCCCGACGCGCTCGAGCACTACACCGACGTCAAGAACGTCTACTACGCGACCGGGGAGGACTAGGCGATGGCGGGACGACTCGAGGGCAAGGTCTGCGTGATCACCGGGACGGCGAGCGGGATCGGCGCCGAGTCGGCGCGGCTGTTCGCCGCCGAGGGGGCGCGGGTGATCGGGATCGACCTCGCCACCGAGGGCGCCGAGGGGGCGCTGACGATCCAGGCCGACGTTTCCGACGAGGCCCAGGTCGCCGCGGCCTACGCACGGATCGGCCGGGAGTTCGGCGGGATCGACGTGCTGATGAACAACGCCGGCATCAACCCGACCGACGACACCTCGGTGCTCGACACCGAGCTCGATGCCTGGCAGCGGGTTCAGGACGTCAACCTGCGCAGCGTCTTCCTCTGCTGCAAGCACGGCATCCCCCAGCTGCTGGAGGGGGGAGGCGGGTCGGTGATCAACGTCGCCTCCTTCGTCGCGACGATGGGCGCCGCCGTCTCGCAGATCTCCTACACGGCCTCCAAGGGCGCGGTGCTCTCGCTCTCGCGCGAGCTCGGCGTCGAGTTCGCCGAACGCGGCGTCCGCGTCAACGCCCTCTGCCCGGGCCCGGTCAACACGCCGCTGCTCAAGGAGCTCTTCGCCAAGGATCCCGAACGCGCCGCCAAGCGTCTCGTCCACATCCCGATGGGCCGCTTCGGCGAGCCCGAGGAGATCGCCAAGGCGGCGCTGTTCCTCGCCAGCGACGACTCCTCGTTCGTCACCGCCAGCACCTTCCTCGTCGACGGCGGCCTCTCCGGCGCCTACCTGACGCCGATCCAGGTCGACTAGTGGTGAGGCGCTGTTAGGGCTACCCGCCTTCAATGCGCCGTTTGGCCGTTCGCCGCGTCGAGCCAGCGGTGGCAGAGATCGCGGCCGAGCTGGTTGAAGGCGCCGATCTTGGCCTCGGTCTCGGTACGCAGCGCCCCCGGGTCGACCCCGATCCGGACCGCGTCCTCGTCGGAGCGGTAGTCGTCGATCCAGGTGCGGGCGTCGGCGGCGCTGACCTCGGGGTGGAACTGGAGCGCCCAGGCCGCCGCGCCGATCCGGCAGGCCTGGAGGCAGACCTCGCTTTGGGCGAGCGCGACCCCCCGCGGCGGCAGCGGGAACTCGTAGCTGTGCCACTGGAAGGCCTCGAATCCCGGGGCGAGCTCCGCCAGCAACGGGTCCTCCCGGCCCGCGGCGCTGAGCTGGACCCGCTGCCAGCCGATCTCCGGCCGCCCCGCCCGGTGCGGGTTCGCGCCGGCCGCAGCGGCGACCAGCTGGCCTCCCAGGCAGAGGCCGAGCAGCGGCGCGCCGCGCGCCAGCAGCTCTCTCAGCAGGGCCCTCTCAGCCGCCAACCAGTTGTTGCCGGCGTCCTGGTCGGGATGGACGGCGCCGCCGAGGACGAGAACCGCGTCGTAGCCCAGCGGGTTTGCCGGAGCTTCGGGCTCCTCTGGCAGCAACCAGACGTCGAGCTCGTCGCCGCGCTCCTGGATTGCCTCGGCGAAGACGCCGGGACCGGCGTCGCGCTGGTGGACGATCGCGAGGACTCGCACCTGCGGCAGTGTCCCACCGACCTCGCTGCCGTGCTCGGTCGCCGAGGCGACGGATGCGCGATCCTGGCCGCGACGCCCGCGCGTTGCGCTCCGCCTACTGAGCAAGCGGGGCTCTTAGGATGCGGTCGGTGTCCGCCGCCCGGCCAACCCGCTTCCTGCTCGGCCTCGCCGTGGCGGCGCTGGTCGGTGCGAGCGCCGCCGCGGCCGCCGGCGCTCCCGGCGAACCCTTCTTCCCGCGCAGCGGCAGCCACGCCTACGACGTCTCCCATTACGACGTCCGACTCGCCTACCGGCCCGCCGCCGCCGCGCTCGAGGCGACGACGAGGATCGCTGCGATCGCCAGGCAGGGCCTGCGCCGCTTCTCGCTCGACCTCGTCGGCCTCCGGGTCACCGCGGTCACCGTCGACGGCCAGGCCGCCAGCTTCGGCCGCGGTCGGAACAAGCTGAAGATCACTCCCGAGAGGCCGGTCGCCCGCGGCGAATCGTTCGCGGTCGTCGTCCGCTACCGCGGCCACCCGCGCCGGGTGATCGACCCCGACGGCACCTCCGAGGGCTGGAACCGAACCGCCGACGGGGCGTTCGCGGTCGGCGAGCCGCTCGGCACCGCGGCCTGGATCCCCTGCAACAACGCCCTCTACGACAAGGCCGGCTTCAGCTTCCACGTCACCGTCCCGGCGGCCCTGAGGGCCGTTGCCAACGGGCGCCTCGTGTCCGTCGGCGGCAAGGGAGCGCTCAAGACGTTCGACTGGACCGAGAAGCAGGCGATGGCTCCCTACCTGGCGCTGGTCGACATCGGCCGCGGCAAGCTGGTCCGCACCGAGGTCGACGGCCTGCCGTCCTGGACGCTGGTCGACCCCGCGCTCGCCCGGAGTTCGCGACCGGTCCTCGCGGCGCTGCCGGGGGTCGTCCGCTTCGAGTCGAAGATCTACGGCCCCTACCCGTTCGACGCCGCCGGCTCGGTCGTCGATTTCGCTCCCAAGCTCGGCTACGCCCTGGAGACCCAGACGCGGCCGATCTACGCCTTCGTGCCCGACCTGACGACGCTGGTGCACGAGACGGCGCACCAGTGGTTCGGCGACTCGGTCGGGCTCCAGCGCTGGCCCAACATCTGGCTCAACGAGGGCTTCGCGACCTGGTCCGAGTGGTACTACGCCGAGCGTCACGGCGGCCGCAGCGCCTTCCAGATCTTCCGCCAGCTCTACCGGGTGCCCGCCTCCAACCACAAGTTCTGGGAACCGCCGTCCGGCCACCCCGGCCAGCCCAAGAACCTCTTCACCACCTCCACCTACGTGCGCGGGGCGATGGCCCTGGAGGCGCTGCGACTGGAAATCGGGACGAAGAAGACGTTGAAGGTCCTGCGGCTCTGGGCGACCGAGCATCGCTACGGCAACGCCGACGTCGGCCAGTTCGTCGCCCTCGCCGAAGAAGTCTCCGACCGCGACCTCGGCCGCCTCTTCCAGCGCTGGCTCTACCGGCGCGGCAAGCCGGGATCCGGCGCGGTCGCGAGCGCTTCCACGGCGCCGCTGCCGGGCTGACGCGGCGCTTGCGTCGGGTCAGTCGTCGATCAGGGCGCCGGCACTGACGTTCACGGTCGCCGCGGTCATCGTCCGGGCGCGGTCGGAGGCGACGAAGGCGGCGACGTTGCCGACGTCCTCGAGGGTCGCGGCGCGCTTCAGCATCGTCGCCTCGACGAGCCCGCGGGCGATCTCCTCGCCGGACTCGCGGTCGCGTGGGATCGTCTCCAGGATGCCTCCGGTGCGAAGGGTGACGAAGCGGATGCCCTGGCGGCCGAGCTCACTGGAGAGCTGACGGCGCATCGCCTCGACGACGTGCAGGGCGATCTGAAAGCCGCCGATGCTGTAGTCGGGCACGGGGTCGCCGGAGCCGCCGAAGGCGAGGATCACCCCGGAGCCCTGCCGAGTCATGTGGCGCGCCGCCGCCTTCACGGTGACGAAGGTCGACCGCATCGCGATCTCGACCGGCCGGGAGAAATCCTCGTAAGGCATCTCGACCAACGGCGTCCCCTGGACGTCGTCGAGCGCGTCGACCTGGCTCGCCTCGGCCGCTCCGCCGCCGGCACGGATCTCCGTCGCCACGGTTTCGACCCTCGACAGGGTCCGGCCGCCGAGAAACACCCGGGCACCCTCGCGGGAGAAGACGTTGGCGACGGCGCTGCCGATCCTGCCGCCGCCCCCGTAGATCACCGCGTTCTTGCCTTCGAGCAGCATCTCGCTCCCTCCCTATTCCGCTCAGTCCTCCAGGCGCGCCGTCAGGTTGATCTCCGGCACGCCGGCGAGCGCGCGCGAGACCGGGCAGGCGGCCTTCGCCTCTTCGGCCGTCGCCTGGAAGGCGTCCTGGTCGACGCCCGGCACGCCGCCGACCACGTCGAGATCGATCTGGGCGATCGTCGGCGCCCCGTCGACGAAGCGCAGGTGGACCTCCGCCGCGGCCTTGATCGAGTCCGGCGGGTTGCCGCCTTTCTCGAGCGCGCTGCTCAGCGCCATCGCGAAGCAGGACGCGTGCGCCGCCGCGATCAGCTCCTCGGGGTTGGTGCCCTCCCCCTCCTCGAAGCGCGAGGAGAACGAGTAGTTGCCCTCGAACACCCCGTCGCCGACCCGCACCGTTCCGGCGCCGCCTTTAAGGCCGCCCTTCCACTCCGCGCTTCCTCTACGAGCTGCCATCACGGCTCCTTTCGAAACTCCGGGCGGGACGCCCACCGACTCTGTCCCACGAGGTTTACCGCACCCGGCGCGCCCCAGCGACGGCCGGCGAGCGAGACGCCGATGACGCAGAGCGGCGCCAGGAAGATCTTCGTCGCCAGGATCACAGTCGGCCTGGCGAGATGCCCATCGTTATCCGCCGCCGCCGAGCTCCGCCAGCCGCCGCTCGAGCAGGCGCCGCTCGGCATCCTCGTGGACCAGCGCCAGGGCGCGGCGGTAGGCGCCGCGGGCCTCCTCGGTGCGGTCGAGGCGGCGCAGCAGCTCGCCCCGGGTCGAGTGCAGGTAGCGGTAGTCATCGAGCGCGAGGCCGTCGGCGATCGCGAGTCCCGCCTCGGGTCCCTCCGCCTCGGCGATGGCGACGGCGCGGTTGAGCTCGACGACGGGGGAGTCGGTGAGGCGGGAGAGCTCGCCGTAGAGGGCGGCGATCTGCGGCCAGTCGCGGGGCTCCTCGGCGTGCAGGGAGGCGATCGCCGCCTGGATCACGTAGGGGCCGCGGCCGTGCAGCGCCAGCGCCCGGTCGAGGGTCGCCCGCCCGCGGGCGATCGGCGCTGCGTCCCAGAGCGCGCGGTCCTGGTCGGCGAGCAGGACCAGGTCGCCCTCGCGGAACCGCGCCGCGCGTCGCGCGTCGAGCAGCAGCATCATCGCCAGCAGGCCCTGGGCCTCCGGCTCGTCTGGCATCAGCTCGCTCAGCGCTCGGCCGAGCCGCAGCGCCTCCGCCTCGAGCTCGCCACCCTCCTGGCCGTAGCCCTGGTTGAAGATCAGGTAGACGATCGCGAGCACGGCGGCGAGGCGGTCGGGCAGCAGATGGTCGGGGGGCACGCGGAAGGGGATGCCGGCGGCTCTGATCTTGCGCTTGGCCCGCACCAGCCGCTGCGCCATCGCCGGCTCCTCGACCAGGAAGGCGCGGGCGATCTCGGCGGTGCTGAGGCCGCCCAGGGTGCGCAGCGTCAGCGCCACCTGCGCCTCGGTCGCCAGCGCCGGGTGGCGGCAGGTGAAGACGAGCTCGAGCCTTTCGTCGGGAAACGTCGTCGCGTCCATCTCGTCCTCCGTTGCCTCGGGCACCTCGAGCAGGCGGTACTTCGCCGCCAGCGTGCGGTCGCGGCGGATCCGGTCGATCGCCCGGTTGCGCGCCGTCGTCACCAGCCAGGTGCCGGGGCTGGTCGGGACGCCGTCGCGCGGCCAGCGCTCGGCGGCGACCGCGAAGGCCTCCTGTGTGGCTTCCTCGGCGAGGTCGAAGTCGCCGAGGAAGCGGATCGTCGCAGCGAGGACGCGTCCCCACTCGTCGCGGTAGACCTGGTCGAGGATCGCTACCCCTCCACCAGCGGGCGCACCTCGATCGCGCCGCCCATCCGCGCCGCCGGGATCCGCGCGGCGAGCTCGATCGCGGCGTCGAGGTCGTCGGCCTCGAACAGCAGCCAGCCGCCGAGCGCCTCCTTGGTCTCGACGAAGGGGCCGTCGGTGACCAGCGTCTCGCCGCCCTGCACCCGCACCGTGGTCGCCGCCTCGGGCGGCTGCAACCGATGCTGGTTGGGGGTGACGCCGGGGGTTTGGTTGATCCCCTGGTAGTCGGTGTAGACCTGCCTCTGCTCGTCCTCGGTCAGCTCGTCCCACTCGGGCGAGCCGGGGATCGGGGTGGTGCCCTGGTGAATCAACAGCACGTACTTCATCGTTTCCCCCTCGTTTTGGAGTGCGGTCGCGTCTGAGACGAACGAGGGGCGCCCAATTCGACAGCCGCCGGCGAGTCCTTTCGGGAGCGGTCGTAGTTGCTTTCGGTATGCGGTGGCAACTACGACCGCCGCCGCCCTAGTGGTGGTGATCGTGCCCGCGCACGGTGCGCCAGGAGTCCCAGGTGATCTTGAGGATCACGGCGGTGATCGCGAGGCCGATCAGCGGGTCGGCGACCGGGACCCCGATCGCGACGACGACGGCGCTGGCGATCACCGCGAGGCTGACGTAGGAGTCGGCGCGGGCGTGGTTGCCGTCGGCGATCAGCGCCGGGCTGTCGAGGCGGTTGCCGGCCCGGGTGCGGATTACCGCCGCGATCCAGTTGCCGCCGAACCCGATCAGCCCGGCGCCGGCGAGGGCGATCAGGTGGGTCGGGGTCTGGGGGTGGATCAGCCGCGAGATCGCCTCGACCCCGGCGACGCAGGCGGAGATGAAGATCGCCGCCACCACGAACAGCCCGGCGATGCGCTCGGCCCTGGCCGATCGCAGCAGGAAGGCGGCGCCGAGCGGGATCGCGGTGCCGGCGTCGCCGAAGTTGTGGATCAGGTCGGCCAGCAGAGCGACGCTGCCGCTGGCGATGAAGATCGCGGTCTGGGCGAGGGCGGTGATCGCGAGCACGACCAGCGAGAGGCCGACCGCCTTCAGGCCCTCTCGCGAGCGTTTGATGCTCTCGTCGACGAGCCCGTGCGAGTGGCCGTGATCGCCGTGGTGATGATCGTGGCCATGGTCGTGTGGGTGCTCGGGCTGGTGGACGTGAGGCCCGGCGTGGGGGTGCTCGTGGACGGAGTCTCCGTGGCGATGGCGGTCGCCGGCGAGCGGCTGGTAGCTGAGAGCGTTTCCGGTCATCTCGACAGAGGTTAGAGCCGGAGACTGAAGCTCTGTGGTCGCCATAGGCCCCAAAAGCCTTCGACGAACTACCGCCTACGGGTACTTGCTCTCGATTTCGTCGAAGAAGGCCTTCGAGAGGAGCTCGAAGTCGGCTTCGTCGAGGGCGATCTCGTCGCCGACCTCGTATCGGCAGGGGACCGTGATGAGCTGCCTGCACCGCGGCCGCGACCGGCTCGCACGCAGCCTCCAGTCCGCATAGGCGGAATAGATCCGGCCCGCCGCCGTCCGCCCGGCGGCCCCGCCGGAGGCGACCTGACCGGCAACTACCCGAACCCGCAGATCGGTCCCGACAAAGTCGGCTCGGCGGAGATCGCCACCGGCGCGATCGGATCGAGCGAGCTCGGCGCGCTGAGCGTCGGCGCGCTGGCGCTCAAAGGCGCGACCGCCGTGGTCGGCACCGGCGTGGCCGTCGGAGTCAACGAAACCAAAACGGCGCCAGGACGGCCTTTGTCAGGCCCGATTCGGGGATAGGCGCTGACAGCGCCCCGCGGCGACCGTTCAAGGAACAAGCTGAACACCCCCTACCCTTGACGGATGGTTCTCGATGAACGCAGCGGGCAATGAGCGAAGCGACGGCCCAGAGCGGAATTGGCTCGGGTACCGGCATCGCCGGTGTGCTCTCCGACGACCGCCTCGCGCGGCGGGCGGTGGAGGGGGACGACCGCGCCTTCGCAGCGATCTTCCGCCGCTACCACCAGAGCCTGTACCGGTTCTGCCTGGCGATCGTCGGCAACCCCGAGGACGCCCAGGACGCGCTGCAGAACACGATGGTCAAGGTGCTGCGGGCGCTGCCGGGGGAGGAACGGAAGATCGAGCTGAAGCCGTGGCTCTACCGGATCGCCCACAACGAGTCGATCGAGCTGCTGCGACGCCGTCGCGATACCCGCCAGCTCGACGACGAGCTGCCGGCGCCGGGGTTCGGCCTCGCCGACGATGCGGCCTCGAGAGAACGGCTGCGGCGGTTGATCTCCGATCTCGACGAGCTGCCCGAGCGCCAGCGCGGGGCCCTGGTCATGCGCGAGCTCTCCGGTCTCGACTTCGCCGAGATCGCCGCCGCCCTTGGCACCTCGCCGGCGGTCGCTCGCCAGACCCTCTACGAGGCGCGGCTGAGCCTGCGGCAGATGGATGAGGGGCGGGAGATGAGCTGCCAGACGGTGACCAAAGCGCTCTCTGACGGCGACGGCCGCGTCACTCGCCGCCGCGACGTACGCGCCCACCTGCGCACCTGCGCCGGCTGCCGCCATTTCCGCGAGGAGATCAAGGCGCGGGAGCGCGACCTCGGTGCGATCGCGCCGCTGCCGGCCGTGGCCGCGGCGGGGCTCCTGCACGGCCTGCTCGGCGGCGGCCACGGCGCCGGAGGTGGCGGGCTGGCGAGCGCGCTCGGCGGCGGCGCGGCGAAATCGGCCGGCGCTTCCGTGCTGCTCAAGGGGGCGGCGACGGCTGCGGTCGTCGCGGCGATCGGCGTCGGCGCCGCGGATCGCGGCGGTCTGGTCGACGTCGGCCTGCCGGGCGGGGGCGGCTCGCAGTCAACTCAGACCCAGCGGCCGGGGGGCGGCGACGCGGCGGCGAACGGGAGCCGGGTCGCCGGCCCGAG
>JADGPJ010000047.1 GCA_017882505.1 Solirubrobacterales bacterium | reverse complement strand
GTGCCAGGCGTGGGCTTCGGGAGCACGCCCGACGTGGAGCTGAACGAGCTCATGGAGCAGGGGCTCGAGGACGTCACCGGGGCGGATGCCGGGATAGGCGGTGACCGAGAGGCGGAACTCGGTCGGGACCGCGAAGCCGAGGCGGTTCGGGCGCTGGCGAGCCCGCCGCACCTTGAGCTCGGGGCTGCGCGCCGCCAGCGACCCCCCGGCGAAGACCTCGAGGGCTCGCAGCCGCACCATCTCCCGGTCGAGCGCCACCCCCGCGACCGCGTAGTAGGACGGGGCGCGGACGACCGCGGACGCGGTCCTACGGCGTGCCCTCCGCCTCCACCTCACCGCTGGCATCGGGGGCACCAGTAGGTCGTGCGGTTGGCGTCGCCCTGACCGCGCGAGGAGATCGGGCCGCGGCAGGCCGGGCAGACACCGCTGTTGCGCCGGTACACGGCGAAGTCGTGGCGGCCGCCGCTGGCGACCGACTCCAGCATCTCCTCGCGGGCCGCGAGGAGGACGGCGCCGAGCTCCTCGTCCGAGAGGTCGCCGACCGGGCGCCAGGGGTCGACCCGCGCCGCGAAGCAGGCCTCGCTCTTGAAGATGTTGCCGATGCCGGCGACCAGGGTCTGGTCGAGCAGCGCGTCGCCGAGGCCGCGGGCCGGATCGGTGCGCATCGCCGTCGCGACCACGGCGGGATCGAAGTCCTCGGCCAGCACATCGGGGCCGAGGCGCGCCAGCTGGGAGTCGCGGCGCACCCTCGTCGCCATCAGCAGCCGCAGCGTCGGTCCCCCGAACTGGACCGCCTCCTGCCGCTCCCCCGACAGCACGGCCCAAGCGGACGGGCGCGGTCGGCGCCAGCGGGCACCGCGCGGATAGACGTACCAGCCGCCGCTCATGCCGAGGTGGCTGTGGAGGACGAGGTCACCGAAATGCAGCAACAGGTGCTTGCCGCGCGCCTCGGCGCGCTCGAGGCGCCTGCCGTCCAGCCGCTCGACCCCGGCTGCACGCCCGCGCGGGTTGGGCGCGCTCGCCTCGATCTCCTCGCCGCCGAGAGCCGCCTCGATCCGCTGCGCGACTCGCAGGATGGTGTCGCCCTCGGCCAAGTCGTCAATCATGACCGAGCGCCCCCAGGGGCTAGATTGACCGCGATGCACCGAGGCGGAGAGATCGATCCACTTGGCCGCCAGACGGTGCTGGCGATCGCCGCCGGCCGGATCGCGATCGGGGTCGGCGCGCTGTTCGCCACCGGCCCGGCATTGAGAGCCCTGGGGTTCGCCGAGACCGACGCTGCGGGCCGCGCCCTGGCCCGGCGCGCCGGGCCGGACTTGGTGGGGTCGCCTCCGGGGGCGCCGCCGCCCTCGCCGGCGCCTGGGCCTGGCGCCGGCTCTGCGCCTAAGACTCTTTGAACTCGTGCGAGTCGATCACGCGGTCGATCAGGCCGTACTCGACCGCGGCATCGGGCTGGAAGAATTTGTCGCGTTCCATGTCCTCGTGGATCTGCTCCGGCGACTGTCCCGTGTGGGTCACGTAAATCGCGTCGAGGCGCTCGCGCAGCTTGAGGATCTCTTTGGCGTGGATCTCGATGTCGGTCGACTGGCCCTCGAAGCCGCCGCTGGGCTGGTGGATCAGGATGCGACTGTTCGGCAGCGCCATCCGTTTGCCTTTGGCGCCGCCGGTGAGGATCAGAGAGCCCGCCGACATCGCGATCCCGTAACAGATGGTCTGCACGTCGGGCTTGATGAACTGCATCGTGTCGTAGATCGCCAGGCCCGCGTAGGCGGAGCCGCCCGGCGAGTTGATGTAGAGGCTGACGTCCTTTTCGGGATCGTCGGACTCGAGGTGCAGCAGCTGGGCGATGATCAGGTTGGCGAGGTCCTCCGAGACCGGTTCTCCAAGGAAGACGATCCGCTGCGCGAGCAACCGGCTGTAGATGTCGAAGGAACGCTCACCGCGAGCGGTTTGCTCGACGACCATCGGTACCAGTGGCAATTGGGCCTCCGTCTCTCGTGATTTACAGCGAAGCTGGTTCGCGACTCGCCCTTGACCCTACCCAGAGCGCTCGCTCGACCTCGCAAGGTCGGCGTCAGGAGCCGTCGGGGCTGAACTTGTAACCGACGCCGCGCACCGTCAGCACCAGCTCGGGGCGCTGCGGATCGCGCTCGACCTTCTGGCGCAGGTTGGAGATGTGGACGTCGCAGGCGCGCTCGTCGCCGTCGAACTCGGTCTGCCAGAGCTCCTCCATGATCTGGGCGCGGGCGAAGACCTCTCCCGGGCGCCCGACCAGCAGGCGCAGCAGCTGGAACTCCGACCGGGTCAGGTTGACCGGCAGGCCGCGGACGGTGGCGACGTGGCGGACGAGGTCGATCGAGACCGGGCCGGCCTCGATCTTCACCGCCTGCGCCAGCGGCGAGCGGTCGAGTTCGCGGCGGCGCAGCTGGGCGCGGACCCGACCCAGCAGCTCGCGCACCGAGAAGGGCTTGGTCACGTAGTCGTCGGCGCCGACCTCGAGCCCGACGACTTTGTCGACCTCGGCGTCCTTGGCGGTGAGGACGATGATCGGCACGGCGCTGCGCGAGCGCACGTCGCGGCAGATGTCGAGCCCGCTCGGCCCCGGCATCATGATGTCGAGGATCAGCAGGTCGTAGGGAACGCCGTTGCCGAGCAGCTCGGTCGCCTCGTCGCCGTCGGCGGCGGCGGTGACCTCGAAGCCCTCCTGGGCCAGCGCGTAGCCGACCGAGTCGCGGACCGAGGGCTCGTCGTCGGCGATAAGGATGCGTCCGCTGCTCATCAGGCCACCGGGGTCGGGCTCGGTTGGGCGACGGGAAGGCGGACCCAGAAGGTGCTGCCCTCCCCCTCGACGGAGTCGGCGCCGATCTGGCCGCCCATCACGTCGACCATGCGGCGGGAAATTGCCAGGCCGAGGCCGAAGCCCTCCTGCTTGCGCGACTCGCTACGACGGTAGAAGCGCTCGAAGACGCGCTCGATCTCCGCCGCGGGAATTCCGGTTCCAGTGTCTATGACCTCCAAGATGACCTCAGCCTCGCCGTCGTGGCGGCCGCGTACGGTAACGGTGCCGGGGGGTGGCGTGTTCTTGAAGGCGTTCGTGAGCAGGCCGATCATCACCTGTCGCAGCAGCGTCGGGTCGCCCGTCGCGGCGAGCTCCGCCTCGACTTCGACCTCGAGATCGACGTGCGGCGGCGGCGTCACGGCGGCGACGACGTCCCTGATCGCGGCCGGCACGTCAACGATCTCGCTCTCCGCCGCACCCCTCGACTCGACCCGGGCCAGGGTCAGCAGCGACTGCGTGAGGCGGTTCATCCGCTCGGCGTCGTCTGCCAGCCGGGAGAGGAAGTGGTCGCGGTCCTTCGGCTCGTTCTTGGCGCCGCTCTGGAGGACCTCGATCGCACCGGAGATCCCGGCCAGCGGGTTGCGCAGCTCGTGGGCGGCGTTGGAGACGAAGTCCGCTTCGGCGAGCTCGCGGCGGAGCTCGTCGGTGCGGTCGCGGAGGACGGCGAGGACGGCGCGCTCGTCGGGCAGCGAGCGGGCGGTCATCGCGTAGGCGCGGTCGCCGATTCGCATCGCCGGGTGGGCGGAGAAGCCGACCTCCGAAGCGCGGTGCAGCTGCGGCAGGATCACCTCCGGCGGCTGCCCGGCCGAGTCGAGCAGGCGGGTGGCGGCGCGGTTGGAGAAGCGGACCGGGCCTTCGTAGTCGACGACCATCACGACGTCGGTGAGGCCGTCGAAGATCGCCGCCAGCTTGTTGCGGTCGGCGGTAAGGACGCCGAAGCTCTCCTTCAGCGAGGCCCGCATCGAGTCCAGGGCGCGGGCCAGGTCGCCGATCTCGTCGGGTCCGGAGACGTTGAGGGGGGCGTCGAAGGATCCACCCGCCATCTCGCCGGCGGCGCGGGCGAGGCCGACGACGCGGTGGGAGATCGCGACCGCGATCAGGAAGCCGGCGAGGATCCCCAGCATCACCGCCGCGATCAGCGCCTGCGGGTTGTCGCCGAAGAGGTAGACGGCGGCCGCGGTTATGAGGCTGACCGCGGCGAAGGCGCCGGTGAGCCAGAGGCGCATACCGATCCGCGGGCCGGTGAACCGCGGTTTGGCCGGTATGTCGTGGCCACTTGCCATGAAGGTTTACTAACACAATCCTTGCACCTATGGTGAGACGGAGCCGACGGCGGCAGGCCTTCGTGGAAGAATCGGCGGCGTGCGGACCCTCGTCTTCATACCTGCGTGGAACGAGCAGGCATCGATCGCGGACGTCATCGCCGACGTCCGCGAGGCGATCCCGGACGCCGACATGCTGGTCGTCGACGACGGCTCGACCGACGCGACGACGGCGCGAGCGCGCGAGTGCGGCGTCCTCGTCGCCACCCTGCCCTTCAACCAGGGCCTCGGCGCGGCGCTGCAGACCGGCTACCTCTACGCCCTGCGCGAGGGCTACGACCTCTGCGCCCACCTCGACGCCGACGGCCAGCACCCCGCCGCCGAGGTGGCGCGGCTGCTCGAAGTGCTGGTCGCCGACCACGCCGACCTGGTGATCGGCTCGCGCTACAGCGACCCCGGCGCGGAGTCCGCCAGCGACGACTACAAGCCGACCCTCTCGCGGCGGATCGGCACCAGCGTCTTTCGCTTCTTCCTCACCCTGGCGACCCGGCAGCGCTTCACCGACACGACCAGCGGCATGCGGGCGGCGAACCGGCGAGTGATGGCGCTGTTCAGCGAGAACTACTCGCCCGACTTCGCCGAGATCGAGTCGCTGCAGCTGGCGGTGCGCCAGGGCCTGCGGGTCGAGGAGGTACCGGTGCGGATGCTCGAGCGGACCGGGGGCACTTCCTTCCTGACCCCGGTGCGCTCGGCCTTCTTCATCTTCAAGGGGGTCGTCGTCCTCCTCGTCGGCCAGTTCCGCCCGCGCCACGCGGAGGCGGAGCGATGAGCATGCTGGCGCTGGCGGCGACCGCGGAACAGACCACGGTCAGGCTCACCTCGCAGACCCGGATCCTGGCCGCTGTCCTCGCGATCGTCTTCATGCTGCTGATCCTCGAGCTGATCCGCCGCGACAGGCTGCAGGAGCGCTACAGCGTGATCTGGTTCGTCGCCGGCCTCGGGATGCTCGCCGGCGCCGCCTTCCCGGGCCTGCTCAAGCTGGTCGCGGATCTGATGGGCGTCCGCGACACCAACGTCGCCCTGTTCTCAATCGTGCTCCTGCTGCTGCTCGGCCTGGCGCTCAACTTCAGCGTGATCATGTCCCGCCAAGCCGCCCAGATAACCCGCCTGGCTCAGGAGCGAGCGCTGGAAAAAGCGCGCCAGCAGGCGGAGGAAGGGCGCACGAGCAACGGCGCCTCAGGCCAGCAGGCGCTCGAGTCGGAAGAACAGAGCCTCTAACGCGAGCTCCTCGGAGACGTTGAGATCGAGGCCGCGGCGGGCCTCCTGGACGATCTCGGCGCCGCGGCGGGGACGGGAGGGATCGATGCCTGCGGCCCGCGCGCGCAGCTCGGCGAGGCGGTCGCGGTTGAACGCAACCTCGTCCGCGCCGCTGGCGAGCACGGCGAGGTCGCGGAGCCAGACCGCGCAGAGCTCGAAGGCGAGGTCGAGGATCTCGGTGCGACGGCGGCGACCGGCGCGTTTGGACTCGTCGCCGATATCGCGGGCGGTGCGCTTGAGGCCGGCCGCGGACTCCTCCTCGAGGACCTCGCGAGTCGCCGCTTCGGCGTCGGAACCGGCGGCCTCGGCGCGGTCGAGCAGCAGGCGCCAGGGTGCCGCGGCCACCTTCCCGTCGAGGGCGGCGGTGACGCAGCGCTCGGCCTCGACGCGAAGCTCGCGGCCGCGCTCGGTGAGCAGCAGCTGGGCGCGCGCGAGGTCTCCGGCGGCGAGACGGGCCACCGCGGCGATCTCATCCGGCGAGGGCGCCGGATCTCCGCCGCCGGCGGCGGCCAGCTCGACCTCGAGCACGGCGGCCGGAAGCGGTGCGAAGTCGATCGGCTGACAGCGCGAGGCGACCGTCTCCAGCAGCGCCTCCGGCTCGGAGCTGAGCAGGATCAGGTGGACGAAGCCGGGCGGCTCCTCGAGCGTCTTCAACAGCGCGTTCTGGCTCTCGTCGCGCATCGCCTCGGCAGCCTCGACGACGAAGACGCGCTTGCCACCTTCGAAGGGGCGGTAGGCGGAAGCGCGGATCACCCGCTCGCGGACCTCCTCGACCAGGTGCTGAGCTCCGCGCGGAGTCAGCCAGACGAGGTCGGGGTGCGGCGAGGGGTCGAGCAGGGCGCGGCGGCGGGCATCGTCGGGGTCGTCGGCCGCGGCGGCGAGGATCTCGGCGGCGAAGGCCCGGGCGGCGGCCCGCTTGCCGGCGCCGCGGGGGCCGCGGAAGAGGTAGGCGTGCGAGGGACCGGAGGCGAGCGCCGCGCTGAGCGCGACCCGGGGGCGCGACTGGTGCTCGGTGGCGGTCTCGAGCGCTCCGGTCATCGCCGCGCGGTTGCTGCTTGTCGCCCAGCGGGATACAAGAGGCAACCGCGGCTCATTCGACGTGGGCCTCGACGGCGGCCAATACGCGGGCGTGGACCTCCTCGACGGTGCCGGTGGCGTCGAGGACGACCATCCGGTCGGGGGCGATCTTGGCGATTTCCTCGTAAGCGGTGGCGACGGCGCGCTGCAGGTCGAGCCCCTCGGCCTCGAAGCGATCGCCGCTCTGGGCCCGGCCGAGGCCGACCTCGGGGTCGACCCGTAGAAACAACGTCAGGTCCGGCCAGAGACCATCGGTGGCGAGGTCGCAGAGGGAGATCACCTCTCCCACCCCGAGCCCCCGCGCCGCCCCCTGGTAGGCGACGCTGGAGTCGGAGAAGCGGTCGGAGACGACGTCGCGGCCGGCCTCGAGGGCGGGCCGGATGACGCGCTCGGTGAGGTCGGCGCGGGCGGCGCAGAAGAGCATCAGCTCGGCCAGCGGCTCGAGCTCCAGGTCGGGGTCGGCGAGCAGCCCGCGGATCCGCTCGGCGGCATCGGTCCCGCCCGGCTCGCGGATCGCGACCGTCTCCGGGCCCAGCGCCTCGACGAGGAGCCGCGCCTGGGTGCTCTTGCCCGAGCCGTCGACTCCCTCGAGCGAGATGAACAACGCCGAAGGCCTCAGCCTTTGGCCGCGGCTTTGGCGCGTTTGCGCCCCCGCGTGGCGGTGTCCGCTTTGGACGCTTTCACTTTCGCTTTCTTGGGCTTGGCGGGAGCGTCCTCGTCACCCTTGACCGGCGGTTTCTTCTCCATCACCGCTTTCGCGGCTTTGGCGGCTTCGCGCTCGGCGCGCCGTTTCTTCATCTCCTGCATCGACTCGCAGTCGTCGTTGAGGCAGAGGTTCCAGGGCCGGCCGCGGAAGGGCACCACTTTGAGCCGCGGCGTCTCGCCGCAGATCGAGCAGCGGTCTTCGAGCTTGAAGACGTCGCCGCGCTGGGGCAGCGGGAAGGTCTGGTCACAGGATTTGGGATCGTCGAGGGTCCAGCCACTGCAGCCGACGAAGCGTTTGCCCGATTTTTTCGCGCGGATGATCCGCAGCATGTGGGGCGAGCCATCGTCCTTCTTGCGGCCCGCTTCTTCGCAGACCTTGCAGGGGCCGAGGATGCGGTCCTCGTCCATTCCCTTCCAGATGACTTTGGCCAGATCCTCGCGGCTGCCGTCGATTTCGGTCCAGGTCTTGTGGAGCAGGTCGCGGCTCTCGCCGACGACCGCGCCCTTGGTCATCTCGCCGGCGGCGATCCGGTCCATCTCCGCCTCGAGCTGGGCGGTCATCTCCGGCGTCGCCATCGCCGGCACGTAGTTCTTGAAGGCCTCGTAGAGGGCGATCCCGGTCTCCGAGGGGAGCGGCGGGTTGCCGAAGACGTAGCCGCGGTCGAAGAGCTTCTGGATGATGTCGGCGCGGGTCGCCTTGGTGCCAAGGCCGCGCTCCTCCATCATCTCGATCAGTTTGGCCTGGGAGAGGCGTCCCGGCGGCTGCGTCTCCTTGTCGACGATCCAGGGCTCGCCGGCGAGGGGGAGCTCCTGGCCCTCGGCCAGCGCCGGGATCTCCTCGTCGGAGGAGCGGGCGTAGGTGTAGATGCCCGCGTAGCCGGGGTCGACGACTACCGAGCCGCGGACGAAGTAGGTCTCCGAGCCGGCCTCGATGTCGGCCCTGGTCGACTCGGTGATCATCGGCGGGCTGAAGGTGGCGAGGAAGCGGCGCACGACGAGTTCGTAGACGCGTTTCTTCGACCCCTCGAGGGCGCCGGGATGGATCGCCTGGGTCGGGTAGATCGGCGGGTGGTCGGTCGTCTCTTTTTTGCCGCGGGTCGCTTTCAGCTCGCCGTCGAGCAGGCCGGAGGCGGCGGAGAACTCCTTGACCTTGACCAGCGAGGTGACCAGCTCGCGCAGCGGCAGCGAGGCCGGGTAGACCGTGTTGTCGGTGCGCGGGTAGGAGATGAAGCCGTCCATATAGAGGTCCTCGGCGATCCGCATCGCGCTGGCGGGGGTGATGCCGAGGCGGCTGGAGGCGTCGGTGCTGAAGGCGGTGGTGTTGTAGGGCGTCGGCGGTTTGCGCGTGTTCTTGCGCGCCGTGACCGATCTGACGACGCCCGGGGCCTTGGTCCCCGCGAAGGCGGCGTCGGCCTCGGCCTTGTCCCAGAATTTGTCGACGCTGTGGTGGGTCTCGAAGGTCCCGTCGGGGTGCTCGAACTTGGCGAACAGCTCCCAGAAGGGTTTGGCGACGTGGGCGCGGCGCTCCATCTCGCGCTCGACGATCAGGCCCAGGGTCGGGCTCTGGACGCGGCCGACCGAGAGGAAGTTGGAGCCGAAGCGACGGCTGGCGAGGGAGACGGCGCGGGTCAGGGTCGCACCCCAGAGCAGGTCGATGTCCTGGCGGGCGGCGCCGGCGTTGGCGAGCGGGTAGGAGAGCGTGTCGAGGTTGCCGAAGGCGCGTTCGATCTCTTCTTTCGTCAGCGCCGAGTAGCGGGCGCGCTTGATCTCGAGGCTGCCGTCGGCGGTGCCCTCGCGGTTGCCGAGCTCGGGATTGGCGTCGAGCATCTCCTCCAGCGCCTCGAGCCCGATCAGCTCTCCCTCGCGGTCGAAGTCGGTGGCGATCACGAGCTCGTCGGCCTCTTTGGCGACTTTTTTGATCGCTTTGACGACGTTTTTGTCGGTCGGTTCCTTGATCAGCTCGGCGTCGATCAGATCGTGCAGGTCCGTCTTCTGCCAGTTCGAGTAGCCCTCGGGGAAGGCGGGGCCGAGCACGTGGCCCTTGAGACCGATGGTCATGTGGTCGCCGTCGGAGTCGGTCCACATGTAATAGGGGACTTTGAAGGTTTTGTCGGTGGTCGGCCCACCGTTGCCCGCACCGAGGATCTCGGCGATCTTCTTGGCGCTGTTGTTCTTCTCGGTGACGATCAACCTCATGGGGCGGCAAGGTAGCAGGGACGCTCGGCCGCTCCTTTGCGCCTTCTCTCAGTCGATCTGATGCCTGGACCCAGCCGATCCCCTTAGGATCGGCGCACTCATGGACTGCTTTGTCACCGGCGGCGCGGGATTCATCGGCTCGCATTTAGTCGATGCTCTGGTGGCGCGCGGCGACCAGGTGACGGTGGTCGACGACCTCTCGACCGGCCGCCTGGTCAACCTCGACAGCGCCCTGGCGGCGGGCGCCAAGCTGGTCGAGCTGGACATCCGCGATGCCGCCGCGCTGGCGGCGCTGACGCTGGAGCGCAAGCCCGAGACGATCTTCCACCTGGCGGCGCAGATCGACGTTCGCAAGTCCCTGGAGGACCCCGCCTTCGACGCCGCGGTCAACGTCGGCGGCACCGCCAACGTGCTCGAGGCGGCGCGCGGAGCCGGCAGCGGGCGGATCGTCTTCGTCTCCACCGGCGGCGCGATCTACGGCGAGGGCGAAGGCCAGCAGCTGCCGCTGGACGAGGCGACGGCGATCGCCCCGCTCTCCGCCTACGGCCAGAGCAAGTACGCGGCCGAGGGCTACCTGGCGCTGTACGAGCGCCTCTACGGCCTCTCCACCATCGCCCTGCGGCTCGGCAACGTCTACGGCCCGCGCCAGGACCCGCTCGGGGAGGCGGGCGTGATCGCGATCTTCTGCGGCCTGCTGCGCTCCGGCGGGCGCCCGACGATCTTCGGCGACGGCACCCAGACCCGCGACTACCTGTATGTCGGCGACGTGGTCGCGGCGGCGCTGGCGGCGGCGGGCTCCGAGACCACCGGCGCGGTCAATCTCGGCACCGGCCGCGAGGCGAGCGTGCTGGAGCTGGCGGAGACGCTGGGGCGACTCGGCAGCGCCGACGGCTTCGAGCCCGAGTTCGCGCCGCCCCGGGCCGGAGAGGTGCAGCGCATCTCCCTCGATGCCGGCCGCGCCGAAGCCGAGCTGGGCTGGCGGCCGACGACGAGCCTCGAAGACGGCCTGCGCCTGACGCTCGACGCGATCTAGCCGATCACTAACCTTCTCCCTCCATGCCAGCCCAGGCCTATGCCGGTAAGGAGTGCGTCTGCCAGCTCCGCAAGGGGATCTGCGACCAGTCCTGCGTGCGGGACATGCTGGAGACGCCGTTCTACATCGCCTGCCTGAAGCTGACCGGGCGGCGCTGCCTGGTCGTCGGCGGCGGCGACATCGGCCTCGAGAAGGTCGAGGGGCTGCTCGCCTGCGACGCCGGCGTCACCCTGCTGGCGCCGATCGCCCACCCCGAGCTGGAGGACCTGGCGAAGGAGGGCTCGATCCGCTGGGAGAAGCGACCCTACGGCGGCTCCGAGGACCTCGAGGGCGTCTTCATAGTGATCGCCGCGACCGATGACAGCGAGGTCAACATCGGCGTCTTCGACGACGCCGAGAGGCGGGCGATGCTGGTCAACGTCGTCGACGTGCCGCCGCTGTGCAACTTCATCCTGCCGGCGATCGTCCGCACCGGCCCGCTGGCGATCGCGATCTCCACCGCGGGTGCCTCGCCGGCGCTGGCGAAGCGGATGAAGCGACAGGTCTCGGAGCTGTTCGGCGAGGAGTACGCGCGGTTGGCGGTGATCCTCAACGACGTCCGCGGCTGGGCCAAGGGGACGCTGCCGACCTACCAGGACCGCAAAGAGTTCTTCGAGGGGATCGTCAACGGCGACCCCGACCCGATCGACCTGCTGCGCGACGGCCAGGAGACCGCCGTGCTGGCGATCGTCGAGTCCGCCAAAGAGCGGGCTGCCGCGACGCTGGCCTGAGCCGGATCAGCCGCCGCCGCAGGCGGAGCCGCGAACGCCGTCGAGCGTCTCGCGCAGCTCTTCCGCCTGGCGAACGCTGAGGTTGGCCGAGAAGGCGACCTCGAGTTCACCGACGATCACCGGGCGCATTTCCGCCAGTAGATGTTGGCCGGCCGGAAGCAGCGTCGCGTAGCTGACGCGGCGATCGGTCTCGCAGAAGGTCCGCTCCAGCAGGCCGGCCTTGACCAGCCGGTCGACGAGCTTGGTGAGGCCGCCGCGGGTGATCACCATCGCCTCGGCCAGCTCCCCCATCCGCATCCGCTGATCGGGGGAATCGGCGATCGCCGCCAGCATCTCGTACCAGGGCAGTGGCGGGAAGTCGCCCTGCGCCAGCGCCTCCTGCAGTCGCTGGCTGACCGCAGCATGGGTTCTGGCCAGCGCTCCCCAGGCCTCGCCATGAGGAGTGGTCGTCCGGGCGGCGCCGTTGCTCGCCGCCGTCTTGGATGCCGTCGTCTGCACGGACATGCCGCGAATGATGACAGACGAACGTTGCCATGACAATAGTTGTATCTACAATCTCTTCTGCTACGATAGTTTCTGCCTCAATCTTTGTAGCGACAACCACTTAAGCGAAAGGTAAAGACATGAACACCCAGACCATCGACCAGCAGATTCCCGTGGGGACCTGGACCGTCGACCCGATCCACTCCTCGATTCACTTCGCGATCACCCACAACAGCGTCGCGACCTTCCGCAGCGGCTTCGCCTCGTACGCGGCGACGCTGACCGGCGGCGATGGAGCCAAGCTCGAGGGAACGGTCGACGTCTCCAGCATCGAGGTCGACGAGCCACAGCTCAAGGGCCATCTCCTCTCGCCCGACTTCTTCGACGCCGAGAAGCACCCGCAGCTGCACTTCTCCTCGACCGCGATCGACGTCGCCGACGACGGCTCGGTCCGCCTCAGCGGCGAGCTCGAGATCCGCGGCAACAAGCGCGAGGTCGAGGCGACCGGCCGGTTCGGTCAGATCAGCGCCGACCTCGGCGGCAGCGAGCGTCTCGCCTTCTCGCTCGAGACCGCGCTCGACCGGCGTGACTTCGGTCTCGAGTTCAACGCCGACCTGCCCAACGGCGGTCAGGTGCTCGAGTACGAGGTCGGCATCGCCGTCGATCTCGAGCTCGTCCGGCAGGAGTCCTAGCGATGCGGGTCCTGGGCATATCCGGAAGCCTGCGCCGGGACTCGTACAACAGCGCCCTCCTGCGGGCGGCCGCCGAGCGGCTGCCCGCCGGGGTGGAGCTGGTCGAGTACGAGCGGCTGCGCGAGATCCCGCCCTACGACGCCGACTCCGAAGCGGAGGCGACGCCGGAGGTGGTGCGTGAGCTGCGTGACGCGGTCCGCTCCGCCGACGCGGTCCTGATCGCGACGCCGGAGTACAACCACTCGCTTCCCGGGCAGCTGAAGAACGCCCTCGACTGGGTCTCCCGTCCCGCCGGCGAAAGCGCCCTGATGGGCAAGCCCGCGGCGGCGATCGGCGCCTCGACGGGAATGTTCGGCGCGGTCTGGGCCCAGGCCGAGGCGCGCAAAGTCCTCGGTGCCCTCGGTGGCCGCGTGGTCGAGGGCGAACTGCCCGTGCCGCGCGCCCAAGAGCAGTTCGAGGACGGGCGACTCGAGCTCACCGCCGAGCAGTCCCAGCAGCTGGAGGAGATTCTCGCCGAGCTGGTCTCCGAAGTCGAGGAGCTGCAGACGGTGCTGGCGCAGCAGAGCGTCGCGGCGTAGGTCGCGGCGACGCTCAGGCGTGCGGCAGGGCGAAGAATGCGATCGCCGAGAAATGGGCGATCGCGGCGGCGATGACGAAGAGGTGGAAGACCTCGTGGTAGCCGAAGACCGCCGGGTTGGGGTCGGGGCGCTGGGTCGCGTAGACGACGGCGCCGGCCGTGTACAGGAGGCCGCCGAAGGCGATCAGCAGTGCCCCGGCGACGCCCATCGAGGACCAGAGCTCGGGGAAGGCGATCAGTGCGACCCAGCCGAGCGACATGTAGATCAGGACCGAGGCCCATTTCGGGTGGTTGATCCAGATCATCTCGACGATCGCCCCGGCGATCGCCCCGATCCAAACGACGACGAGGATCGCCAGGGCCAGGGTCCCGTTGAGGGCCAGCAGCGCGAACGGCGTGTAGGTACCGGCGATGAGGAAGAAGATCATCGAGTGATCGAGGCGGCGCATCCGCATCCGCACCTTGGGCTTGGTCCAGTTGACCCGGTGATAGAGGGCGCTGGTCCCGAACAGGGCCGAGAGGCTGATTGCGTAGATCCCGACCGCGAGCGTCGCCTTCGGCGTCTTCGCGAGGATGATCAGGGCGACGCCGAAACCGAGCGAGAGGAAGAACGCCCACTCGTGGGAGACACCGCGCAGCTTCGGCTTGACCGCCGCGATCGCATCGGCGGTCGCCTCTTTGGCCGCGATCGCGCGCTCGCCGACGGCCTCCTTGGCCGCGGTGGCACGATCCCCCATCGCCTCTTTGGCGGCGGCGGCCCGCTCCCCCATCCGCTCGGCGCTGCGCCGTAGATCTTCAGCCATATCTCTGAGGGTACAGCTCTATTAGTGCCGAGATTGCGAAGTTGCCACCATGTAGACGAGCCCCGCCTCCCAAATCAGCTCCTTGTTTGCGGATTTGGAGGCTGTTTCCGTCCGACCCAAAGACGATCCTGCGCAGTTACCCCTGAAAGTCGCTGCGAGAGGAGAAGTTCGATGTCCAAGACCGCCACTGCCAGTCCGAAAAACGGTCTGAGGGGCCTCTCTATCGAGCGGCGGTTCTCGGCTGCCGGCGTGCATCCTTTCGACCAGATCGAGTGGGAGATCCGCGACGCGGTGATCGGCAACCCCGAGAGTCCCGCCTTCGAGCAGCGCGGGGTCGAGTTCCCCAAGAGCTGGTCCCAGAACGCGACCAACATCGTCGCCCAGAAGTACTTCCGCGGCCAGCTCGGCAGCGATCAGCGCGAGAACTCGGTCAAACAGATGATCGGGCGTGTCTCCGGGACGATCTCCAACTGGGGCCGCGAGGGCGGCTACTTCGCCTCTGAGGAGGACGCCGACGCCTTCGAGGCCGAGCTGACCTGGATCCTGCTCAACCAGAAAGCGGCCTTCAACTCGCCGGTCTGGTTCAACGTCGGCTTCGAGGAGACGCCGCAGTGCTCGGCCTGCTTCATCCTCAGCGTCGAGGACACCATGGAGAGCATCCTCGGCTGGAACACCAAAGAGGGCAAGATCTTCCGCGGCGGCTCCGGCGCCGGCATCAACCTCTCCAACATCCGCGGCTCGATGGAGCCCCTGAAGAAGGGTGGCACCGCGAGCGGCCCGGTCAGCTTCATGCGCGGCGCCGACGCCTGGGCGGGGACGATCAAGTCCGGCGGCAAGACCCGGCGGGCGGCGAAGATGGTCGTCCTCGACGTCGACCACCCGGACGTCGAGCACTTCATCCGGTGCAAGGCCGACGAGGAGGAGAAGGCCGAGGCGCTGCGCGACGCCGGCTTCGACATGTCGATCGATGGCGAGGGCTTCACCTCGATCCAGTACCAGAACGCCAACAACTCGGTGCGGGTCACCGACGAGTTCATGGAGGCGGTCGAGGCTGACGAGGAGTGGCACCTGACCGCACGGGTGACCGGCGAATCCGTGAAAACGCTCGACGCGCGTGACCTGATGAACCAGATCTCCGAGGCGGCCTGGCGCTGCGCCGATCCCGGCGTCCAGTACGACACGATCATCAACCGCTGGCACACCTGCCCGGAGTCGGGTCGGATCAACGCCTCCAACCCCTGCTCTGAGTACATGCACGTCGACGACTCGGCCTGCAACCTCGCCTCGCTCAACCTGATGAAGTTCCGCCGCGAGGACGGCAGCTTCGACGTCGAGGACTTCGAGCACGCGGTCGACGTCGTCTTCCTCGCCCAGGAGATCGTCGTCGGCTTCTCCAGCTACCCGACCGAGGAGATCACCGCCAACGCCTTCGCCTTCCGTCAGCTCGGCCTCGGCTACGCCAACCTCGGCGCCCTGCTGATGTCGGACGGGCTCCCCTACGACTCGCTCGAGGGCCGCAACGTCGCCGCCGCGATCACGGCGCTGATGACCGGCCGCGCCTACCGCCAGTCGGCGCTGATCGCCGCCGGCGCGACCGGGCCCTACGACGAGTACGAGAAGAACCGCGAGCCCCACAACGGAGTGATGCGGATGCACCGCGACGCCTCCTACGACGTCGACCCGACCGGGATCAAGGGCGAGCTGCTCGGCGCCGCCCAGCGGGCCTGGGAGGAAGCGGTCGAACTCGGCGACGAACACGGCTACCGCAACGCGCAGGCGACGGTGCTGGCCCCGACCGGGACGATCAGCTTCCTGATGGACTGCGACACGACCGGGATCGAGCCCGACTTCTCGCTGGTCAAGTTCAAGGAGCTGGTCGGCGGCGGGCAGATGACGATCGTCAACAAATCGGTGCCGCTGGCGCTGCAGACGCTCGGCTACTCGGCCGCCGAGATCGACCAGATCAACGCCCACATCGCCGAGCAGAACACGATCATCGGCGCCCCCGGCCTCAAGGACGAGCACCTGCCGGTGTTCGACGTCGCGGTCGGCGAGCGGGCGATCTCCCACACCGGCCATATCGACATGATGGCCGCGACCCAGCCCTTCATCTCGGGAGCGATCTCGAAGACGGTCAACTTGCCTCAGTCGGCGACGGTCGCCGACATCGCCGACGCCTACACGCGCGGCTGGAACGGCGGCCTCAAGGCGCTGGCGATCTACCGCGACGGCTCGAAGACGGCGCAGGCCCTGCGCACCGACGCGCAGGACGAGAAGGAGGCCGAGGTCGAAGTCGTCGTGCTGCCTCCGGAGCGCAAACGGATGCCGCGCGAGCGCGAATCGATCACCCACAAGTTCTCGATCGCCGGCCACGAGGGCTACATCACCGCCGGCAAGTACGACGACGGCTCGGTCGGCGAGATCTTCCTCACCGACATCGGCAAGGAGGGCTCGACGATGCGGGGGCTGATGAACGCCTTCGCGACGGCGATCTCGCTCGGCCTCCAGTACGGCGTCCCGCTCGAAGACTTCGTGCGCAAGTTCAGCTACATGCGCTTCGAGCCCGAGGGCATCACCGGCAACCCGGAGATCCCCTTCGCCAAATCGCTGCCCGACTACATCATGCGCTGGGTTGCGAGCCGCTTCATCGAGGACACCGAGACGCTGCAGGAACTCGGGATCATGACCACCGAGGTCCGTAACAAGCAGGAGGCGGAGACCTCGCAGCTGGGGCTCGGCATCCCGACCGACACCGCCGGCCCGGCGAACGGCGGCAACGGCCACGCCAAGCCCGGCAACGGCGGCGTGGCGAAGCCCGGCAGGACGGTCGCCGCGGCCGCGGCGATGACCGACTCCCCCCCGGTCGTCCCGGCGAAGATGCGAGGCCTCGACCTCGGCCCGGCCTGCGAGCAGTGCGGCGGGATGATGCAGCGGACGGGGTCCTGTTACACCTGCTCCAGCTGCGGCAACAACACCGGCTGCGGTTGAGGTCGTAGGGCCAGGCAAGCCGCGCCGTTGGCTCGCGAGGCTCTCGTGATCGAGGGGCGGTCGACTTCTGTCGTCCTACCGCTTGGCAGGCCCGTGGTCTACGCCCGCCGCTAGACTGCCGACGTCCGGACAACCGGTATGCCGAATCCCGAGCGACAAGCTGGGGAGCGGGGGAACCAGGGACTTTGGGGCGAACCCACAGGTGGGGGCGCAGGCTTCTTCAGCGCCAGCCCGACAGCTAACCCCGCAGGCCGACGAAGGAGACTTGGTTTGCGAAGGACCGCGCGCACGCTGAGGTTGGGTATCTGGGCCATCGGGCTCCTGCTGAGCTTCGGCTGCGCCTCCGCGACGGCCGCCCCCGGTGGTGCCGCTCCTCCGGGCCCCGAATCGAGTCCGGTCCCCGGCGGCCACTACGTCGACCCCTTCGCGAGCGGGAGCTGGAGCGTCAGCCGCACCGACATGGGTGTCGACTACATGCCCAACCGTCGCGAGCCGGTGCTGGCGATCGGCAGGGCCCTGATCCTCGGGTCCTCGATGAAATCCGGGTGGCCCGGGGGCGCCTTCATCTGGTACCGGCTGCTGAACGGGGACCACGCCGGCTCGATCGTCTACGTCGCCGAGCACCTGATGAAACTGGCACCGGCGGGCGCCACCGTCAGGGCCGGCGCGGAAATCGCCACCGCGCTTCCCGGTTATCCCTGGACCGAGTGGGGCTGGGCGACGGCCGAAGGCAACCCGCGGGCCTTCCCCTGCTACCGCGACGGCATGGAAACCAACTCCGGCAGGGAGATGGCGCGGTTCCTCGAGGGACTCGGCGCCAAACCCCTGAGCCGGCTGCTGCCAGGGCCCGACTGGCCCAGCGGCAAGCCCTGCTAACCGAGGATCACCTTGGCGGAGGACGACCGCCATCTCCACCCGGCGATTCCCCCCGATTGCACCGATTCGCGTAGCCTTGCGCCGCCGATGGCCACGCTCCCACGCCTATCTCCCACCGCCGAGCACAGGATCGTGAAGGCAATCTGTGGCCTTTCTCCACGCGTTCAGCGGCGGCTCTTCGGACCGCCTCCGAGCATCGACGGCCTCACCCTCGCCAGCGACGTCCACGCGCTGATCCGGCTCGCCGAGCTGGCCGGCAGCGAGTCGTTCGCCGCCGGGATGACGGTGGCGCAAGCGCGGGCGCAGAGTCGCCTCGAGGCCGCGGTGGCGTCGAGCCGGCCGGTGATCCCGATGGCGCGGACAGAGGCGATCGAGGTGCCGGGGCCGGCGGGGTCGATCCCGGCTCGCTTCTACGTTCCGCACGGCCTCCCGGCCGGGTCGTCAACGCCGCTGC
Organism: Solirubrobacterales bacterium; assembly: GCA_017882505.1. Taxonomy (GTDB): domain Bacteria; phylum Actinomycetota; class Thermoleophilia; order Solirubrobacterales; family 70-9; genus VAYN01. The sequence goes on along the minus strand of JADGPJ010000047.1, from coordinate 4,154 downwards.
TCGTCTACTACCACGGCGGCGGCTGGGTGATCGGCGACCTCGAGACCCACGACGGGGTCTGCCGCTTCCTCGCCGCGAGCGGCGGAGTCGCGGTGCTCTCGATCGACTACAGGCTGGCCCCCGAGCACCCCTTTCCCGCCGCCGTCGAGGACGCCGCGGCGAGCTTCGCCTGGGCGACCGAGAACGCCGAGCCGCTCGGCGTCGACCCGAACAGGATCGCGGTAGGCGGCGACAGCGCCGGCGGCAACCTCGCCGCGGTGCTCAGCGTGCTTGCCCGCGACGCCGGTGGGGCCCAGCCGGCGATGCAGCTGCTGATCTACCCGGTCACCGACTCGGCCAAGGACACGCCCTCCCGCCGGCTGTTCGCCAACGGCTTCCTCCTCACCAGAGCGGACATGGACTATTTCGAGGCCACCTACCTGCCGTCCGGATCCGACATCGACGACCCGCGCGTCTCCGTCCTGCGAACGTCCGAGCTCGGCGGACTGCCCCCCGCCTACGTCGCCACCGCCGGCTTCGACCCCCTCCGCGACGAGGGCGAGGCCTACGCGCTGGCGATGCGCGAGGCCGGGGTCCGCGTCGCCCTCCGCCGCCACCCGGGCCTCGTCCACAGCTTCGCCAACCAGACCGCGATCGGCCGCACCGCGCGGGGAGCGATGCTGGAGGCCGCGGGGGCATTGCGGATGGGGCTGGCGCCCGGCGGCGCCGGCCGCTGATCGGCATGCATTCACAACATCTTCGCGCGGGAGGCTCAAATCTGCATGCGCCCATAACGCGCCGCGTCGCATGATTTGGATGCGACTAATTCGCAGACTCGGCCACAAAGGAGGTCGACATGAGTGCAACTACGGAAGCGATCGGGAGCGCTGGCCAGAAGGTCCGGCCGGTGGCCCCAACGCCAATGGCGATCCGCATTCGAGCCCGGCTCCGCCGGCAGAAGCTCGACGTGGACTTGGCGTCTGGAGCCGACCCGAACGCCGACTCGCTTCGCAAGGAGCGGGCACGGAAGCTGGTCGGTGAAGAGGCCCGGCGCAGGATCGCCGCAAGCCTCGAGCGGCTCCTCACGGAAGCAGACTCCGCCCCCCGCTTAGCAGCAGGCGGACCATGACCACGCCACGAGGGCTGACGGCTCCAGGCTCTCTCAGCCGCTCGAGGAGCAGCAAGAGCAAGGGGCGCGCCCGGGTCACCTCGGCTCGGCTGATCGGTAGCGCGGCGCCGTCGGGGTACCGCTCCGTCATCTCGATGTCCCGTTCAAGGCTATTCGCGAGGGATCGCCTGGGCCTCATCCCCTGGAGTTGCCGCGCCCGCAATGAAAGTGCAGGGCTCTGATCCGGATCCACCCCTTCGGCCAGTTGCCGGTCGAGACGGGACCTGTGGACCAGGGCTAGGAGGAAAAGTGAAATCGTCCACCACGGTGGCCAACCTGCTATGGCTTGCGTTAGAGCAGTACTCCGCCACTTCCCACTTCCATACTTGCAGCTACTGCGGATGAAGACAGCCTGAATTCCTCTCCGCTGGCCCGGTTTGAGGCCAAGACGGCACTCAGCACACCGGCGGCGGGGAGATGGCCGAGCGACGGTCGTAGTGATCCTCATCCCCTACACCTCGATCTGGGAGCCCATGATCACAGTGCGATCGCGCGGAAGGCCGAAGTACTCGGCGGCGTCGGCGGTGATCCGCGAGGTAGCCACGAAGAGGCGCTTGCGCCAGCGGGTCATGCCGGGCGCATCGCCGACCCGCAGCTCGATCGTGGAGAGGAAGTAGGAGGCTTCGTCGACCTCCAGCGGGCACTCCAGTCCCGCCTTCGCGGCCAGGCGCAGCACGCTTGGGACGTTGGGCTCGTCCATGTAGCCGAAGCGCGCGCCGATGTGGGCGATGCCATCGTCCATGTAGCCGAGCTCGTCGATCTCGACGCGTTCAGTGGGTGCCACGTGCGGGACCGGCAGGGTCTCGATCGAGAGGATCACCACGTGGCTGTGCAGGATCTGGTTGTGCTCGACGTTGGCGCGCATCGCCAGCGGGGTCGTCGACTTGTTGCGGTTGAGGAACACGGCGGTGCCGGAGACCCGCTGCAGCGGCGGGCGGCGCTCGTGCAGCTTGTCGATGAAGGCGCGCAGCGATCCCTCGGCTCGTTCCCGGCGCCCGGTAACCAGCACGCGCCCACGCTGCCAGGTGGTCAGCACCGTGAACACGGTGATCCCGATCAGCAGCGGCAGCCACGCGCCGTGAGTGATCTTCGTCAGGTTGGCGGCGAGGAAGAGGAGGTCGACGACGAGGAAGCCGCCGGCGCCGATCGCCACCAGCCAGAGCGGTTTTCCCCACTGGTGGCGGACGATGTAGAAGAAGAGCAGGGTCGTGATCGTGATCGTCGCGGTGACCGCCATACCGAAGGCGAAGGCCAGAGCCGCCGAGGTCTGGAAGGCGAAAACGAGGGTCAGCACCGAGACCATCAGCACCCAGTTGATCCACGGCACGTAGATCTGGCCGATCCTGTGCTCGGAGGTGTTGACGATCCTCAGGCGCGGCAGGTAGCCGAGCTGGACCGCCTGGTGGGCGACCGAGAAGGCGCCGGTGATGACCGCCTGGGAGGCGATCACGGTGGCCGCGGTTGCCAGCAGGACCATCGGGATGAGCAGCGGGTCCGGAACCAGGAGGAAGAACGGGCTGGCGATGTTCGCGGCCGGGTTGTCGAGGATCAGCGCCCCCTGTCCCATGTAGCTGAGGATGCAGGCCGGGAACACCAGGGCCAGCCAGGCCCGGGTGATTGGGGCGCGGCCGAAATGCCCCATATCGGCGTAGAGGGCCTCCGCCCCGGTGATCGCCAGGACGACCGCCGCCAACGAGAAGAAGGCGATCCCGAAGTGGCCGGTGAGGAAGCCGAGCGCATAGCTCGGCGAGAGCGCCTTGAGGATTTCCGGATGCAGGGCGATGCCGGAGATGCCAGAGGCTCCGATCGCCAGGAACCAGACGATCATCACCGGGCCGAAGAGGCGGCCGACCGTCGCGGTCCCCAGGCGCTGGCTGGCGAACAGCACGACGATGATCACCGCGGTGATCGGCACGATCAGGTGCTCCAGCGACGGCTGGACGATTTTGAGCCCTTCGACCGCCGAGAGCACCGAGATCGCCGGGGTGATCATGCTGTCGCCGAAGAACAGCGAGGCGCCGAAGATGCCGAGCGCCGCCAGCGCCAGTTTCGTGCGGCGTCCTCCCCGCACTCCCTGCCGCCTGATCAGGGTGATCAGCGCCATGATGCCGCCCTCGCCCTCGTTGTCGGCGCGCATCACCAGCAGCACGTACTTGAGGGTGACGATGATCGTCACCGCCCAGAAGATCAGCGAGACGATCCCAAAGATGCTCTCGGTGCTCGCGGTGACCGGATGCGGGTCGTTGGGGTTGAAGACCGTCTGGATCGTGTAGAGCGGGCTGGTGCCGATGTCGCCGAAGACGACGCCCAGGGCGCCGACGACGAGCGCCGCCTGGGCTGGGGTGCGCACCCTTGCGCTGCTGGTGTTGGCGTCGCGGCTCAGCTTGTCTTCGAGTCCCAGGGGGCGGGCGCACCGTATACCCCGCTCAGGCACGTCCCCTGACCGGGGCCCCCCGCGCGAGATCGTGTCTTCACAAAATCTGTATACGCCAGTGCCACATCTTCATGCGCCCCTGATGGGCTGCGCCGGATGATCTGGAGGCGAGCTAATTCGCAGATTCGGCCACTAAGGAGGTGGACATGATTGCAACGATGGAGGTGACCGGGCGCCCAGGTCAGAAGCTGCGAAGCGCCGGAACTTCGTCACTGGGTACCCGCTTTCGTACCCGGCTCCGCCGCCACAGTCTCGACAAGGCTCTGGCGTCGGGTGCCGATCCGAACACCGATGTCCTTCGCCGCGAGCGCGCAAGTGAGCTGGTCGGCGAGAAGACGAGACAGGAGGTCGCCGCCCGTGTGGAGCGGCTGCTCGCGGAGGCAGACTCATCCCCTCGGGGGTTGCTCAGCCCCAGGGTGCCCGTCGCGCGAGCCGCCATCCGCGACTCGCGTTGGAACCTGGAGACGATCGTCGAGCGGCTCAAGGCGCCCGCCTACATCAGCGCCCAAGGGGTTGCGATGGTCTCGCTCCTCCTCTCCGACGGCGCCAGCCCTCTCTACGGCAACGATCCGG
>JADGPJ010000097.1 GCA_017882505.1 Solirubrobacterales bacterium | reverse complement strand
GCCTCGCGGTATGGCTGCTTGTGGTCGGCATGCTGGCCCTCGGCGCGGCTGGCCGAGCGGCGCTCGCACGTCCGTTCTACTGGGCGATTGGCCTGATCGGTTGTCTTGCGCTTTGGTCTGCAATCTCATCTCTCTGGTCCGGTTCGATTGAGTTGAGCGTGATCGAGGCAGACCGCGTCCTGGTCTACCTCGGTTTCTTTCTAGCCGCATTCCTTATCGCCCAAACCGACCAAAGGCGACAACGATTCGCTGAAGGTCTCGCGATTTCTCTCGTCGCGATCGCTTTTCTCGCACTTGCCAGCCGTCTCCTCCCCCACGTCCTCAACGTCGACGAACTGGGAAACGGCCCCCGGCTCCGCTACCCGCTCGGCTACTGGAACGCCGACGGGATCGCCTTCGGCATCGGCGCGGCGCTGATGCTGTGGATGAGCCGACTCTCGCTGACCGCCTGGCTGCGCTGGGCCGCGGTCGCGGTGCTGCCGGCGGTGCTGCTGGCGCTTTACCTGACCTACTCACGCGGCGGCCTGCTGGCGCTGGCTGTCGCCTGCGGCTGCCTGATCGCGCTCTCCCACGACCGCCTCTGGCTGCTGGCGACGCTGGCGATCGGGACGGTGGGAGCGCTGCCGGCGGTCCTCGCGGTGCAGGCTCGGCACAGCCTCGCCGAAAACCTCGCCAACCAGGCCAGCGTCGACCAGGGCCTGACGGTGCTGCTGCTGCTCGTGGCGGGTATCGCGCTGGCGCTGGCGCTGTTCGCGGGCCTGCGCTGGCTCGAGAACCGGGGCGGGGGCAAAACCGGACGGATGGTCGAGCTCTCACGCGATCCGAAGGTGCTGAAACGGATCGCGCTGGTGGCGGCGCTGGTCGCGATCGGCGCCGCGATCGCGGTCGGCGGCCGCGCCTGGAGTCAGTTCTCCAGCCCCGACCTGCAGTTCCCGAACAACCCGGCCGAACACTTCGGCCAGCTCTCCGGGGCCGGCCGGCACGAATTCTGGCGGGTCGCGATCGATGCCTTCGGCGAAGAACCGGCGATCGGCCACGGCGCCGGCACCTACCAGTTCTCCTGGGACCAGCTGCGCAAGGTGCCGACGCCGGTGCTGAACGCGCACTCGCTGTACCTCGAGGCGTTCGCCGAGCTGGGAGTGATCGGCGGGCTGATCGTGCTGGGGATGGTCGGCGTCCTGCTCTGGTCCGGGCTGGCGGCTTGGCGGGCGGCGCGTGGCGCGCAGCGAGAGCTCTACGCGGCGCTGTTCGCGGTGATCCTCGCCTTCGCCGTCGGCGCCGCGATCGACTGGTTCTGGCAGATCGCGGCGGTGGGCGCGATCTTCTTCCTCGCCAGCGGTGCCCTGGTGGCCGCGCGCTGCGCCCAGCTGATGCGGTCGCGGGCCGCGGCAAACGGCCACCCCGAGGACCGGCGCTACGGACTCGCCGTCGCCGGCCTGGCGGTCGCCTGGATCACCGCCCTGGCGCTGATCGGCCCCCTGCTCGTCGATCGCGAGATCCAGACCAGCAAGTCGGCCGCCGCCAGCGACAACCTGGCGAGCGCGATCGAACACGCGAACACCGCGCGCTCGATCGAGCCATGGGCGGCGTCCCCCTACGTGCAGCTCGGGCTGATCTCCGAGTTCCAGCACGACTACGCGACCGGCGCCGAACGGCTCGGCCAGGCGATCGAACGCGAGGAAGGGAACTGGCTCCTCTATTACCTGCGGGCCAGGATCGAGCACCAGGGCGGTGAACTCGACGCGGCGCGAGCCGACCTGCGCGAAGCGCGGCGACTCAATCCCCAAGAGGAATGCCTCCGGGGCGGGTTTGAAGGTTGCGGATGAGCAGTACGCGCGACGCCGCGAAGACAGGACCGCGAACCGCGGCGCCGGCCCAGACGCAGCCCGAGCCGCTCGGTTACCAGCCGGCCGGGGCCTTCGGCCTGACCGGGCCCGGTGGCTCCCGCCGCCGTGGGGCGCTGCTGCGGCGGCTGCTCGCGCTCGGCGACTGGACGGCGCTGATCGGGTCCCTCTTCGTCGTCACCGCGACGACCTCGACCACCGACGTCGCGACGCTGTTCTGGGCGGTGCTGTTCAGCCCGATCTGGATCCTCGTGGTCAAGCTCCACGGCCTCTACGACAACGACCACCGCCGGATCCGCCACAGCACCCTCGACGAGCTGCCCTCGCTGGTCTCGGCGAGCGTGCTCGGGACGCTCGTCCTCGACGGCCTGCTGGCGCTGAGTCCGGTCGGCCCGCTCTCCCCCGCCAGCGCGATCGGGGTCGGGATCGGGACCCTGGTCGCCAGCTTCGTCCTCCGCGGCGTCCTGCGCTTCTTCTGGCACCGCCTCACCGCGCTCGCGAGCGGGCTCGTGGTCGGCCCGGCCGCCGCCGCCGACATCATCGCCCGCCGCGTCTCCACCCACCCGGAGACGCGCCTGGCGCTGGTCGGCTACCTCTCCTCGGAGGGAGACGACGCCGCCGCGGAGCTTCCCCGGCTGGGCTCGATCGCCGACATCTCCAAGGTCGCCCGCGAATACGCGATCGAGCGCGTCGTCGTCACCGAACAGGAGATGAGCGAGCAGGGGGCCGAGCGGCTGATCGAGGAGTGCAAGGCCGATGGCCTGGCGCTGACCTTCCTGCCCCAGCACTTCGGGCTGCTGGGGCCGGGGATCGAGCTCAACCGCCTGGCCGAGCTGCCGGTGCTCGACTTCCGCTTCAGCGACCCGCCGCGCTCGACCCAGGCGATGAAGCGGGGCATGGACGTCGTCGTCTCCGGCGCCCTGCTGGCGCTGCTCTCGCCGCTGCTGGCCGTGGTCGCGGTGGCGATCGCGCTCGACACCGGCCGCCCCGTCTTCTTCCGCCAGCGCCGCGCCGGCAGGGACGGCGAGCCGTTCACGATGCTGAAGTTCCGCACCATGGTCGTCGACGCCGAGGAGCGGCTCGGGGAGCTGGTCGACCTGGCGAAGCTCGAGGAGCCCGCCTTCAAGATCACCGACGACCCGCGGATCACCAGGACCGGTCGCTTCCTGCGCCGGACCAGCATCGACGAGCTGCCGCAGCTGATCAACGTCCTCCGCGGCGACATGTCGCTGGTCGGGCCGCGGCCCGAGCAGGAGAGCGTCGTCGCCCTCTACGACGAGCGCCAGCGCGGCCGGCTGGCGATCAAGCCGGGGCTGACCGGGCCGATGCAGGTCTACGGCCGCTCCGACCTCACCTTCGAGGAGCGGCTGGCGATGGAGCGGGACTACCTGGACAACCTCTCGCTGCTGACCGACCTGGCGATCCTGCTGCGGACGCCGCGGGCGGTCATCCGCGGCGAGGGCGCCTGACCGCTCGCGGATGGCCCCGACCCCCGACCTCGAGGTCGTGATCGTCAGCCACGGCGCCGAAGAGCTGCTGTGGCGCTGCCTGCGCTCGCTCGAAGAGCACCCGGCCGGCGGCGAGATGCGGGTGACCGTCGTCGACAGCGGCAGCCCCGACCCGACCCCCGACATGGTCGCGCGCCAGTTTCCGTCGGTGCGGCTGCTGCGGCGCGGCAACATCGGCTTCTCCGCCGCCAACAACCTGGTCCTGCGCGAGAGCGAGGCGGCCGCGGTGCTGCTGCTCAATCCCGACACCGAGGTCTACGCCGGGACCCTCGACACCGCCCTGGCGCGGCTGCGCTCGGAGCCGCGGATCGGGATGGTCGGCTGCAAGCTGGTGACCGAGTCGGGCGAGCTCGACCATGCCTGCAAGCGCTCCTTCCCGACGCCGCTCAGCGCCCTCGCCCACTTCACCGGCGTTGGCCGCTCCGGCGAGGCCTCGGGCGCGCTGAGCCAGTACCGGGCGACGCACCTCGGCGACGACGAGCCGGGCGAGGTCGACGCCGTCAACGGCGCCTTCATGCTCTGCCGGGCCGAGGCGGTGCGCGAGGTCGGGCTGCTCGACGAGGGCTACTGGCTCTACATGGAGGACCTCGACTGGTGCCACCGCTTCTGGGACGCCGGCTGGAGGGTCTTCTACGAGCCCGCCGGCGTCGCCCTCCACGTCAAGGGCGGCTCCAGCGCCGGCCGCCGCGCGCCGCGCCAGGAGATCGCATTCCATCGCGGCATGGGCCGCTTCTACCGCCGCTTCGACGCCCCCGAGCACAACCCGCTGCTCAACGCCGCCGTCTACGCCGGCGTCGGTGCCAAATTGGCCGTCAGCCTCGCCCGCACCGCTGTCTCCGGCGATTAGGCGGCTGATCCACGTCCCGATCGCCCTGGCCCGACGGCAGGGAATCCGAACAGCCCGTGGCCTAGGTGCAGCACCATCGCCTCACCCCGCGGTTCCTTTGTTACGCGACAGGTGCGAAAGGAACCACGCGATCCGTCGAGCGTCGGGGGACACACCCGTGTGGTTCCTTATCCACGAAATGCGTGAGAAAGGAACCGCGCCGGAATTGAGGGACTGTTGGACGGACGATCAGCCGGCACCGGGCCGCAGGAGGCGGCGGATCTCGGCCGAGCAAGAAGCCGCGCCGGGGGGTCGGCGTTAGAAGGGAAGCTCGTCGGCGACTTCGGAGAGGCGGGGGGCGTTCTTGTCGCGCTCGCTGAGCAGCGGGTCGGCAACCTGCCACTCGACGCCGACGTCGGGGTCGTCCCAGGCGATCCCGGCCTCGGTCTCCGGGTCGTAGAGGCTGGAGACCAGGTAGGCGACGTCGGCGACGTCGCTGAGCACGACGAAGCCGTGGCCGAACCCGACCGGGACGAAGAGCTGGCGGTGCTTGACGTCGTCGAGCACGTGCGCCTCCCACTGCCCGTAGGTGGGCGAGCCGCGGCGCAGGTCGACGGCGACGTCGAGGATCTCGCCGCGCGGGCAGCGGATCAGCTTCGCCTGCCCCGGCTCGGTCTGGAAGTGGATCCCGCGCAGCGTCCCCTTGGCCGAGCGCGAGTGGTTGTGCTGGACGAACTCGACGTCGACGCCGAGCTGCGCCCAGGCGTCGCGGCTGAAGCTCTCGACCATGAAGCCGCGCTCGTCGCCGTGGACGACCGGCTCCAGGAGGACGAGTCCGTCCAGCTTCGTCGGCAGCCGCTGCGGCATCAGCTCAGCGACCGCCCGTACTGCTTTTCGTAGTACTCGCGGTACTCGCCGGAGCGGATCGGCCCCCACCACTCCTCGTTGTCGCGGTACCAGGAGACGGTCTTCTCCAGCCCCTCGGCGAAGTGGACCTGGGCCTCCCAGCCGAGCTCGTCGCGGAGCTTGTCGGAGGCGAGCGAGTAGCGGCGGTCGTGGCCGGGGCGGTCGGTGACGTACTCGATCAGCGACTCGTCGGCGCCGGTCAGCTCGATCACCCGCTTCACCACCTCGATGTTCTCGCACTCGTCGGGGCCGCCGACGTTGTAGGCCTCGCCGGAGCGGCCGTTCATCAGCACCGCGTGGATGCCGCGGCAGAAGTCCTCGACGTAGAGCCAGTTGCGGACCTGCCGCCCATCTCCATATATCGGCAGCGAGTCGCCATGGAGCGCGTTCAGGACCATCAGCGGAATCAGCTTCTCGGGGTACTGGCGCGGGCCGTAGTTGTTGGAGCCGCGGACGATCGAGGCCTCGGTGCCGTAGGTGTGGAAGTGGGCCGAGACGAGCAGGTCCCCGGCCGCCTTCGTCGCCGAGTAGGGCGAGGAGGGATCGAGCGGCGAGGTCTCGGTGAAGGAGCCGGACTCGATCGAGCCGTAGACCTCGTCGGTGGAGACCTGCAGGTAGCGGCCGACGCCGAGCTCACGGGCGGCGTCGAGCAGGGTGCCGGTGCCGATCACGTGGGTGCGGGCGAAGGCGTCCTGGTCGTCGATCGAGCGGTCGACGTGGGACTCGGCGGCGAAGTTGACCACGGCTTCGACCCCCTGCATCGCCTCGCGCACGATCACCGGGTCCTCGATCCCGCCGACCACCAGCTCGACTCCCTCGGGCAGGTTCTCGCGCCGGCCCGCGTAGGTGAGCTTGTCGAGGACGACGATCTCGTGCTCGGCGCCGGCGATCCGGACGTAGGTGGAACCGATGAACCCGGCGGCGCCGGTGACCAACAGCTTCATGTTGCCTCCGCTTCTCGTTGGGCGAGGTAGCCGGCCAGCCCGTCGTGCCAGGAGGGCAACCGGATCGCGTGCTCGCGCTGACTCGTCAGGGCCGAGAAGGGCGGGCGCGCGGCCGGGCGACCGAGCATCTCGGTCGTGCCCGAGAGCACCTTGCACTCGACCTTGGCCTGCTCGAAGATCTCGCGGGCGAATTCGTACCAGGAGCACTTGCCCGCCGCCGCCATGTGGTGGATGCCGTACTCGATCCCCTCGATCAGGCGCACCAGCCCGTAGGCGAGGTGCCAGGTGTAGGTCGGCGAGCCGACCTGGTCGCGGACGACGAGGACCTCGTTCTGGGTGCGCGCCAGCCGCAGCATCGTCTCGACGAAGTTGGGGCCGCCGATCCCGAAGAGGCCCGCGGAGCGGACGATGAAGTGGCGTTTGTTGGCGGCGGCGGTCGCCTCCTCGCCGGCGAGCTTGGTGCGGCCGTAGGCGGAGAGCGGCGCCGGCTGGTCGCTCTCGACGTAGGGCGCGCCCTTGGCGCCGTCGAAGACGTAGTCGGTGGAGACGTAGACGATGCCGGCACCGACCTTGGCGGCGGCCGCGGCGACGTTGCCGGCGCCGGTGCCGTTGACCGCGAAGGCGGCCTCCTCGGCCTCCTCGGCGCCGTCGACGTCGGTCCAGGCGGAGCTGTTGATGACGATGTCGGGCCGCTCGAGGTCGAACTTCTTCTCGAGGCCGGCGGCGATGGTGACGTCGAGCTCGCGGTGGCCGAAGCCGACCACGTCGTGGCCGGCGTTGCCGGCGGCGAGCATCAGGTCGCGGCCCAGCATCCCGGCCGCCCCGGTGACCAGGACCTTCATCGCTCGACCACCATCAGACGATTTCGATCTCGGAGCTGTCGCCGACCAGGAGGCGGAGCGTCTTCGGCATGCCGTCGCTGCGGGTCAGCTTCACGTTATGGCCCAGCAGGCTCGCCTCCATCCGCGTGCCGAGGTCCTCGACCACCGAGCCGGAGAGCACGATCGAGTGCTCGACCTCCGAGCGCCGCACTTGGACCTCCTCGCCGATCGAGGTGTAGGGGCCGATGTAGGCGTCCTCGATGCGGGAGCCGGCGCCGATCACGGCGGGGCCGCGGACGACCGAGCGGGTCAGCGTGGCGCCGGCCTCGAGCACGACCCGGCCCTCGACGCGGGACTCC
>JADGPJ010000096.1 GCA_017882505.1 Solirubrobacterales bacterium | reverse complement strand
GTAGGTGGTTCCGGAGCCGTCGCTGCGGAAGATCGGCGTGATCGCCAGGTTCGGCAGCTTGGTTTTCGGATTGACCTTCTTGATTTTCGGGTCGTTCCAATTGGTGATCTTGCCGAAGTAGATCTGGGCGAGAAGAGGACCGGTGAGGTTCAACTTCTTCACCCCCGGGACGTTGAAGCCGATACCGACAGCGGACAGTCCCCAGGGAATCTGAACGCAGCTGTTACAGGCGGCTGCCTGTTCGGGGCTCAGCGGAGCGTCGGAGGCACCGAAGTCGACCGTCCGTGCGGTGATCTGGGCGATCCCTGCCCCAGAGCCGACGGCGGCATATTTGACCGGGATGCCTTCTTTGATTTCGAATCCGTTGATCCAGTTGGCCATCAGTGGCGCGACGAGAGTGGAGCCGGCGCCGGTCAGACCGGCGGCGGATGCGCCTGCCGTGGACACGGCTGCCATACCTCCAACCGATCCAGCCACCGCGATGAAGATTGCTAGCAACCTGTTGCGAATCAAGGTAATCCTTTCGGTTCGTTGACGACGCTAGATTTGCCGCAACGGAAAGGAGAGTTGTGTCAATCTCGTGAAAGAAGCTGTGTGTCAAAGATGTAACAAAACTGTGACTTGTGTCAATTCTGTGAAAATTTCGGTGATGGTGTGAGAAAGCGGTGTGTGGTCCTCTACGCTGCCGCCCCATGAGCACCCCTGCCGCTCCCCCGGCCCTTCAGAACCCCCGTGCGGCCCGAGCTCGATCCCGCCGCAAGAAGGCCGACCGGATCGGCGATCGGCTTCTTTTCGGCATCTGCCTGGCCGCCGCGATTCTCGCCATCGCCGTGATCGTCCTGATCGGCTACGAAGTGGTAAACGGCGCCGGCCCGGCGATCTCGAAGTTCGGGCTGGGCTTCCTGGTTCACCAGGACTGGCAGCCGAACTTCAAGATCTTCGGCGCCGGCTCGCTGCTCTTCGGCACCGTCGTCACTTCCACTTTCGCGCTTCTTCTGGGCGCCCCGATAGCGATCTCAATCGGCCTCTACCTGAGCCTGCTGGCACCCGCCGGCGTCCGTGGAATCGTCTCGCCCTTGGTTGAGATGCTGGCGGCGATCCCGAGCGTAATCCTCGGCTTCTGGGGCGTCCTCGTACTGGCCCCGTTCGTGCACGAACACATGGAGCCCTGGCTGCACGGCGCCTTTGGATTCATCCCGATCTTCGGGTCGCCGGAAACGACCGGAGCCAGCATCTTCACGGCGAGCCTGATCCTGACGATCATGGTGATCCCGATAATCGCCTCGATCTCACGCGACCTCTTTCTCGCCGTCCCGCGCGACCTACAGGACGGGGCCAGCGCGCTCGGCGCGACCCGCTGGGAGGTCGTGCGCGGCGTCGTCCTTCCTTCCACCTCTTCTGGCGTCGTCGCCGCTTCGCTGTTGGGGCTCGGGCGCGCCCTCGGCGAGGCGATCGCGGTATCCCAGGTGGTGGGAGCCGGTTCGGCAATCCAAACCTCTCTGTTCAAGACGGGTGACACGCTGGCGGCGCGGATCGCCAACCAGTTCCCGGGAACTGGCCCTGGCCTGTACCAATCCTCGCTCTTCTACCTGGGTGTGATCCTGCTCGTGATCGGCCTGATCTCGAACCTCGTCGCGCAGTGGATCGGCAGGCGCTTCAGCTACGAGGGGGCGGTGGCACGATGAGCGCTGGCATTCCCGATCCGGCGGCGCCTTTGACCCCGACCGGCAACCTGCGCCGGCGACAGGTCTTCAGCAAGATGACCGAATACAGCGCCACCATCGCCGCAGTCATCGCCGTTGCGGTTCTGGTCATCGTCGTCTTCTCCGTGATCCAACGGGGCGCCAGCGCTCTCAGCCTCGACTTCGTCTTCACGGCGGCACCGACCGGCATCGGGCCGGAGCTGCTCGGAACCGCCGTGATCGTCGGACTCGGGATGGTTATCGCCATGCCGCTGGGAGTCTTGATCGCGCTTTTCTTGACGGAGTACGCCGGGAATCGTGCCGCGGGACCGATCCGGCTGACGCTGGACCTGATGAACGGCATCCCCTCGATCATCATCGGCCTCTTCATCTTCGGTCTCCTCGTCGACCACAAGCAGCAGTCCGGCCTCGCCGGCTCGGTGGGTCTGGCGATCATCATGCTGCCGCTGATCGCCCGCGGCAGCCAGGAGGTCCTTCTCCTCGTTCCCAGCAGCATCCGCGAAGCATCAGATGCGCTTGGGGTAGCCCGCTGGCGCTCAGTGCTCGGCATCATCGTGCCAAGTGCACTCGGCGGGATAGTCACCGCGACAGTACTTGCCGTTGCCCGGGCGGCTGGCGAGACGGCGCCGCTGATCTTTGCCTCCTCCTTGGGCGACCCCAGTAAGTTCTCCCTCAACCCCCTTGAAGCGCTGCCGAACGTTCCGGTGAGGATCTTCACGCTCTCCGAAGAAGGCAACCCCGAAGGCTTCGCCCAGGCCTGGGGCATGTCTCTGGTTCTGATCTCGCTGATTCTCTTCGCCAGTCTCGGGGCAAGGGCGCTGCTGGCCCGCAGCAAGAGGAAGATGGCCGGATGAGCGCCGGCATCGATTCGACTCGCGGGCAAGATCCTCCGGCGCGCTCCCGAATCCGGATCGAGAGCGACACCCCGGTTCCGCAGACCGGGATCACCGGACCCAGCGTCAACGGCCATCGGATCACCGCCCCGGAGGTCGTATTCGACTCTCAGGACGTGTCCATCTTCTACGGCGCCAAACAGGCGCTAGCGGGCGTGACGCTGCGCATCAGGAGCGGTCAGATCACCGCCCTGATCGGTCCCTCGGGCTGCGGCAAGACGACCTTCCTGCGCAGCCTCAACCGGATGAACGACTCCGTTCCCAGCTTCCGGATCGAGGGTCAGATCCTCTACCACGGCCATGACATCTATGGCGGCAACGTCGACCAGGTCGAGGTCCGCCGCCGGATCGGGATGGTCTTCCAGAAACCGAACCCGTTCCCGAAGTCGATCTACGACAACGTCGCCTGGGCACCCCGCAACCTCGGCCTCAAGAGTGAGCTCGACGATCGCGTCGAGAAAGCCCTGCGCGGGGCCGCCCTCTGGGACGAGGTCAAGGACCGGCTCAAGGACAGCGCCCTCGGCCTCTCCGGCGGTCAGCAGCAACGACTCTGCATCGCCCGTGCGATCGCGATCGAGCCCAGCGTGCTGCTCCTCGACGAGCCCGCCTCGGCGTTGGACCCGATCGCGACCGGGGCGATCGAGGAGCTGATGCACAGCCTCAAAGGCCGGTTCACGATCGTCATCGTCACCCACAACATGCAGCAGGCGGCGCGGGTGGCCGATCGGACCGCGTTCTTCAGCCTCGAGATGAGTGGCGAGAAGCCGACCGGGGCCCTGATCGAGTTCGACGACACCGAGACGATCTTCGGCCGGCCCCGGGACCCACGGACCCGCGACTACGTCACCGGTCGCTTCGGCTGAGAGCCCGGCTGGCTGCGGCCGGCGCCGCTGAGTTTCAGCCGCGGAGGATTGAGTCGCCCGAGACCTGCTCGAGCAGCGGTTTGCCGCACTGCCAGCAGAAGGTCGCGCCGCTGCTGTGGGGCGCCCCGCAGGAGGCGCAGGAGCCGGCCGCGCCGGTCTCGTCCATACGCAGGATCCGTTCGACCTCGCTCAGTTCCGCGTCGGCGTCCTGGAGGACGACGGCGCGCTTGACCATCACCTCGACCTTGATGCTGTTGCGGATCGTCATCTCGTAGACGAGGCCGCCCAGATCCCATTGCAGCTCCGCGACCCGGGCGACCAGCTGGTCGCGGCGGCGCTGCAGATCGACGACGAACTCCTTCCCGTAGGCCGCGTTGAGCGCGGCGCTCGGCGGCCGCTGAGCCGGCGCCTGGGGCGTTGCGGGCGTGGGCGATGCCCGTTTCCTTTTCGGCGCTCTCAGCTTCATTCGCCGAAGAAATTCCCGTTGAATTCGCCACCACTGCTGCAGCCGGCGGTGCCCTTTTCGCACTTTCCCCCGACTTTGGTTTCGGGGGGTGGCAGCTTCACGTCCCCGGCCGGTTTGAGTACTTCTTCGGCGGCCTTGGTAGTGCCGCTGGCGCCGGTTTCGCTCTTGGCCTTCGTCTTCTTCGACCCACCCGATCCACCTTTGCCTTTCTTCCCTCCACTGGAAGCTTCTTTGGTGGAGGCGGTGTTCGCGGTTTCGGAACCGCCTCCGACCTTGATGATCTGGGGTGTCGCGTTGGCGGCGCTTGGAGAGCCGTTTTCACCCGAGCGCCCGATCAGGACGCCGACTCCGATCGCCAGCACAAGGGTCCCGATCCCGGCGATCAGCGAGGCGTTCGCGGTCATCCGCGGTTTGCTCTCGCGAGGCGGCGGAGGGGGTGGCGCGCTGGGGGGCTGGTTGACCGCCTCCATGAAGACCACGGCATCCATGAACGGCAGGCGCGGATCGCCGCGCCGGTGCCCGCACTCCAGGCAGTAGCGCTGGTCGGCGGCCATGATCGCGTTGCAGTTGGGGCATTGGTCTCCGCCCGAAGCGACCATCGACGGCTGAGGTGCAACCGGCGCCTCAGGGGCCGGCGCCACCGTAAGCGGCTTCATCGGCGCTTGGTGAGGATCGGGCACGGCGCCGGGGCCAGGCTGCCCCCGGGGCGTGGCCCGCTCGCTTGGGTCGGGGCCAGCAGTCACCTACGCATCTTCAGGGCGACTGCCCGGCTCGGGTGTTTAAGAGTTGTGAAGACGGCTGCTGGATCGGAAGCCCGCGGGACTCAAGATCTTCACATCGTGGTAACGGGGCGTCGCGATACTCGCCAGCAAGCGTGGCCACCTCGAATGACGACACCCGCGGCCCCGTGCCCACGCACGGCTGCGGCGACTGCGGCGCCGCATTCTCGGACGATCAGCGCTACTGCTTGAAATGCGGCGCGCGGCGCGGGCCGCTTCCGCCCGCGATCGCCGAGCGCCTCCCCACGATGCTCCAGGACGATCGTGCGGCGAAGGGAATCGGTGGTCCCCAGGGGCCCGAGTCCGAGCCGGTCGAGGAGCCGGGGGGCAGCCCAAGCTTCATGCCCACGCCCAGGGCCGCCGCCGTGGCGGTGATGGCGATGCTCGCGTTCGGGGTCGTGATCGGGTCCGCGACCAGCCAGCTGGCGCAGAGCGCCGGCCTCTCCTCGATCCTGCTCGAAGTCGCCCCGGCGCCGGCCGCGAGCGAACGGGTGGAAACGGCGAGCGCCCCCAGCGCCGAACCCGAAACGGCGGCGCCGGGACCGGCGACGCCGTCCAGCCTCCCGGCCGTCCCGGTGATCCCGGAAGAAGTCCTTCCCGAAGCCGAACCGGAACCGGAACCTGAACCCGAACCGTTCTTCGAAGAAGAACCAGCAGGGCTGCCGGAAGTCAAGCACGTGTTCATGATCGTGCTCGGCGAAAACGGCTACGAAGAAACGTTCGGCAAGACCTCCACCGCGCCGTACCTGTCGAAGGAACTGCCCGAACAGGGCGAGGTGATCTCCAACTACTACGCGGTCACGAAAGGCGACCTCGCCAACCAGATCGCCCTGATCAGCGGTCAGGGACCGACCGTCGAAACGGCGGCGAACTGCCCCAACTACACCGACATCGTGCCGGGGACGGAATCGACCGAAGGGCAGGTCGAAGGCAGCGGCTGCGTCTATCCGGCGGCCACCACGACGCTCCCCGGTCAGCTCCTCGCCGCGAAACTGAAGTGGAAGGCCTACGTCGAGGACATCGGCAACGGCGTAATCACCGGCCAGGCCGCCAGCTGCCGGCATCCGCTGCTCGGCGGTCCCGACGGCAGCCAGGTCCCGCTCCCGGGCGACGCCTACGAGACCTGGCGCAACCCGTTCGTCTACTTCCACTCGGTGATCGACACCCCCGAATGCGCCGAAACCGATGTTGGCCTCGATCGCCTCGCCACCGACCTGAAGAAGAAAGTGAGCAAGAAGACGCCGGCGCTCTCCTACATCGTCCCCAACGCCTGCCACGACGGCGGCGAACTGGCCTGCGAACCGGGCCAGCTCGCGGGCCCGGCCGCGGCCGAAGAATTCCTCAAAACGGTGGTGCCGGAGATCCAGGCTTCTCCCGCATTCGAAGAAGGCGGGCTGATCATGATCACCTCAAGTCAGGCTCCGCAGGCGGGGGAAAAGCTCGACACCGGCGCCTGCTGCGTCAACCCCGTCTACCCCAACCTGCCGCCGGCGCCCGAAGCCGAACCCGCTTCCGGCCCGGTGAAACCGACCGGCGGCGGTGGCAAGGTCGGGTTGCTGCTGATCTCGCCGTTCGTCGAAGCGGGCACGCTCAACGAAACCTCCTACTACAACCACTACTCGCTGCTGCTCACGATCGAGGAACTCTTCGACCTGGAAAAACTCGGCTACGCGAAGGAACTGGCGCTGCTGCCGTTCGACGAAACCGTCTTCAACGCCGGTGTCGAAGAAGAATCCACGGTCGAAACGCCGGCCGGCCGGGCGCTCAGTCGAGCAATATCAGCATTGCGGTAAGTAGACCGAGGGCGAGGCCGCCAACGGTGAGGACCGCCAGCGGCCAGCGGTCAGAGGGGACGAACTGCCCTTCCTTCAGGGCTCTCTCGATCGCCGACTGATGCACCGTCCCGTACCCGATAGCCACGATCCCCCACAGCGCGAAGCCGACCCCGGCGACGACGTAGGGCCAGCGGGTGGCGCTCTGGTCGAGCTCGGGGACCACACGGCCCACCCCGAGCGCGACCGCCAGGGCCGTCAGGCCGGTCCGCCACCAGGCGAGCTGGGTGCGCTCGTTGGCGAGGTGAGTGCGGCGGGTCGCATCAACTGCTTCGGCCGGCAGCTGTCCCGGGTCGGTCGCTTTGGCAGATTGCTCCGGCTCCTGCGTCACAGCGAAGATGATGACGGGCGGACCGGTGACGCCTGTGAACGAATCGCAACTAATCGGTAATCGGAGCGGCGGCCGCCTCCTCGATGCCCGCGTCCGCGCAGGTTGCCAGCAGCCCCGCGTCACCTTCTCGGTGTCGAGGTAGGCGTGCACCTCGGTCGCCTTGCCCCAGCGCAGGCGTATCCAGTGCGCTCCCTCGTTCTCGTACTCGGTCCCGTCGGCGCCCCGGCCTCTGTCCCCCCACTCGACGGCGACCGCGGTGTCCCAGGGCCAGCCCCGCACGGCGACGTCTCGCACTTCGAACTCGATCTCTGGAATCAGGCGATAGAGGCGCTCGAACCAGCGTTCGAACGCCTCGCGCGAATGCCGCTCGCCGCCGAGGGCGTTGTCGCCCGGGAAC
>JADGPJ010000095.1 GCA_017882505.1 Solirubrobacterales bacterium | reverse complement strand
TGCCGGAACAGAGGCCAGAAGCCCCCGCCAAAAGCGAGCGCTCATTCTAGGGATTGTCTCCGCGCTGCACCCTCGCGAGGTGCGCGAAACCCCCAATAGTGGCCTTGAGGCAGAGCACCAGCGCCTAAGCTTCCCGGCTTGGTGCCTCGTCGACGCCTCGCGGTGCTGAGCCTCCTCGTTGGCGGCCCCGAGTGCGTCTGCGCTCCAGGAGCAGCGGGCCCCTCGGCGGCTCCGGCCACGCCCGCAACGGTCCTCTCGCCCGACCGCGTGATCGTGCGGTGGCTGCCGGGCGCCGACCACGGCGCGGGAACTGTTGCCACCGGCACCGTTGCGCTGACGCTGGGCCCGAAGCCGAAACAGCATCGCCACTAGCATCGGCGGCACATGCTGCTGCTGACGGGAGCAACGGGAAGCATCGGGTCGCGGCTGCTGCCGCTGCTGCTGGAGAGCGGCGAGGACGTGCGCTGCCTGGTGCGCGAGCCGCGGCGGCTGGGGGCGCGGCGGGTCGACGTCCAGATCGTGCTCGGCGACCTCGGCGAGATGTCGGACCCGCACCTGGTGCGGCAGGCGCTGCGCGGGGTCGACACGGTGATCCACCTGGCGGCGACGATCCGCGACCAGCCGCCGAAACGGATCGAGGAGCTGAACGGGCTGGCGACGGTGCGGCTGCTGCGGGCGGCGGAGCGCAGCGGAGTCGAGCGCTTCCACTTCTTCAGCGCCCTGAATGCCTACGCCGCCCAGCGGACGCGGTTCTTCCGGGCGAAGTGGCTGGCCGAGCAGGCGGTCGACTCCTCGCCGCTGGCGACGACGGTCTTCGCCCCCTCGATCGTCTACGACCACAGCGACCCCTGGATCACGCTACTGCGGCGCTTCTCCTTCCTCCCGGTGCTGCCGGTCTCCGGTGACGGCCGGGCGGCTTTCCAACCGATCTGGGCGCAGGACGTGGCGCGCTGTGTGATCGCGGCGCTGGCGGCCGAGGCCGGGCCGCGCTACGAGCTCGCCGGGCCGGAGACGCTCACCTACGACCAGATGTCCGACCTCGTCAGCCGCATCGGCGGGCGGCCGCGGCCCCTCGTCCATCTGCCGCTGCCGTTGATCCGCTCCGGCCTGATCGCGCTGCGCTCCATCTTCGGCGAGGCCGTGTTCGCGACCTGGGAGGAGGCCGAGTTGATGGAGGTGTCGATGGTCAGCGAGCGCGGACCGGCCGACGCCCAGGCCCTCGGCGTCGAGCCGCGCCGTATGAGCGACGTACTCAAGAGCCCGTAGGCGGGCCCCGGGCAAAACAAAGGGCCCGGCTTTCGCCGGGCCCTTTGAACCACTCGCCGGTTGGGGCGAGTTACATCATGCCGCCCATATCCGGCATACCGCCGGGCATGCCACCACCGGCGCCGCCTTCCTCTGGCGGTTCGGCGATGATCGCCTCGGTGACGAGGATGTTCTTCGCGATCGACGCGGCATTCTGCAGCGCCGAGCGGGTGACCATCGTCGGGTCGATGACGCCGGCTTTGATCAGGTCGCCGTACTCACCGGTGGCGGCGTTGAGGCCTTCACCGGTTTTCAGGTCACGGACCTTGTTGACGACGACCGAGCCCTCCAGGCCGGAGTTCTCGGCGATTTGGCGGACCGGCTCCTCCAGCGAGCGGTGGATGATCCGGGCGCCGGTGACCTCGTCGGGTTCCTTGGTCAGCTTCTCCGGGTCCAGTGACGACTGCGCGTTCAGCAGTGCCACACCGCCACCCGGGACGACGCCCTCCTCGAGCGCGGCGCGGGTCGCCTGCAGCGCGTCCTCGACGCGGTGCTTTTTCTCCTTCATCTCGGTCTCGGTGGCGGCGCCGACCTTGACCACGGCGACACCTCCGGCGAGCTTCGCGAGGCGCTCCTGGAGCTTCTCGCGATCGAAGTCGGAGTCGGTGTTCTCGATCTCCTGTTTGATCTGCTTGATCCGGCCCTTGATGTCATCGCCGGCGCCTGCGCCGTCGATCACCGTGGTCGTGTCCTTGGAGACGACGACGCGGCGGGCCTTACCGAGCTGAGCGAGCTGGGTGTTCTCGAGTTTGAGACCCATCTCCTCGGTGATCACCTCGCCACCGGTGAGGACGGCGATGTCCTCGAGCATCCGCTTGCGGCGGTCGCCGAAGCCGGGGGCTTTGACGGCGACACCGGTGAAGGTGCCTCGCAGCTTGTTCACGACCAGGGTCGCCAGGCACTCGCCCTCGACGTCCTCGGCCACGATCAGCAACGGTTTGCCGCCCTGCATGACCTGCTCCAGCACCGGCAGGATGTCCCGCACGGAGCCGATCTTCTGGTTGGCGATGAGGATGTAAGGCTCCTCGAGCACAGCCTCCATGCGGTCCTGATCGGTGACCATGTAGGGCGAGATGTAGCCCTTGTCGAACTGCATGCCCTCGGTGAACTCCAGCTCCATGCCGAAGGTCTGGCCCTCCTCGACGTTGACGACGCCGTCTTTGCCGACTTTCTCGATCGCGTCGGCAATCACGTTGCCGATCTCGTCGTCGCCGGCGGAGATGGCGGCCACGCGAGCGATCTGGTCCTTGCCCGCGACCTCTTTGGACTGCTTCTCGCGAAGGTTCTCGACAACCGCGTCGACAGCCTTCTCGATACCGCGGCGCAGGGCCAGCGGGTTGGCGCCGGCGGCTACGTTCTTCAGCCCCTGGCGGACGATGATCTGGGCCAGCAGGGTCGCCGTCGTGGTGCCGTCTCCGGCCACGTCGTTGGTCGCCGTGGCGACCTCGCGGACGAGCTGGGCGCCCTGATTCTCGAAGACGTCCTCGACCTCGATCTCGCGGGCGATGGTGACGCCGTCGTTGGTGATCGTCGGCGCGCCGAACTTTTTGTCGAGCACGACGTAACGGCCTTTGGGACCGAGGGTGACCTTGACGGCATTGGCGACGGAATCGACGCCGGCCTGCAGGGCCCCTCTCGCATCCTCTGCGTACTTCAGCTCCTTATGAGCCATGAATTCAATCCTCCTTGAGTCTTAAGTCCGGTGGGAGCGTCTAGCCGAGCTTGGCCAGGACGTCCGACTCGCGAAGCACGAGCAGGTCGTCCCCCTCGACGGTTACCTCGGTGCCTCCGTATTTGGAGTAGAGGACCTCATCGCCCTCCGAGACGTCGAGCGGCCGGCGGCTGCCGTCCTCGTTGATGGCGCCGTCGCCAACTGCGACGACCTTGCCCTTCTGCGGCTTCTCCTTGGCGGTGTCGGGGAGGACGATGCCGCTAGCGGTCGTCGCCTCCTCCTCGATCGCCTTGACGATCAGCCGGTCCCCGAGGGGCTTCAGCTTCATCCGTGAACCTCCGTTGTCGGTAAGTGTCTACTGGTGGAAAGTCGGGAAACGCCGCCCTGGAGCCCTTTCCAGCTCCTTACGGCATTTGGCACTCGCGGACCGCGAGTGCCAACAACTGAAAGATAGCGAGGTTCCTCAGTCGGCCGCAAGCAGGCGGCAGCCGAGCAGGTCGGCGATCCCCTCGCCGCCGCGCGCCATCACCCAGTCGTGGTTCCACTCAAAGGCCGGGCGCAGCAACGGCGCCAGCCGGTTCATCCAGGGCTTCGACGTCGTCACATTCCACTCGTAGAGCACGGCGGTAACCCCGTCCTGCTCGTAGAAGCGCCAGCGACCGGTGCCGTCGAGCTCGCCGACCGCGTGCCCCTCCATCAGGTTCGGGCGCTCGACCCGGGTCGAGGTCACCTCGAACTCGACCCGGTACGGGAGCAGGCTCTTCCAGACCAGGCGGGAGACGGTGCCGACGCCGTTCTCGTCACCCGGCCGCAGCTCCTCGGCCCCCTCCACCCCGCGCCACCACTGCGGCCAGCTGGCCTGGTCGTAGATCGCGTCCCAGACCGGCTGGCGCGGGGACTCGAGCAGCCAGGTGGTGAGGAAGGCGTACTCGGTCATTTCCGGGCTTCGGTCACAGGGGCCGAAACCTAGTTGTGGTGCGGCGTCTCCCCGTTGCCGAGGTGCGCCCGCGGCGGCTCGACGATCTGCGAGAAGCGGATCACCGTGACCACGTCGTCCTCGGCGATCGTGCGGCTGTAGATCTGTTCGAGGAACTTGGTCTCGTCCTCAAGCCGGCGGAACTCCGGGTTGTCGTGCTCGATGTCGCGCCGGGAGAGCTCGCCGGCGGGCTTGACCTCGACGTCGTCGATGACCGCGGTGAAGATCTTCTCGCGCGGGCTGTGGCGGAAGCCGACCGTGATCCAGACCACCTGACCGCGCTCGTACTTGCCGCTCTTGTCGCCGAGGCGGATCGTTGCAGTCTTGCGCCCGCGCTTCAGCTGGTCGATGAAGACCGCCGAATAGAAGTTCAGGACATAGATACCGCCTCGCATTTGCGCTGCGAGCGTATAGGACGCCGACCGCCGTGGCCCGCCCGCCCGTAGCGGGCCCTCTCGGACCCAAAAAGCCACTTCCGTGATCTCCGCCGGGAGCAGGTGTTTGGACGTCTGTACCCGTGGTGCGACTGGACATCTGTCCTATCGCGATTCGTGCTTTACGCCCAGGGAACCGATGGAAGAGCAATGCAACTCACCCCAAACCTCAGTCGTCCCGCACATTCCTTCTCTCGCCTGCTCGTCGCGGTGCTCGTTTGCGCAGCCGGCCTGCTGGCGGTGCCGCTTGCCGGCAGCGCGGCGGCGATGAGCTGTGGCGGCAAGAAGGTGACGATCATGGGGACGCCCGGCAACGACGTGATCGTCGGCAAGGGTGCCAGCGACGTGATCTACGGCGGTGGCGGCAACGACCGCATCAGCGGCGGCGCCAACGGCAACGACACGATCTGCGGCGGTCCCGGCGACGACACCCTGGTCGGCGGGCGCGGATTCGACTCCCTCTACGGCGAAGAAGGCGACGACAAGCTTCTCGGCGAAACCGGCTCCGACATGCTTGACGGCGGCTCCGGCAACGACCAGCTGTCGGGGTCCAAGGGCGCCGACACCCTCCATGGCGGCAGTGGCGACGACGTCCTCACCGGCGCCAAGGGTCCCGACCAGCTCGAAGGCGGCTCCGGCAACGACTACATCGACGGCGAACAGGGCAGCGACCAGATCGAAGGCGGCCCCGGCGACGACAAACTCCTCGGCGACAAGGGCAACGACAAAATCGAAGGCGGCGCCGGCAACGACAGGGTCGAAGGCGGGCCCGGCGACGACGGCGACCTCGAAGGCGGCCCTGGAACCGACTCGGTCTTCGGCGGCGCCGGCACCGACAACGCCAGTGGTGGACCGGGTGACGGCGACATCGTCCGCGGCGACGCCGGCACCGACACCCTCTCCGGGGGCGGCGGCAGCAACGACATCGTCTCCTACGCCAGTGCCACCCGCGGCGGCATCCAGGTCAACCTCGCCGTCGACAAGGCGAAAGGCGACGGGCACGACGAACTCAGCGACTTCGAGAACGTCGTCGGCTCTCCCCAGGCCGACACGATCGTCGGCGACGCCGAAGCCAACAAGCTCGACGGCGGCGTCGGCGACGACACGCTCGTGAGCGGTGGCGGCGGCGGCGAAGCCTTCGGCGGACCCGGCAGCGACGCCTGCAGCGGCTTCACGGTCGAAACCTCCTGCGGCCCGGAAGCCGGCCCCCCGCCCGGTGGCGCCTACGTGACCCTCAACGCGGGGCTCGACGAATCCAGCCTCGTCGTCCAGGGCGGCCAGGCCGCCGACGACATGCACATCTCCCTCACCGCGGGGGCCTGGACGGTCTCCGACAGCGTCCCGATCTTCGCCGGCGGCGGCTGCGTCAACCCTCCCGGGAACCCCTCGGTGGTGACGTGTCCCGGCGAAGGCTCGCTGTCGCTGATCGTCGTCACCGGCGGCGCCGGTGACGACCACATCGCCGTCGACCCCAGCGTCCCCCCCGGCGCCCACGTCCGAATCAACGGTAACGCCGGCAGCGACACGCTGGTCGGCGGTTCCGGCGACGACGTCCTCGAAGCCGGCGAGAACTACAACGGGCCCGACAACGGCAACGACACGCTCGAAGGCAACGGCGGCAGCGACGTCCTCTATGCCGACCCCGGCGCGGACATCCTCAAAGGCGGCGCCGGCAACGACCTGCTCGTCTCCTCGGTCCTCACCTGCCAGGGGCACACCTACGACGGCGGCGCCGGCGAAGACACCGTCTCCTACGCTCGCTCGAACGACAGCCTCCGGGTCGCGCTCGGCGGCAGCGGTGGGCCCCCCGGCTGCGGCACCCCCGATCAGGTGCTCGGCAACAACGAGAGCCTCGAGGGATCCGACGGCCCCGATGTCCTGGTCGGCGACAACGGCGACAACAGTCTGCTCGGGCACCTCGGCGCCGACACGCTGATCGGCAAGGGCGGCAACGACTTCATCGACGCGGTCGACGGCCAGCGCGACAAGCAGATCGACTGCGGCGCCGGCGAAGACGAAGCGCAGACGGACCCCAAGGACCCGAACGCCACCAGCTGCTGAACCCGGGCGAGGGGGCTAGTAACCCCCCTCGCCGATCAGCGGCACGAAGCGGCAGGGACTGAGCGCTTCGCTCTCGATCGCCTCCCCCCGCCGCCTGAGCACGGTGAGGACGTCGACCGAGTCATCGGAGCCGAGCGGGACCACCATCCGGCCGCCGTCGGCGAGCTGGGCGACCAGCCCCGGCGGCGCCGTCGGGGCGGCGGCGTGGACGGCGATCGCGTCGAAGCCGGGCCGGCCCGGGAGGCCGACGCTGCCGTCGCCGACCAGCAGCTCGACGTTGTCGACGCCGAGCGAGCCGAGGACCTCGCGAGCGGATTCGGCGAGCGGCTCGTGTCGCTCGATGCTGACGACCTCGGCGGCGAGCAGCGAGAGCACGCAGGCCGAGTAGCCCGAGCCGGTCCCCACCTCCAGCAGCCGCTCGGAGCCACTCAGCTCCAGCGCCTGGCAGATCGCGGCGACGATCCAGGGCTGGGAGATCGTCTGCTCCTCGCCGATCGGCAGGGCCGAGTCGGCGTAGGCGCGGTGGCGCCAGCGCCGCGGCAAGAACGCCTCCCGCGGCACCGCGCCCATCGCCGCCAGCACCCGCTCGTCCTCGATCCCCCGCGCCCGCAGCTGCCGCTCCACCATCCGGGCGCGCAGAGCGGCGAAGTCGGCCATCGCCTAGTAGATGTAGTTACGCAGTTTCGGCGGGTCGAGCACGGTGACGCGGCCGCGGCCGGAGCGGACGACGCCGGCGCGCTCGAGCTCGGCGAGGAAGCGGCTGACGCTCTCACGCGAGGTTCCGGCGAGCTGGGCGAGGGCGGTCTGGTTCATCCGGATCGTGACCTCGTCTCCCG
>JADGPJ010000046.1 GCA_017882505.1 Solirubrobacterales bacterium | reverse complement strand
AACCACCTACGGTTTCGTGCGCTACCTCTCCAAAGTCAGCAAATCATGGAAAAACGAAGTCGGCTACGCCGTGTCGGTCCAGTTCCCGACCGGAGTCGGAGCCAAAGGTAACTCCGGCGTCACCTCGACCGTGACCAAGACTCCTGGCGCGATTGGCTACATCGAGGCCTCCTACATCATCGCCGCGGGCCTTCCAGCCGCAGCGGTCCAGAACAAGGCCGGGAACTACGAGCTCCCGAACCTGAAGAACATCGAAGCGGCCGCTTCGTATGTCAAGAGCGTGCCCGCCAACAACGAATTGACGATTTCCCAGCCCCCGAAGAGCGTGCCGACCGCGTATCCGATCTCCACCTTCACTTACGCGATCGTGCCCAACAACGCTCCGCAGAAGGCTTTCGTCCAGCAGTTCGTCAAGTACTGCGTGACGATCGGCCAGAAATACGGTGCGGCGCTCGACTTCGCGCCGCTGCCCAAGGTCGTCAAGACCGCCGCGTTGAAATCAATCGCTTCGCTCTAACTAGAGCGGGGAGCGCCGGGAGGCGCGGGTGGTTCCTCCGAACCGGCACAGGGCCCACGGGCCCTGTGCCGGTTTTTTTTGGCTCGTCATCGCGTAGTGCTCAGAGCGTCGACAAGGGCACGCCGATGACGTCGAGTCGCCGCGTCAGGCCGCCGATGGCGAAGTCGCGAATCTCCTCCGCGCTTGCCCCGAGGGCGTCCCAATCGGTCCCCTCGCGATCGGGTGGCGTCAGCGACTCGGCAACCGCCGGCAACAGGTCGCGCAACGTCGAGCGCACGACGTCGGCGAGGGCAGGGGCCTCGGCGACGGCCTGGCGCAGGTACCAGGTGCCGTAGGCGATGTGGCGCTGCTCGTCGTGGTGGATCTTCGAGTAGCCGACGACAAAGCCCGGCAACAGCTCCTCGCGCTCCAGGTAGGCGGTGACGAAGTTGAACGAGGTCAGGCCGAGCGTTCCCTCGAGGATCTGGTGGTAGAGCGTGACGAACCGGACCTTGGCCTCGGCGTCTTGCGGATTGGCGATGAGCCGTTCGTGCGCCTCCACCAGAGCGGTGTCGAAGATCGCGCGGAAGGCGGGTGAGATCTGACGCCGCGCGCGCTCGACATGCGCGGAGATCGTCGCTCGATCGGCGACGATCTCGTCTTGAAAGCGTGCGTAGAACTGCATGTGGCGTGCCTCGTCGACCTGTTGGGTCGCGAGGAACGTCGCCTCCTCCTCGCTGCCGTAGGCGCCGACCAGCCCGGAGAACTTCGTCGTGATTCGCTCCTCGGCGACCATCAGCGAGGACAGCACCCAGAAGATCAGCCCACGATCCTCGTCGCCGAGATCGCCCCATTGCTCGCGATCGACCTCGAGATCGATCGCGAAAGGAGTCCACTGGCCATCCTCCCAGTGGCGATAGAGAGTCTGCGG
Source organism: Solirubrobacterales bacterium (assembly GCA_017882505.1). GTDB lineage: Bacteria > Actinomycetota > Thermoleophilia > Solirubrobacterales > 70-9 > VAYN01. Next base: position 21,319 of record JADGPJ010000046.1, on the reverse strand, counting down.
GTCGAACAGGTGAATCTCGCTCACGGGGACCTAGCCCACGGGCGCCGGCTTGCGGGCGCGGATGATCGCCGAGGCCGCCTTGTCATGGACGCGGTGGGTCTCCGTGATCTCGACGTCCTCGAGCCCGGCCGCTGTCAGCGCCTCCGCGAACTCGCGACGCGTCAGCGCACCGGCGATGCACCCGGTCCACTCGGCCATGTCGGCCCGGGTCGCGTCGTCCATGTCCTCGTCGGCGATCACGTCTGAGACGGCGAAGCGGCCGCCGGGCTTGAGCACCCGCGCGGCCTCGGCGAGCACCTTGGGCTTGTCGCCGGAGAGATTGATCACGCAGTTGGAAATCACCACGTCGACGGTCTCGGTGGGGAGCGGGATCGCCTCGATCTCGCCGCGCAGCCACTCGACGTTCTCGGCACCCGCCTTGCGCTGATTCGCCCGCGCCAGGGCGATCATCTCGTCGGTCATGTCGAGTCCGTAAGCCTTGCCGGTGGGGCCGACCCGCTTGGCCGAGAGCAACACGTCGATGCCGCCACCGGAGCCGAGGTCGAGGACAGTTTCGCCCTCTTTCAGCTCTGCGACGGCGGTCGGGTTGCCGCATCCGAGCGAGGCCATCGTCGCGGTGTCCGGAAGCTCGCCCTGGGAAGACTCGTCGTAGAGGCCGGCCCCGAACACCTTGGCTTCCTCGTCGGTGAGCGTGGTGCCGGGGGCGCAGCAGGAGCCACCGGCGTCGCTGCCGGCGCCGACGCTCTGAGCGGCGGCGGCGTAGCGGCTGCGAACAGCCGCGCGGATCTGCTCGCCGTCGGCCTCCCCGGCCGAGCAGCCGCAGGCGGATGACTCGGGGGCACAGCAGGAAGACGCGGCGGGCACCTCGTCGGCCTTGGTGCCGGTCAGCTCAGCCACGCGGAGAACTCCTCCAGTGCATCGGCTTTCACGTAGTAATAGGACCACAGGCCGGGGCGCTCGGAGCCGACGATGCCGGCGTCGCGGAGCACTTTCAGGTGATGGGAGACGGTCGGCTGGGAGAGGTCGAAGAGGGGGACGAGCTCGCAGACGCAGACCTTGCCCGCGTGCTTTCGCAGCACGTCGACCAGCTGCAGGCGGACGGGGTCCCCGAGGGCCTTGGCGATCTTGCTCATCCGCTGCGCCTGCTCGCGCTGGACGTCGGGGTAGACGACCGGCTCGCAGCACGGTTCACCAGCGGGCCTCTTGGTCTTGGCGGTGAGCTCCATATCGACGGCCATCTATTTACATATATCTATTGAAATCGGATTTGTCAATGCTTAGGATGGCGGCGGTGGCCAAGCAGCTCTCCACGCTCGATCGCTATCTGCCGGCCTGGATCCTGGTCGCGATGGGCGTGGGACTCGGCCTCGGCGCCCTGATCCCGGGCCTCGACAGCGCCCTCAGCTCGGTGGCGATCGGAGGTACCTCGTTGCCGATCGCGCTCGGCCTGCTGCTGATGATGTACCCGGTCCTGGCCCGGGTCCGTTACGAGGAGCTCGGTCACCTGCGCGGCGAGCGGAACCTGCTCCTCTCCTCGCTCGTCCTCAACTGGCTGATCGGCCCCGCCCTGATGTTCGCGCTGGCCTGGCTGATGCTCCCCGATCAGCCCGCCTACCGGACCGGCCTGATCGTCGTCGGCCTCGCCCGCTGCATCGCAATGGTGCTGGTCTGGAGCGAGCTGGCCTGCGCCGATCGCGAGGCGACGGCAATCCTGGTGGCGATCAACTCGCTGTTTCAGATCGTCGCCTACAGCCTGCTCGGCTACTTCTACCTGACGGTCCTGCCAGGCTGGCTCGGCCTCGACACGCAGGGCTTTTCGGTGAGCATCTGGGAGGTGGCGCGGACGGTCCTGATCTTCCTCGGGATTCCCCTCGCCGCCGGGTTCCTGACCCGGGTGATCGGCCTGCGCCGTCGTGGGGCCGAGTGGTACGAAGGGACCTTCCTGCCGCGGATCGGCCCGATCACCCTCTACGGCCTCCTCTTCACGATCGTCCTGCTGTTCGCGCTGCAGGGGCACCAGATCACGACGCAACCGCTCGACGTCGTGCGGATCGCCCTGCCGCTGCTCGTCTACTTCGTCGTCATGTTCAGCATCTCGTTTGCCTGGGGAATGGCGTCCGGCTACGGCTATCCGCGGACCGCGACGCTGGCGCTGACGGCCGCCTCCAACAACTTCGAGCTGGCGATCGCGGTCGCGATCGGTGTCTTCGGCGCCACCTCGGGCGAGGCGCTCGCCGGCGTCGTCGGACCGCTGATCGAGGTTCCTGTCCTCGTCGGCCTGGTCTACGTCTCGCTCTGGGCGCGGCAGCGCTGGTTTGCAGAGCAGACGCCCGGACCAGCGAGGCCGACCGCGGCGGGGGCGGTGGGCTGAGATGGCGAGCGTCCTCTTCGTCTGCCTCCACAACGCCGGTCGCTCGCAGATCAGCCAGGCGCTCTTCGATCGCGCCGCGGGCGGCAGGCACGCGGCGAAATCCGCGGGCACCCAACCGCTGGAGCGGCTGCACTCGGAGGTCGTCGAGGCGATGGCCGAGCTCGGCCTCGGACTCTCGGCCCGCCGGCCCAAGCTGCTGACCCGCGAGCTGGCCGAATGGGCCGACGTCGTGGTGACGATGGGCTGCGGCGACGAATGCCCCTACATCCCCGGCAAGCGATACGTCGACTGGGACCTGGACGATCCCCAGGGCCAGCCGATCGAGGTCGTCCGTCGGCTGCGCGATGAGATCGGGCGGCGCACCGCGCTCCTGGTGGATGAGCTCGACACCGCAGCGCCGCAGGGGGAGACGGCCGCGTGACGAACGTCGGCATCAACGGCTTCGGCCGCATGGGTCGGCTCGCCCTGCGCGCCGCCTGGGGCTGGCCGGAGCTGTCGTTCACCCATGTCAACGAGCTGAAGGGCGATGCGGCAACCGCCGCCCACCTGTTGATGTTCGACTCGGTTCACGGCCGCTGGTCGCGGAGCGCGTCGGCAGAGGGAGGCGCCCTCAGCGTCGACGGCAAGAGCATCGCCTACTCCGGCGCTGCCAGTCCCGGCGAGGTCCCATGGGACGACGCCGGCGTCGACGTCGTCCTCGAGTGCTCCGGGAAGTTCCGCACGGTGGAGTCGCTCGCGCCCTACTTCGAGCGCGGGGTTCGGAAGGTGATCGTCGCGGCGCCGGTGAAGGACCCTGCCGCGCTGAACGTGGTGGTCGGGGTGAACGACGACCGCGACGAGCTCGAGCGCCACGACATCCTCACCGCCGCCTCCTGCACGACCAACTGCCTGGCGCCGGTGGTGAAGGTGATCCACGAGGGCATCGGCATCCGCCACGGGTCGATCACGACCCTGCACGACCTCACCAACACCCAGACCATCGTCGACGCCCCCCACAAGGATCTCCGCCGTGCCCGCGCCTCGAGCCTGTCGCTGATTCCGACGACGACCGGCTCGGCGACGGCGATCGGGCTGATCTTCCCCGAGCTGCAGGGACGCCTCAACGGCCTCGCGGTGCGGGTACCGCTGCTCAACGCCTCGCTGACGGACTGCGTCTTCGAGGTCGAACGGCCGACCGACGTCGAGGAGGTCAACGGCATGCTCGCGGCCGCTGCCGCGGGGCCCCTGGCCGGGATCCTCGGCTACGAGACCCGCCCGCTGGTCTCGGTCGACTACCGCGACGATCCGCGCTCCGGCATCGTCGACGCCCTCTCGACCATGGTCGTCGACGGGACCCAGGTCAAGATCCTCGCCTGGTACGACAACGAGTGGGGCTACGCCAACCGCCTGGTCGAGCTGGCGCGCATGGTCGCCTCCTCCCGATGAACCGCGAGGGCGACATGCGCAACTACGTCCTCGTCACCGGTGCCTACTGGGTCGAGACGCTCGCCGACGGGGCGACCCGGATGCTGGTCCTCTTCTACTTCTACGAACTCGGCTACTCCCCGTTCACGATCGCCTCACTGTTCATCTTCTACGAGATCTTCGGCATCGTCACCAACCTCGTCGGCGGCTGGCTCGCGGCGCGGTTCGGGCTGAGGACGACGCTCTTCATGGGTCTCGGCACCCAGGTTCTCGCCCTCGCCATGCTCGGCTTCGCGCCGCAGGCGTGGCTGGTCGTTCCCTACGTGATGGCGTCGCAGGCGATCTCGGGGATCGCCAAGGACCTGACCAAGATGAGCTCCAAGAGCGCGGTGAAGCTGGTCGTGCCCGCGGGCGATCAATCCTCTCTCTACCGCTGGGTCGCGATCCTGACCGGGTCGAAGAACGCGCTAAAGGGGGTCGGCTTCTTCCTCGGCGGACTGATGCTGACCCTGGCAGGTTTCCAGACCTCGATGCTGATCCTCGCCGGGGTCGTGCTCACTGCCCTGCTGGTGGTCTCGCGCCTGATGCACGGCCACCTGGGCCGTCCCGACACGAAGGCCCGGTTCAAACACATGTTCTCCAACAACCGCGCGGTCAACGTCCTCGCCGCCGCCCGCATCTTCCTCTTCGCCTCGCGTGACGTCTGGTTCGTGGTCGGCCTCCCGGTCTACCTCGAGACCGTCCTCGGTTGGAGCTTCTGGCAGACCGGCGGCTTCCTGGCAATCTGGGTGATCGGCTACGGGATCGTGCAGGCCGCGGCCCCCGGCTTCGTCCGCAGGAGAGACGCGGAGGGAGGCGCCGAGCCCGATGGCAGGACCGCGACCTGGCTGGCCTTCGTGCTGGCGGCGTTCCCGGCCGCGATCGCCGTGAGCCTGACGGTCCACCTCGACCCGACCGCCGTGATCGTCGTCGGGCTGATCGCCTTCGGAGTGGTGTTCGCGATGAACTCCGCGGTCCACTCCTACCTGATCCTCGCCTATGCCGACAACGACAGGGCGGCGATGAACGTCGGCTTCTATTACATGGCGAACGCCGGCGGGCGGCTTGCCGGCACCGTCCTCTCGGGGCTGCTCTACCAGTGGGACGGGCTGGTTGCCTGCCTCTGGGCGTCAGCCATCTGCGTGCTGGCGGCGGCGGCGCTGTCGCTGCTGCTGCCGAGCAAGACGCCGAGACCTACCCGGACCGACGACGAGCTGGCCCTCGCGGGCTAGTGTCCTAGGCGAACGCCTGGGCGGCGCGGCGGCGAAGGTCGGCGTTGAGCATGCCGGTGACCTCGCTCGGGCTCTGGCCGGCGGAGGGGACGGCGTCGCCGATCAGGCCGGTGGCGCGGAAGCCGAAGAGTGGGGCGTCGAAGCCGAGCTCGCGGATCTTGCGGACCAGCTTGACCGCGCCGGGGGTGTCGGCGCCGGGGCCGCAGAGGACAATCGCGGTCGGCTCGAGAGCGCCGAGGGCGCGCTCGAGGCGCTCGTCGCCGAGCTCGTTGGAGAGGACGAGGACGCGGAAGCCGGCGCGGCGCAGAGCGAGGTCCAACGCCTGGGCGTGGACCTCCTCGGCGTCCTGGCCGCGGCTCGAGTCCAGAAGCAGGATCCCCGCCGGGCGCGAGGCGGCGGAGGCGAGGCGGCGGGCGCCGTGCAGCCAGCCGGTCGCCCAGCGCGAGGCGAACTCCAGCTCGGCCTCGCGGTTGGGGTCGGCGGCGAGCTCGTCGATCGCCGGCAGCAGCATCTCCTCGACCGTGCGCTCCAGGGGTCGTAGCGCCAGGCTTTCCTCGATCGCCCGGTCGGCGGCACCCTCGTTGAAGCTCTCGAAGGCGGCGAGCAGGCTGCCACCGTTTGCCGGCGCCGACTGGCGCTGGCGCGCCAGCGCGATCGCCGAGGAGATGTTGCCGGTGTCGGCGAGCGCGTCGCGCAGGGTCTGCAGCTCCACCAGCTCGTAGTTGCGGTGGTTGCCGACGGTCCGCTTCGGGACCGGGTAGCCATAGCGACGCTCCCAACTGCGGAGAGTGTTGGGGCTGACGCCGAGGACTTCGGCAGCTGCGTTGGTTCGGATTCCGGGCATCTTGGGGAAGGTCGTGTTGCGAAGGCTCTTTCGCCGCGCGGGCGCCATTCTCCCACCGCTTTTGCGGGTTTACATCAGTTATGGACGGATTTCCGGGATCTGTCAGCGATCTTGCAAAGCGCCGACGCCCACCGGCTGACCGACGGCACGGGCTCGCCAGAGCGCCGCGTCGGCCTTGTGAAGCAGAGAATCGGCCTCGGCGCCGTGCTCGGGACAGGCGACGACCCCGGCTGCGACAGCGATCCGCAGCCCCCCCGCCCGCTCCAGCTCGTCGAGCTGACGCAGCAGCCGCTCCGCCATCTGCATCCCTTCGACCGTGCCCAGGTTCGGCGCCAGCACGCAGATCGCGTCCTCCTCGAGGCGGAAGGCTTCGTCGACGATGCGGATGCTGTCGCGCAGCGCCGCGCCGACGATCGCCAGGATCGTCTGCTGGCCGCCGCCGACGTCGCCGTTCCGCGTCCCCGGTCCCGAGGCGTCGAAGATGGCCAGACCGAATGGGTGCCCGTAGCGCCGGTTGGTCTCGACAAGCTGGTCGAGACGACGACGCATGTGCCCCGGCCGATAGAGGCTCGGGAGCTCTTCGTGAGGTTCGGCTGGCTTCTCCACCGGCTTCTCCGCCTCGGGCTCCGGGGCGCTTGCGGCGACGGCCTGCCGGAAGGCCGCTTCGACCGCGGTCGCGGCGATCGGCCCGAACTCGGTCGCCAGCCGCTGCGCCGCCGCGGCGAAGGCGTCGCCGTCGTCGGGGTCGAGCTCCTCGCGCAGCTTCGCCAACAGCGAAGCGTGCTGGGCCGACACCTCCAGCGCCAACCGGCGCGCGGGCGAGTCCTCCCCCGAATCCCTGCCTGAGTGAGAGTTCCCCGCCACGCCCTGACATTGGCGAAAGTGGCGGACGCAGGAATTGTGAAAAGCCGCTATTTGCGGGACGACAAACGTCTAAGTGAGACGTCCAGTTTGCGAACTATTCGATACTGCGGCGCCCGGCCAACGCCTTGCCCAGCGTCACCTCGTCGGCGTGCTCGAGATCAGCGCCGACGGGCAGGCCGCTGGCGAGGCGGGTTACAGACACTTGTCCGCGCAGGCGCTCGGCGATGTAGAGGGCGGTCGCCTCACCGGTGGTCGTCGGGTTGGTCGCGAGCACGACCTCGCTGACACCGCCCCGCCCGACTCGCGCCAGCAGCTCGGTGATCTTCAGGTCCTCGGCGTCGACGCCGTCGATCGGCGAGAGCGCCCCCCCGAGCACGTGGTAGAGGCCGCGGTATTCGTGGGTGCGCTCGAACGGGATCACGTCGGCCGGCTCCTCGACCACGCAGATCGTCGTCCGGTCCCGGTTCGGGTCCGAGCAGATCCGGCAGAGCGGGCCCTCGGCGAGGTTGAAGCACTCCTCGCAGAGGCCGATCTTCTCCTTCATTTCGCGGATTGCGTCGCCAAGGGCAAAGGCCTCCTCGTCGGGCGCTCGCAGCAGGTGGAAGGCCAGCCGCTGGGCGGTGCGCTGACCGATCCCCGGCAGTCGCGAGAGCTCGGCGACCAGGCGCGCGAGCGGTGCCGGGCCCTCGGTGCTCAACCGCCGAGGGCCCCCAGGCCGCCGGTGATCCCGCCCATTTTCGAGCTGGCCAGCTCCTGCGCCGCGCGCAGAGCCTCGTTGACCGCGGCCTGGACCATCTCGGACAGCATCTCGGCCTCCTCTGGATCGATCGCCTCGGGATCGATCGAGATCTCCCGCAGCGTCAGGTCGCCGCCCATCTTCACCTTGACCATGCCGCCGCCGGCGCTGGCCTCGACCACCTCGTCTTTGAGCTTCTCCTGCGCCGCCAGCATCTCGGTCTGCATCTGCTGGGCCTGTTTCATCAGGGCGTTCACGTCGAAGCCCCCTGGTCCGCCTCCTCGAGCCACCTAACTGACCTCCTCCGCGTCGAACTCGCTCTTCAGCCGCTCCAGCAGCTCTTCCTCGTCAACTCCATCAGCTTTGGGGGCGGCAGGCGCCTCCTCCGGCACCGGACTCTCGCCGTCGAGCAGGACATAGGTCGGCTTCAGGCCCCGCCCGGTGACGGTCTGCAGCGCTTCCGCCACCCGTTCCCGATTCTCCGGCGTCTCCGCCTTGCGTTTGTTGAAGGTCGCCGCGGCGGGAAACGAGATCTCGACCACGCTCTCGGCGTCCTCGAATCCCACGACCCGCGCATCCTCGAAGAACGCCGCGAGTGCCGGGGCAGCGGCCGCCAACTGGTCCATCACGGCTGGCCAGACTCGCTGAAGCTTCTCCAGGTCCAGATCCGAGCCCTGGCCCGCGGGTCCTGTCGGTGCGGCATCCCCCACGGTGCTCGGTGCCTCCGGCGCGGCGGGTGGAGGATCGTCAATCGGGATCGGGACTCCCACGGGTGGCGAGGAGTCGGGGGGTCCGAGAACGGAGGCCCCGCCCCCGCCCGCAGGGCCCCCCGACTGCTCGGCAGGACCCGTGGGACGCCCCCCTCCCGCCAGCTGTTCCTCCAGCCGCTCGATGCGGCGCAGCAGCCCCTCGGTCGAGGGGTCCAAGTCCGGGCGCGCTGCTTTGAGCAGGGCGATCTCGACCGCCATCCGCGCGTCGTCCCCCTCGCGGACCGCGGTGAGGGCCAGCGCCAGGTCGTCGATCGTGCGGATCAGGGTCGCGGGGCCGATCGTGGCGGCCTGAGCCTGCAACCGGGCGGCGTCGGTGGCGGTGACGACGAAGGAGCCCGGCACCTCGCCGGTCGTCTGGGTGACCAAGAGGTGTCGCAGGTGGGCGAGCAGGTCGCGGGCGAACTGCGATGGGTCGCGGCCCGATTGGGCCATCTTCTCGACGCCGAGCAGGACGGCCTTCGGGTCTTCGGCGGCGACGGCGTCGATCGCGTCGAAGAGAAGCTCCGCGTCGACGGCGCCGAGCATCTCCAGGACCTCGTCGAGGCCGACGTGGCTGCCGCCGAAGGCGACCAGCTGGTCGAGGGTGCCGAGCGCGTCGCGGAAGCTGCCCGAGGCCGAGCGCGAGATCATCGCCGCCGCCCCCTCGTCGAGCTCGATCGACTCGGCGACGGCGACCCGGTTGAGGACCTCGGAGATCTGCTCCAGCGAGGGCCGCTGGAAGTCGAAGCGCTGGCAGCGGTCGGCGATCGTGGCCATCACCTTGTGCGCCTCGGTGGTCGCGAGGACGAAGAGGGTGTTCGGCGGCGGCTCCTCCAGCGTCTTCAAGAAGGCGTTCCAGGCCTCTTTGGTCAGCATGTGGGCCTCGTCGAGGATGTAGACCTTCCAGCGGCCGCCGGCCGGGGCGTAGGCGACCCGCTCGCGCAGGTCGCGGACGTCGTCGACGGAGCGGTTGGAGGCGGCGTCCATCTCGATCACGTCGATCGAGGTGCCGGCGGCGATCGTCACGCAGGACTCGCATTCGCCGCAGGGCGTGACGGTCGGCCCGCCGCGCTCGCAGTTGAGCGAGCGGGCGAGGATCTTCGCCATCGAGGTCTTGCCGGTGCCGCGCGAGCCGACGAAGAGGTAGGCGTGGTGGACCTTGCCCTGCTCGACCGCGTTGCGCAGGGTGCGGACCACGTGCTGCTGCCCGACGACCTCGTCGAAGGAGCCTGGGCGGTGGCGGCGATAGAGAGAAGTCGACTCGTTCATCAGGACTGAGGCCAGTGTATCCACGGGCCGGGCGCGCCCCGGAGGGGGTGCACCGGTACCTTGCGCCGGTGCCATCGAGGCTCTCCAGTTGGACGTGGCCGGCCGCCTGGGTCGCCGCGGTGAGCGCGGCGCTGCTGCTCGTCTTCCCGGTCGGCTTCCCCAACTACGACACGATCTACGCCCTGGTCTGGGGCCGCGAACTGGCGCACGGGGTCAGCCCCGACTACGGCGCCGCGCTGCCACCGACCCCCCACCCTCTGGCCGACCTGCTCGGCCTGGTGACGACGCCGATCGGCGACGGGGCGATCACGGTGACGATGATCGTCGCCTACGCCTCACTGGGGTTGATCGGCTACCTCGTCTACCGCCTCGGCTCGCTCTGGTTCGACCGCTGGATCGGCGCCGTCGCCGCGGCGATCGTCCTGACCCGGGCCCCCTTCCTCTCCAATGGCCTGCGCGCCTACGTCGACCTCCCCTACATCGCCCTCTGCCTGGGAGCCCTGGCGATTGAGTCGAAGCGCCCCCGCGCCGGCTGGCCCGTCCTCGCCCTGCTGGTCCCCGCCGGCCTGCTCCGTCCCGAGGCCTGGGGCTTCGCCATCGTCTACTGGGCCTGGATGGCGTTGGACCTCGATCGCGGCAGGCTGCGCTGGCGAGGGGAGCGGGGGGCGAGCGAGCTCGCTTGGCTCGCCGCGCTGGCGTTGGCGGGGCCGCTGCTGTGGGTGCTGTTCGACGGGATCACCACCGGCAACTTCCTCTACTCGCTGACCGGCACCCAGGAAACCGTCGAAACCCTGAAGCGCCAGACCGGGCCGATCGATCTCGTCCTCTACGGGCCGCGCCGCCTCGGCGAAGTGCTGCAGTGGCCGGGGATGGTCGGCGCGCTCGGGGGCGTGGTCCTCGGCTTCGCCTTCCTGCGCCGGCGCTCGACGCTCGGCATCGTCGCCGTCGTCCTCTCGCTCGGCGCCTTCGCGCTGCTGGCCTGCGCCGGGCTGGCGATCATCGCCCGCTACACGATGCTGGCCGGGGCGGTGCTGTCGATCTTCGTCGCCCTGGCGCTGCTCGGCTGGCGCCTGCTGGAGCCCGGTCATCCCTGGCGCCGGCGCTGGCAGATCTTCGCCGGCCTCGTCGCGCTGATGTTCCTGATCTGGCTGCCGAACCAGTGGAACCTCGACTCGACCGTCCACCGCGACCTGAGCAACCAGGGGACGATCGAGCGCGACCTCACCGACCTGGCCGACTCGGGCGCCTTCGCCGAGCCGCTGTGCGGCCCGGTCGCCGTGCCCAACCACCGGGCCGTCCCCCGCCTCGCCTTCAGCCTCGAAGTGAAGCCGACCCAGATCGTCAGCGCCAGCGAGGCCGGCAAGGAAGAACTGAGCGGCGCCGGTTACTTCCTCGCCGCCGCCAGCCCCTTCGTGATCCACAACTTCATCCTCGACCCCAACGACCCGACCAACTTCTCGCTCGAGGTCCCCCCCGGCTTCCGGGAAGTCGCCAGCAACGAGTCCTGGAAGCTCTACCGCCGCTGCCCCTGAGGGGCTAGCCGCCCTCGGCGCGCGCGATCGCGGCGTGGGTGGAGGCGGCGAGGTCAGGGTCGGCGAGCTCGATCCGCGGCGGCAACTCGATGTGGAGATCGTCGGAGGGGTCGATCCGCACCCGCAACCCGTCCGAGCGCGAGTCGAGCACGTGGCCGCCACGGCGGCGCCCCTCGTCGATGAAGTGGAGGTGGAAGCCGGCAACCTCGATTCCCTCCACATAGGCGGGAAAGCGGAAGCCGAGCATCGTCCCCACGACGTCCTCCAGCTGGAACACGTGCTGCCCTCCGACCACCTCGGTCAGCGGCCGGTAGGGCGGGCTCTGGGCCGGCACCGAGCGGGCGCGGACGAGTTCGAAGCGGCCGTCGAGGCGGATCGCGCAGGAGGAGGCGCCGGCCGGGACCAGCGCGTCGATCCGCTCCAGCAGCCGCTCGTGGGCGAGCGGACCGTCGAGCCGCTCGTCGATCGTCGGCTCGAACCTCGTCACCACCGCGAACGGAGTCTTCGCCTCAGCGGCGATCGGGTTGACCTCGCCGTCGACGTCTGCCCGGTAGAAGGCGCCGTCGAGCGCGATCATCTCGCCGTCGAGCCCGTTCAGCGTCCCCAGGCCGAGGTCACCGTGCTCGGCCAGCTCGGCGAAGCTGAGGTCGCCGTCGTAGGCGCCCTCCAGCAGCGCCCCGATCGTCGAGGCCTGGAAGAGGACGTGCGGATCGTGCTCGGCGTGCAGATCCGCGCGCCGCATCGACTCCACGTGGAGCGAGCGGATCCAGCGCTCATCGAGCACCGCGGCCACCGATCAGCTCAACGGCCCGCGCTTCATTTTGAAGTCGATGAAGCCGTTGCAGTCCTCGGCGCTTTCGGTGCCGCCCGTGGTCACGACCGAGACCGAGCCGAAGACACCGCGGCCGCGGGTGAAGGTGACTTCGGCCAGGCCGCTGCCTTCGCGCAGGCCGCTGGTCTGGGTGTAGTTGTGGTCCCAGTGGCCGTTGAAGGTGGCACGTCCGCCGCCGATGTTGTGACCGTCGAAGTAGCGGATGAAGTCTTCGCCGGATTCGGAGTCGTGACATTGCATCCGCATGTTGAAGAAGAAGTCGGTGACCTTGCGGTCCTGGACCTTGAAGCCGATGAACTCGTCACCCTGCACTTTCCCGTAGCGGCCGTCTGGCGCGGGGGCCGGACGTACATAGCGCGGAGTGGCGAGGGCGGCGGCGGCGGCGCCAAGGGTCAGGGCGAGGAGGGCGAGCGGGACGAGTTGGAGGAGACGCTTGCGATTGGGCATCCGGCCTCATCGACACGGCGATTGCCCGGCTTGAGAGACGGAGATAGCCTCTCGCCATGTCTGGGGGGTTCAAGCGGTCCGGGCGCTTTGGCCTGATCGGCGTCTTCGTCGTCGCCGCGCTGGCGATCGTGATCGCGACCACGATGGGCCAGGGGGATCCCGACCCGAAGCTGGCGCTGGGGCTGATCTTCGGCGTGATCGCGATCTTCTTCGTCATCCTCTTCGCGCTGCAGCGCTCCGACCTCGAGCGGGCGGCCGGCAGCGGCGGCGCCGCGACCAGCCGCGCCGCGGCCGAAGGCGGGCGCCAGGTCGAGAACCCGATGGCGATCGCCGAGCCCGACCTCTGGGCGGCGATGGCGATCGCCCCGATCGACGCCGACGCGATCCGCGCCCGCGACGAGGTCTGGGACGTCGGCCGCCGCAGCCTGCGGCTGGGAATGGTGATCGTCGTCCTGATCTTCCTCACGGTGCCGGCGATCTACCTGTTCGAAACCTTCCTGCCGCTACTGATCGGCGGGCCGCTGATCGCGATCGCCGCCGTCTACGGCTCGATCCGCGCGATCGGCCCCGGCGGCGAGCTGGACAAAGGCTACGAGCGCACCGACCGGGCGATGAAGCCGCTCGGCCTGGCGGTGACCGAGCGGCCCAAGGGCGGCTTCGAGCCGCGCTCGCCGACGATGGCCGGCTTCGACTACCGCCTGCGCGGCGCCACCGAGCTCGGCGGCCAGCGCCACGGGCGCGCGGTCACGGTCCGGCTCGGCGGCCACGAAGAGGCCGGGACGAGCGAGGTCACCGTCGCCCAACCGAGCGGCGCAGAGTGGAGCGCCCGCTCCCGCGACGGCCGCATCCGCGCCGGCGACGGCGCCCCGGACGCCGTGGTCTCCGCCTTGAAGGAGGTGCCGAACTCGGTGCGCTGGAAGCGGGTCAGCGTCAGCGGCGGCCCGGAGGGCATCGTCGTCACCCGCAAGAAGGGCGAGCAGGGCGACTGGCTCTGCGACCTCTGGCTGGCGGAGCGGCTCGCCGGCGCCCGCGCGGGCGCCTGAGGCGAACCAGCCGCTCTGAGAGAGTCAACCCATGGCGGCGATCGAACTCAGCGGCGTGGTCAAGCACTTCGGCCCGATCGCGGCGGTCGACGGGCTCGACCTCGAGGTGCCCGAGGGCATCTGCCTTGGCCTGCTCGGGCCCAACGGCGCCGGCAAGTCGACGACGATGCGGCTGCTCACCGGGCAGGCGATCCCCGACTCGGGCGAGCTCCGCGTGCTCGGCCACGAGCTGCCCGGCGACTCGAAGGCGGCGCGGCTGGAGATGGGCGTCGTGCCGCAGCTCGACAACCTCGACGTCGACGTCACCGTCGAGGACAACCTCGCCGTCTACGCCCGCCTCTACCGGGTCAAGGACGTCGGCGCCGCCGTCGACCGCTGCCTCGACCTGGCGCGGCTGCGGGACCGTCGCCGCGACGCCGTCGACGAGCTCTCCGGCGGCATGCGCCGGCGCCTGCTGCTCGCCCGCGGCCTCGTTCACGAGCCGCGGCTGGTCCTGCTCGACGAGCCCACGGTCGGGCTCGATCCGCAGATCCGCACCGAGCTCTGGACCCTGATCGGCGAGCTCAAATCCCGCGGCACGACGATCCTGATGTCGACTCACTACATAGAGGAGGCCGAGCGCCTGGCCGACGAGGTGGCGGTGATGACGCACGGTAGGGTGATCAGCCGCGGCCGCCCGGCGGACCTGATCGCCGAGCACGCCGGCCGCCAGACCGCCGAGGTCTACGCGCCGCCGCAACGGCTGGCCGAGCTGCGGGCGAGCGCCGAGCAACAGGGCCTGCGGGTGCGACCGGCGGGCCCGGCGATCGCGATCGTCGGCTCCGAGCGGGCCGAGAACGGGGTCATTCCCGAGGACGCCGTCGTCCGCGCCGCCACGCTCGAGGACGTCTTCGTGCTGTTGACCGGCGAGGCCGCGGAGTGAGCGCCCCGACCCCCAGCGCGTGGTTCCTTAGTTACGGATGCCGTGCAAAAGGAACCGCGCGATGAGGAGGCTGGAACCGGCGGCGATCGCCGGCGTGATGAGTCGCGAGGTGGCGAACTTCCGCACCTACTGGAAGGGCACGACCTTCTCCAGCGTCCTCGAACCGATCGTCTACCTGCTCGCCTTCGGGCTCGGCCTCGGGGCGACGCTGGTCGACGAAGTCGAAGGCGTCCCCTACATCCAGTTCGTCGGCACCGGCATGGTGGCGACGGCGGTGATCTTCTCCAGTGCCCTGCCGGCGATGTTCGGGACCTTCGTCAAGCACCGCTTCCAGAACACCTACGAAGCGATCCTGGCGGCGCCGGTCGACATCGAGGAGCTGGTCACCGCGGAGATGCTGTGGATCGCGCTGCGCTCGGGCATCTACGGCTGCGTGCCGCTGCTCGTCACCTTCGCCTTCGGCCTCGCTCCGGCCTGGGGAATGCTGCTGGTGCCGTTCTTCTGCTTCGTCACCGCGCTCGGCTTCGCCGGCTTCGGGATCACGATGGCGGCGACCGTCGACAAGATCGACCAGTTCAACTACGTCACCGCGCTCTGCATCACGCCGCTCTTCCTCGTCGCCGGCACCTTCTTCCCGATCTCCGGCCTGCCGCAGGGCGTGCAGCTGGTCGCGCAGATCAACCCGCTGCATCAGCTGGTCGAACTCGTCCGCGGCGGCGCCTTCGGCTTCGAGGCGGTCGACATCGCCCGCTTCGCCTTCCTCGTCGCCGTCGCGTTGCTCACCTGGCGCATCGCGATCAGCCGCATGGGAGCCCGGCTGATCGACTGAGCGCCTCGCACTCGTCCCCGGTCATTCCGGGGACGAATGCGGACTGAGAAGAAAATGGACCGTGCACCGTCTTCGAAGCGAGGTCACCGGGCGTGTCCGTCGTTTTTGGCTCCTGCCGGGCTCACCTGCGGCACCCGTAGCATCCGCTTAAGGCTGCTTCCTTCCGGACCTGACCTGATTCGCGTGCTTACGTCGCGCAGGACCCGGCCGTCAACGCCGCCACGACGCACTGACCCCGACGGCCAGCCCCTCGGAACGGAATTCGGCCCCGCTAGAGCGGATTGCGGGTTACAAGGCACCGCTAATTCCCCGCCTAGCACGGTCCACTGGCCATCCTACCCTGCCGGCCGTAGGATCACGCACCTTGACCGTCTTGCCGACAGCCGTCGTCGAAGTCGACACCGGGTCCTTCTTCGCCATCGTCGTCGTCGCCGCAGTCGCGGCCATCACCGTCGCCGCCCTGCCGAAGAAGCTCGCGCCGCCGGTCGTGGTCCTCGAGCTCATGCTCGGGATCGTCGTCGGCCCCGAACTCCTCGACCTCGCCCACAGCGACGACTTCGTCCAGTTCTTCTCCAACCTCGGCCTCGGCATGCTGTTCTTCTTCGCCGGCTACGAGATCGACTTCCAGCGGATCCGCGGCAAGCCGATGAAGCTCGGTGCCTGGGGCTGGCTGCTCTCGGTCGGGCTCGCCTATGGGATCGGCGGCGCCCTCGCGGCGGCCGGGATCGTCCTCTCCTTCCTCTACACCGGCTCAGCGATGGCGACCACGGCGATCGGCACCCTGATCCCGATCCTCCGCGACAACGGCGAGCTGAAGACCAACTTCGGGACCTACCTGCTGGCGGCGGGCGGGGCCGGCGAGTTCGGCCCGATCCTGCTCGTGACCCTGGTCCTCTCGACCGACAACCCCCTGCACGAGTCGTTGATCCTGCTCGCCTTCGTCGCCCTGGCACTGGTCCTGGCGCTGGGCTCGGTCCGCTACGCCTGGCGCGGCTGGCCGGCCCTGGAGCGAACCTTCGAGGCGAGCAGCCAGCTGGCGGTGCGGGTGACCGTGGTGCTCGTCTTCGGACTCGTCCTGCTGGCAAGCAAGCTCGGCCTCGACATCCTGCTCGGCGGCTTCGTCGCCGGGATGATCGTGCGGCTGGCGCTGCAAGGGCACGAGTTGCAGGTGTTCGAGTCGAAGCTGACCGCGGTCGGCTTCGGCTTCTTCGTGCCGTTCTTCTTCGTCACCAGCGGAATCTCGTTCGACCTCGCCGCGCTCGGCTCGCTCGGGGCGATGCTGAAGCTGGTGATGTTCTTCGGCCTCTTCCTCGTCGTGCGAGGGCTCCCCGCGATGCTTCTCTACCGCGGCGTCCTCGGCGTCCGCGACCGCGCCGCCCTCGCCTTCTACTGCGCCACCGAGCTCCCGCTGGTCGTCGCGATCACCACGATCGCCACCGAGACCGGTCACATGAGAACCTCGACGGCGGCGGGCCTGGTCGGCGCCGCGATGCTCTCGACCCTCGTCTACCCCTTCGTCGGGCTGGCGCTGCGCAAGAGCGCCGAGGCCGAGCAGGGCGAGCAGCCACCCGCGGCCGCGGGTGGGCAAGCGCCGGCAATCGCCTGAGCGACTCGGCAGGCGACGCCGCCCAAGCGGACTCTTCCGCCGCTCGATCGGAACTTCCCCGGCTGCCTATGATTAACGCCTCCCGGGCGCGTAGCTCAGTGGGAGAGCGCTCGCTTCACACGCGAGAGGTCGCTGGTTCGAAACCAGCCGTGCCCATCAACTGAATCGCCTGCATCTAGCTGGGTTTCGAGCGAATCCAGCGTGAGTTGATCGCCGGGATTTCCAGTCTCTTCGGCGGCGCCAGTGCCCAGTAGTGCCCAATCCGAGCCCTCGGAAACTACTTTCAGCCGCTCCCGCTCACCCTCTCCCCCGTACATCACGCGGGCGTAGATCGAGAGCGTCACCTTCGGATCCGCGTGCCCGACCTGCTGCATGACGTAGGGCACCTCGCGGCCAGTGGCGAACAAGAGGGAGATGAAGGTCCGGCGAAGCGAGTGAGGGGTCAGGCCCTCCGGCAGCGGGTTGCGGTCGCGTTTGGCGAGGTTCGCATTCGCCTGCTCGACGGCGCGGAACAGGACCCGGCGCCGGGTGTTGTTGCGCTCGCCTTCGGCGCCGGTCTCGGTCGGGAAGACGAAGTCGTCAGGCCGGTCGTATCGAGTCTTGGCCTTGTGGACCGACAGCTCCTCGCGAAGCGCCGGGAGGAGGTCGACCTGGCGCACACCGGCGTCGGTCTTGGAGTCGACGACTCGGAGCCGGCCAGCGGCGAGGTCAACGTCGCGCCAGCGCAAGAGACCTCGAGTCGTCTCTCTGCCTAGAGTGGCGCGCCCGTCATCGAGCCGAAGAGAGCCGCCTTTGCTTATTTCGTTCCTGTATCTCGCGCTGCGCAGGCTGATCGAACTGGTAGCGCTCCGCCCACGCTCCTCTCAGTTCAAGGAGCTTGAGATCGTCGTGCTTCGCCACGAGCTGACCATCCTCCGTCGCCAGGTCTCAAGGCCGTCCCTGCGACCAGCCGACCGCGTCTTCCTGGCCGCGGCCAGTCGCCTGCTGCCTCGATGGCGCTGGCCATCGTTCTTCGTGACGCCCGAGACTCTGCTTCTTTGGCACCGCCGGCTGGTGGCTCGCCGTTGGAGCTACCCGCACCGGAGACCCGGTCGTCCGCGAATCAGTGCCGAGGTCCGCGCGCTGGTCCTGCGGCTGGCGCGCGAGAATGCGCGCTGGGGTTACCGACGGATCACCGGCGAGCTGGCTGGCCTCTAGTGATTCAGCGCATGATCAGGCCGCCGTCGACCGAGAGCGTCTGCCCAGTCAGCGCCGCGGCGCCGTCGGAGACGGCGAAGGCGACAGTGGCCGCCGTGTCGGCGGCCACCAGCGTGCGCGGGAGCGCCTGGCGCCCGCGAACCGAAGCGAAAGCCTCCTCGGGCATTACGGCCTGCGCAGCGGCGGTCGCGGTCAGCCCCGGGGCGACGGCGTTGACGGTGATGCCGTCGCCGCCGAGCGAGGTGGCGAGCGCTCGCGTCAGTCCGATCAGCGCTGCCTTCGAAGTCACGTACGGCAGGAGGCGAGGCGAAGGCGGCTGCCAGACGGTGTCGGAGACGATGAAGACGATGCGCCCGAACCGGCGCTTCCGCATTGCGGGCACCAGTTCCTGACAGAGCCAGACCGCGGCCTCGACGTTGACCGCGTGCACCCGCCGCCAGGTCTCGGCGTCGACGCTGTCAAGGTCGGCTAGGTCGGGCGCGGCGGCGGCGTGGACGAGCACGTCGCAGCCGCCGTGCCGCTCCAATACCTCGAGGGCTGCGGCACGGACTTGGTCCTCGACTGCGAGATCGCAGGAGATCTCGGCCTCCCGGTCAAGGACGACGACGCGGTGGCCGCTCTCGGTCAGCGCCGCCACGATCGCGGAGCCGATCCCCCCGGCCCCACCGGTGATCAGGGCCGTGCGGTCCTTGGCCAAATCGCCCACGGAATGAGCTTAATGCATAATGCACGACCTGATGGCTCCGGTAATTGTCCACACGGAAGCGGGCTGGCTCGAGGGAGAGAGACTCGCCGACGGCGACGTCATTCGCTTTCTGGGCGTGCCCTACGCTCAGCCGCCGGTGGGCGGGCTTCGCTGGCGTCCTCCCCAACCAACGACCCCATGGAACGGGATTCGCCCTGCACTGGAGTTCGGGCCCAGCGCGCCGCAGCCTCCGGTCTCGAAACGCTCGATGCTCTCGGTCGACCTGACGCGGCAGGACGAGGACTGCCTCTATTTGAACGTCTGGACCGGAGGGTTGGACCTATCCGAGCGTCGGCCCGTGATCGTCTGGCTTCATTACGGCGGCTTCATCCTCGGCGGCGCCGCCGACCCACGCTTCAACGGGGAGATGCTTGCCCGCGAGGGCGCGGTGGTGGTCACCCTCAATTATCGCCTGGGGCGCCTCGGCTACCTCGCGCATCCGTGGCTCAGCGCCGAGTCGACAGACAGGACCTCGGGCAACTTCGGGTTGCTCGATCAGGTCGCTGCGCTCGAGTGGGTCCAACAGGACATCGCTGCCTTCGGCGGCGATCCCGGCTGCGTGACCCTGATGGGCCTCTCGGCCGGCGCCGCGAGCACGAGCATGCTGATGACCTCGCCGCTCGCGGCGGGCCTGTTCCATCGCGCGGTCGGGATGAGCGGCGGGATCTTCGGCTCGCGGCGCCCGCCCGGAGTCGGCGACTCACTCGAATCACTTGACGAGGCCGAAGCTGCGGGCGAGCGAGTGGTGGCGGCGCTCGGCGCCCGCACGCTCGAGGACCTGCGACGTCTCGACGCGACACGCGTCAACGAAACCCGGCTCCCAGCGCCGCCCGAGGCGCCGAAGCTGGTCTTCGCCGCGCTCGGGGAGGCAATCCCCGGCCCCGGCACCGGCGCACACCCCACCATCGACGGGCGACTGATTCCCGGCGATCCATACGATGCCTTTGCCAACGGCAGGCAGATCGACGTACCCGTCATGACCGGGTCGGCGGGAGACGAGTGCACCGGCATGCCCTATTTCGAGTCCGCTGACGAATTCGTCCAAGCGGCGCAAGCACTCTACGGCCAGGACGCAGCCGAGTTCTTGCAGCTCTTCCCGGCTGGGTCCGACGCCGAGACGAAGGATTCCAGCGCTCGAGCCATGGCGGATCGCATCTTCGTCTGGCAAAACTGGACCTGGGCTCGCCTGCATTCCCGAAGCGCCCACTCCCCAACCTTCTACTACCACACGAGCTACGCCCCCCCGGTGCCCAGCGACCGCGGCTACCTCGAGTCAGAACCAGGCGCCTTCCACACCACCGAGGCGTTCTACGTCTTCGGCGGCATGCGCACGAAGGACTGGCCCTGGACGCACAAGGACGAGGCGCTGTCCAAAACCATGAGGCGCTTCTGGCTCAACTTCGCCGCCTCAGGAGACCCATCTGGACCCGGTCTGCCGGAGTGGCCCCGTTTCGATCCAACTGACCCGGTGGCAATGCACTTCGGCGGGGAGGTCAGGCGAGGGCCGGTTCCACGCCGCGAGCACCTTCACTTCTGGGACCGCTATTTCGGACGGCCACAACCCGCAGGAGGTCAAACCCCTTGATCCGCATCGTCTCTTTCCTTCGGAGGAACGCATAGCCACGCGCCTATCCTGGAGCGCAACGCGCAAGTGCTGGGGATTCTGCGTTACTCGATCGTTCGGGCAACCGAGCCGGGGGTGACGGCCCGCTTCAACCCCTCCATGGACGTGGGCGGAGGCTATGACGGCGTCGCCGAGCTCTGGCTCGACAGTGTGGAGTGGCTGACTCGCCCGCCGTCGCCCGCGGCGGCAGCCGTTCTCGCCGAGCTGGAGGCCGACGAGTCGAACTTCGTCGACCGCGAACGCTCATATCGCCTGGTCGGTGAGGAGACGACGACCGTCGGGAGCTGAAACTCCGTCTCGGTGAGGTTCCGCCCGGCGAATACGAGCCGGATCGCCTCATCGTCCATCCGGCCGCCCCGACGGGTTCGCTCGCACGGCCACGGTGACGGTGCCGAGCGCGCAGAGCTCGCCACCCGGCTGACGCGACTCGACCTGCCAGGTCCAGCGATCCGGCTCCTGGCCGATCCGGTTCGCGCGAACCTCGAGAAGGCCATCGACCACGTCGCGGAGGACCAGGGAGTGAACCGACATCCCCATCGCCACCTTGCCTTCCTCCAGGACCCCGGCCAAGGTTCCGATCGAGGCCATCGCCTCGGCCAGCGTCGCGTACACGCCGCCGTGCAGGCAGCCGTTTTCGTTCAGCAGATCGTCGCGCACCTCGAGGCTGACAACCACCTCTGCGGGATCGATCGTCAGGTACTCGATCCCCACCGTCGCGTCGAACGAGTTCTCCAACGGCACGGGCGTATTCAGGCGTGGGATCTCTTCCATAGTCGAAATCTAGTGCATTATGCACTGCGTGCTAGGGTCGCCGGCGTGATCAACCGTGCGATATGGAAGACGATCGCAAAGGAAGCGAACGTCGCGTGAGCGCGATCCGTCCACTCTCCGAGTCGATTGCCGAGCTGGTATCCGATGGCGACTCCGTCGCCCTCGAGGGCTTCACCCACCTGATCCCCTTCGCCGCCGGCCACGAGATCCTCCGCCAGGGCCGCCGCGACCTGGATCTGATCCGGATGACCCCGGATCTGCTC
>JADGPJ010000045.1 GCA_017882505.1 Solirubrobacterales bacterium | reverse complement strand
TTCGTCTCCAGCCTTCGAGAAGCCGGAAACATAGGCGCGGAGCGGCGTGCGCCTTGCTTCAGATGCTTACGTGACCCACGGAAACGTCAGGAGCGCCCCTTTTCGGAGGGCCGCCCGCCTCTGCCGCTGGCCGGCCTCATCAGCATCCGTACTGACCCACACTCAGCCTTGTGGCTGAATACGGATGCCGGCCCGCGCCCAGCGTCTACGGTGTCGGATAACGCCTTCCCCACGAAAAGGAGTGTCGGATGACGGCAGCGACAGGAAGACCTCGGACCGGCCGGGTCGTCGGTTTCGCGGTTCTCGCGGTTCTCATGATTGGGGCGGTCACCGCCATCGCCTTCGCGGCCGCGCCTGTCAAGGGCGCCAAGTACTCAGGCCACCTGAAGGGCCAAGACACTACGGTCACCTTCAGGGTCTCCGCGTCCGGCAAGAAGGTAATCGGCATGAGGGTGAAGCCATACATTCCGAACAGTTGCGGATCGGGCGGCCCGCCCCCGCCCCAGACTTCCAAGCCGGCGAAGATCAAGAATGGAAGGTTCACGGCAACGGTCAAGGCACAGATTCCCGATGGCGTCTGGAGCGCGACGGTTACGGGCAAGTTCCTATCGGGCGGCAAGGAGCAAGGCATGGTCAAGGCCTCGCCGAGGCCGGGGGAACCCTCCAAGTGCGGCCAAAAGATTGCCTACACGACCAGCACGAAATAGCGGGCCCCTAGATCTGGACTCCGGGCTCGCCTTGGTCGGCTATTCGAGTCTCCAACGACGCCGCCGAGCGGCTCGAAAGGCTTGGCGAGCTGAGGCCAATCGGCAAGGAGGGGAGACATCGGAAGTGGTGTTCCGGTTCGTGCTGCCCTAGCTGGGACGGCTCAGACCCGGCCTCTGCCTCCCCAAACGGGCCACGGTAGTTCTCCCCCGAAACGCGTGGTCTATCACCGATGGCAGTGGTCCGGCTCAGGGCGAGAATTTCAGCTGATGAGTCGGCGAAACCGCATCTATGGGTCGTGTGCGGCGATCCTTCTCGCATTGGCCGTCAGCCTCCCGGCGAGTGCTGCGGCCAAGCTCGCCCCGATCAGCGGCCAGCTGAGCAAGCCCGGCTACACCCTGATCGCGCTGGCAGACAGCGGCAAGGCGAGCTCGGTGCGCGTCAAGCACGCCAAGTTCAAGCTGCGCCCGCCGGCCAAGCTCGTCACTCTGCACCTGCGGGCACCCGACGGCGTCTACGCGGGCCCGGTCGTGGTCGGCACCGGCGAAGCAGGGTAAGCGGGCGATCGTCGCCGTCAGGGCCGGAGCGAAGCTCGGCAAGGTCAAGATCAAGGGCGGCAAGGGCTACGCGAAGCTCTCCCACAAGCTCTCGCAGAAGTCGATTGCCCCAGGCCGCTGGGCCCGAGCGAACAACGGGGTGCCGATCGGCGCCGGCAACTTCGGCCACGTCCGCTCGAAGGACGCGCGCGGCCCCGCGAGCGACCCCGACCGTGACGGGGTGCCCAATGCGCTAGACGTCGATGATGACGGTGACCTGGTGCTCGACGACCTCGATCGCTCGACCGCGAGCGCGGCGCGCGCCTCCGGGGCCGCGCCGGCGGCGCACACATCCCAGGCCACACCGCAGTTCCAGCTCCACTCGGTGCTGCCCCTACCTCCCGAGGCCGTGGTAAACGCCAACGCGGCGACCCTGACCACGAAGGACGTCGACACGGCTCTCTCGAGCTCGGGCTACCTCATCGTCGGGATCCTGCCGGGCGACTCCGTGGAGCTCGACTGCGGGGGGAAGCCGGACCCCAATAACCCCAATGGCTGGCTTGGCGGCCTCAGCTACTGCACCAGGGGAGGCACTGGGCGGGTCTTCGGCGCTAACTGCTGTACGCGGGCTGAATGGCCGTCCTTCCCGGGCGTGCCTGGAGGGCCCTACGACCCCGACGGTGACGGCCTCGGAACGCCCCCGAACAACTCCTCTTCCCCGTCGCCCGGCTTCTTCTCCCTTTCCCACGGGGCCACGACCGCCCAGATCGGTACCGGCGACGTTGTGATCCAGCGGGTGACGACCGGCGGTGTGGAAACCCAGTTCCCGGCAACGCTGGAATACGTCTTCGCGACAACGCCGGCCCTTGCCTCCTACAGCGACACGGCCGGGAACTCGAGGACGCTTTCCTACCCGATCAGCCCAGGCGACCCGGGGACACCAGGCAACGGATTTCCGCTAGGCGCCCTTTCGGGCGAAGATGTGGTCTTGACGCTCACCTCCTGGCGGCCTCAGCGCCAGCGTCTATCGGGAGATCCCCTGCCGGCACCGGGCGAGTCGGACACGTGGACGGACATCGGCGGCCTCAACTACACGATGAAGGTGCAGCACCTCGGAGTGCCAGGGACCGGGGGGCAGGAGGTCGCCAAGTTCTGCCCGCAGAGCACCTTCTCCACCACCGATCCGAACCTGACCGCCCTCACGCCCCAAGACGTCTTCCCCAACGACTACCCGGGGTTCAAGGACTCGGCCCCAGATCGGCCCGCGAGCCCTGCGAACACCTTCACCTACGCGTTGAACCTCACCCAGTGCCTGGCGTCGCTGGGAGTCTCCTGGAAAGCCGGCGAGGACATTCATCTCACGTTTCAGGCAGTCAGCCCCAATGCGGGCGGCGATGCCGAGGAGACAGTGGTGTTCAAGCGGCAATAGCGGGGAGCCGGTGGCGCCCCCTATACCCCCGCCAGCAGTTGAAACCGGACACTTGTGCAACCTCGCACAAGCGCTCCGCCGCCAACGTACCTCTTGCCGGGGGTGAAGGAACTCCTGGTCGCGCCCTTGATCGCCTTGCAGTTCTTACCCATGCCATTTTCGGCAACGCCGTACTCGATGGCTTGGTCGCGGTCGGCGGCGGTGGCGCATCGGTGACGACAGCGGTCGGCTCAGAGCTTGCTTCCGCCCTCCATCCACCGGTGGTGAGGCCGTTCCACACCCGGATAGTCGCGCCAAGATCGGCGGACGTTACCAGATAGGTAGTGTTGTTCTCGTAGCCGCCGAAACCGTTCCCGAGGGCCTTGCAGTCACTCACCGAGGGGCCGCTGCAACGATCCAGAGATGCGATGGTTGAGTGAAAGCTTTCTTGGCCGGTCGCGGACTCATTCCTCGGTCGCTTCCCATGAGCCTCCTGGGGTCTTGCCATCGGATCCAAGACTGATGTCGACAGTCCCTTCTCCTCCTTCTTCGAGGGAGAAGGTGCAGGACAGTTTTCCGTTCGGGTTGGCTTCAGCGAGGTCTGGGCATTCGACTTCGCAGCTGCCGTTGCTGAGTTCCAGGCTCTGGGTGAATTCGGCCATTTCCTTGCTGCACTCGCTGGTGACGGCTTCCGTCGGAATCAGGTTTTCGACGCTGAATTCACCTTCGCCGCTCGTCGAGCTAACGGTAGCTTCGACGTTTGCCGTGGTCCCGTCTGCGGCGCTGGCATGGCAGGTGACCAGCTTGCCCTTTTCGAATTCGACGTCGGCCGGGCATTCAACCTTCGGGGTGCCGACCCCGTAGGGGGACGCGGCGAGGACGGCCTCCAATCGCTGCTCGACGGCTTCTTGGTCACTGCCTCCACCTCCCGAGGAGGCGATGAGGATCACAACGATGACGGCAACGATCAGCGCACCGCCCAGAATCAGCAGCGGCAGTGGTCGCAGGAAGGACGGGCGGGGGCGTCCGGCCCCCGCATCAGGGGACGTGGACGTCGAGGCAGGGGGCTCTTGACGCGGCGGCGGAGCCGGTGCCGGTGGGGTCGTCCCCTCGGACGGCTTCTCACGTTCCTGAGCCCACTGGCTGCGCGTCGGCAGTTCCCCTTGCGACCTCAGATCGAACCCGCACTCAGAGCAATAGGCGTTGTGGTCGGCGGGACTGCCACAGCGGGGGCAGACCCGCACCTCGGACTCGGCCATCATCTTGGACCGCCTCCTTTGTCGACTGATCGACTATGCACTGCGTTTCGAGTTGGCCAATCGGCTTGCATGCTGGAACAGGAGAAACGAGCGGGGCTATCGGGCCGGACCATGCTGCAACCCTAGGGGTGCGCGGTGGCGTCGGGGTCAGTACTGGCCCGCGGAGCCGCCGGGACTTACTACTGAACTCGGTGCAGTTCTTCCTCGGCTCGATCGGCGCAGGAGCCGGATCAGCTTCATGCTCGGTGGCGCGGGATCGGAGCGGCCACGCGAGTCGTGCGAGGTGATCAAACGCCGCATCGTCACCACCGTCGTCCCGACCCGCGGGTGATCGATGTCTTGTTAAGGAACGTGGAGAAGATCCTTGGTCTTCGCGACTGAGTCCTCGACGCGAGGTTTGAGATGGGACCGTCGGCTACGCTGGAACTGAGATGGGAACCAGTGAAGATCGGGATAGCGCGCTGGAGGCAACTTCGCCATCGGCCCGTGAGGCGGCGGCGGACCGGCGAGACCTTGCCGCCGAGGCGCGTGACCTCGCTGCACAAGTTCGCGACGGACTCGCCGCCGACTGCGAGCAGCGACCGGCCGAGCAGCGCGAACTGGCCGCACAGGATCGCGAGGATGCCGCCGAGGACCGGAGGCATTCCGCCCACGACCGGGAGTTGGCGAGCCTCGAGCTCGCTTATGAGGGCATCGACTCTCTCACCGGTGTGATGCGGCGTCGCGTGGGCCTTGCCGCGGTCCGGCGTGAGATGGATCGCGCCGAGCGCACGGGAGAGCCTCTGGTCCTTGCTTTTGTCGACACCGTCGGCCTCAAGGCCATCAATGACACGCAAGGCCATGCCGCGGGCGACCGAGCGCTTCAAGACGTCGCTGGATGCATCACGCGCGATCTGCGTTCGTATGACCTCGTGATCCGAGTCGGCGGCGACGAGTTCGTTTGTACGCTCTCGGGGCAGACCATCGCCCAGGCCGATGCGCGCTACGAGAACATGTCGCTGCGCCTCGCCGAGGGCACGAGCGGCGCCCGGATCACCGTCGGGCTCGCCGCTCTCGAGACTGGAGACTCGGTCGGGGAGCTAGTGGATCGGGCGGACCAGGCGATGCTCGGTGCTCGCTGGGAGTGAAGTCGTCGAGGATTCCGGCTTCACGGCAGTGTGGTACCGGTCCACTGACCGAGATGGGCCCGACGGACGGTCGCTGGACTCCGCCGTTGGCCGAAGACTCCGCTGATCGGTCCTCCACAGCAGCCCTCAAGGTAGGGTCAGCCCGATGAAGAGGCGAGTGCTGATCCTGGGAGCGGGGTTCGGGGGGCTCGAGCTTGCCACCTGCCTGTCGGAGGGGCTCGGCGACGAGGTCGAGGCGACGGTGATCGACAAGAGCGACTCCTTCGTCTTCGGGTTCTCGAAGCTCGACGTGATGTTCGGCCGCAGGTCCGCGGAGGCGGTCCGCCTGCCTTACGGCGAGATCGCCAAGCCGGGGGTGCGGCTGCTGCGGGAGACCGTCGTCGCGATCGATCCGCAGGCGCGATCGGTCACCACCGACGCCGGTGTCCACGAGGCCGACTACCTGGTGGTGGCGCTCGGCGCCGACTACGACATGAACGCGACCCCGGGGCTGGCTGAGGGCGGCGACGAGTTCTACTCGGTCGCCGGCGCCGAACGGGTGGCCGAGCTGCTGCCCGAGTTCTCCGGCGGGCGGGTCGTGGTCGGGGTCTGCGGCGCGCCCTTCAAGTGCCCGCCGGCGCCGAGCGAGGCCGCGCTGCTCCTGCACGACCACTTCTCCGCGCGCGGAATCCGCGACGAGTGCGAGATCAGCTTCACCATGCCGCTGCCGAGCCCGGTCCCGCCGTCGCCGGAAACCTCGGCGGCGCTGCTCGGCGCCTTCGCCGAGCGTGAGATCGCCTTCCGCCCCGGCGTCCGCATCGCCTCGCTCGATCCGGAGCGCAAAGTTGCCCGGCTCGAGGACGGCGGCGAGATTCCCTACGACCTCTTCCTCGGTGTTCCCAAGCATCGGGCGCCCGACGTGGTCATCGCCAGCGGGATGACCACGGACGGCTACGTTCCGGTCGACTCCGAGACGCTGGAGACCGGGTTTCCGGGCGTGTACGCGGTCGGCGACGTCACCACCGTCGGGGTGCCGAAGGCAGGCGTCTTCGCCGAGGGCGCCGCACGCGTGGTCGCCGCGTCGCTGATCGCCCGCGTCCGCGGCGGCGAGGGGCCGGGCGCCTACGACGGTCTCGGCTCCTGCTACATCGAGTTCGGCTCGGGGCTGGTCGGCAGGGTCGACGTCGATTTCCTCTCCGGTCCGAAACCGACCGGCGCCTTCCAGGAGCCCACCCTCGCGCTGGTCGCCGAGAAGGAGCAGTTCGGCTCAACTCGTCGCGCCCGCTGGTTCGGCCGCTGACACGACGTCCGTTCCATAGCTCGAGCCTGGGCTTACAGGTCTGCGCCCAAACGGTCGATGGAAACTCGGGCTCAACCGGTTCGCTCGCCGGGCGGATGCCTTTCGTCGCGGCTTCGTTGCACTCGGATTCGGCCCACGTCTCTTCCACGCGCTGGTCGTCGCGTTGGCGCTGGTCGGCGCCGCCAGCTACCGCCTGATCTCAGACCGCCTGTACCAGCAGCAGCTGGACGGCTATGCCAGCACGCAGGCGGCGGATGCGCGCGGCTTCGAAGCCCTGGGTCGCAGGTATCCCAGGCAGCGGGTTGCGATCCGCGAGATCGACGAGGTCCTAGACGCGCTCGGGCGTCGTGGTCGGCTGCGTGCACGAGCTCGACGAGCTCTGCGCGTCGCGGGCGCTGCGCGCCGGCTCCGAGCTGCCGGACGGGGCGCTGCTTTTCGTCAACCTGGCGCCGAAGACGCTCGAGCTCGACTCCAGCGGGAACGACTGGATGCTCGAGGGAGTCGAAGGCGCCGGGCTGCCGCCGGGACGGGTGGTGATCGAGGTGACCGAGCGGATCGGCGCGCACACCGGGGCGGTGATCGAGTCCCTCGTCCGCTTGCGCGACCAGGGCTTCCTGATCGCACTGGACGACGTCGGCACCGGCAACGCCGGTCTCGAGATGCTGCGCAAGATCGGCGCCGAGTACGTCAAGCTCGACCGCTCGATCGTCGCCGTGGCCGCGACCGATCCCAACGCTCGCGCGGTCCTGATGGCGATGGCGACCTTTGCCCGGCAGACCGGCGCCTTCGTGATCGCCGAGGGGATCGAAGACGAGGAGACGTTGGAGTTCCTGCGTGGCGTGGAGGCACTCGACGCGCGTCCGGGCACGATCATCCAGGGCGGCCAGGGCTTCAAGCTCGGCTATCCGTCTCCGCAGATGCCCCGGGCGACAGGCGGAAAGGCTTCTGCACCGGCGGCCGGCGCACCATCAGGACCATCGCGATCGAGGCATCGATCGTCGCGGTGAGCAGGGCGAGGTCGCGGATCAGCGTGTTCTCGGGAGATTTGAAGGTGCTGGTGGAGAGGATCGTTGCCCCGACCACGATCCATGCCGGACGCGCCAGTCGGGTGCTGCCGGCGGTGAGCACCACCGCCGCCAGGCCCAGCAGCCAGACCATGTACTGAGGGCTGAGCACCCGGCTGGTGACGACGAGGAGCAGGACGATGGTGAAGACGAAGTCGCGGCTCACCGCGGCGTCGGCGAGGTCGGTGCGGCCGTCGCGGATAGCCCTGGCGCGGAACCACCACCAGGCAGCCGCGGCTCCGAGCGCGGCCAGGGTCAGCCATTGGAGCAGGCTGGCAACGACGTCCGCGCCGTGGGTCGCGATCTCCCAGGCCCCGAATCGCACCGCCCGGTGCAGGGGTTCGCCGGTGACGATCTCGTGGATCTGCCACGGCCCGGTCGCGACGGCTTCCTCCTGGAGGCCGCGGCCGCCCTGCTCGCCGAGGAATCCAAACGGGTCGCCGAAGGCGATCGCGGAGACCAGGAACACCAGCGCGATCGTCGCCAGCGCCGCGACAACGGCTCCGATCAAGCGCCGCCGGTCCCACTCGCCGAAGAGCAGGACCAGCGGCCAGACCTTGATTGCCGCCCCGAGGCCAGCCAGGACGCCGAACCAGTGCGGGCGGCGGTGGATGACGACGAGCGCGGCGATACCGATCACGCTGGGGACCAGGTCGAATCGCAGCACCGAGAAGACGCCGAGCAGCGGCATCCCAAGCAGCCAGACCCAGACGCCGGTGAAGTTGGCCGAGCGGCGCCCGAGCAGCGCCAGCAGGCCGAGCCCGGCGAGGTCGAAGAGCAACATCACCCCGACGAAAGATTCGCCGTAGGTCCCGGGGCCGAGCCGCGGCAGGAGCAACAGGAAGGCCGCGCCGGGCGGGTATTGCCACGATTCTTCGCTTGGGAGGGCGTGGTGAGTCGTCAGGTAGTGGGACCAGACCTCGTAGTTGTTGACGTCCTCGAGCCGCAGGTGCGCGACGTGATTCCAGAAGCCGACGTCGGTGACGATCAGCGCTCGCGTTGCCAGCCAGACGCCCGCCCAGATCCACACCATGCGACTGGTGAGAATCGATCGCGCCGTTGTTTCAGCCTTCGCCATGGCCCCCGCCATAATCGGGGTGACTACCAGAATCGCCGACGCGGGGAGAGCGACGTGGACCTCGGCCCAGCCCGAGCTGCTGAATCAAGCAAGGTTTGTGGCTTTCGCGGCGCGCGCCCCGATCGACCGAGCCAAGGGTTCGAGCAGTGGCTACTTGAACTGGAAGCTGGTCAGATCCTGGCCGAAGGTCGGGTTGAAGACGATCTTTTCGAGGTCGATTTCGCTGGAGACGAAGGTGGCGACGGTGAAGGTCCCGTAGGGGGCCCAGGGGGCCTGTTCCATGAAGCCCCTGTCGAGCTGGGCGTATTCGGCTTCCTGTTCGGGCCCCAGCTGTTCGCTGCCGAGCTGGCTGGTCTTCGCGCTCAGCGCCGGGTCGTCGATCCGCGACCAGTTGGTGTTGTTGGTCGGCTGGATGCTTTCGGCGGCGAGCAGGGGCTGGAAGAAGTCGTTGGGGTTCGGGTAGTCCTCGAACCAGTTGGTCCAGCCGGTGTCGAGGTCAGGCGTCGAGAGGTTGCTGACGACGGTGAAGTAGTTGTCGGAGTTGAGGACTTTGAGCTTCGTGTCGAAGCCGAGTTCCCTGAGCACGCCTTCGTAGTATTCGCCGGCTTCGTTGTTCGGGCTTTCGTCGTCGGTCCAGACCGTGATGTTGCGATCGGCGGGGTCGGCTTCTGCGATCAGCCGCTTCGCCTTGGCCATGTCGTGGGGGTAGAGGGCGAGCTTCTTGTAGCCCGGCATTCCCGGCGGCAGGATCTGCTGCGTGCCTTTGATCTGACCGGCGTAGATCCGTTCCAGGGCGGCGGGATCGATCGCGTAGTTGACCGCTTGGCGCACCTTGAGGTCGTCGAAGGGCGCCTTCTTCGTGTTCATCCAGAAGTAGTAGGTGTTGATCTGCGGGTCGATCCGGAACTGGCTGCCGTCGTACTTGCTCTTGACTTCGGCGTAACGGTCGGCCGGCGGCGAGTCCTGCATCCAGTCGAACTTGCCCTGTTCGACGTCGTTGACCTGGGTCGAGGGGTTTCGGATCACGGTGACGTCGATCTTGTCGACGTGGCCGCTGGGAATCGCCGGCATCAGCTTGGCGTTGTTCTGCGACCACTGGGGGTTACGTTCGTATTCCCAGCCACGGCCGGGCTGGGACTTGGTGATGACGTAGGGGCCGGTGGCGGGCGGGGGAGAGGCCGAGAGGTCTTCGTCAGGCGTGCTCGGCGGCAGCGGCGCGACGAACATCAGGCCGAGCTCGTTGCTGAAGGTGCCGCGAGGCTTGACCAGGTGGATGACGATTTCGCCGCTCCTGTCGTCGGTCTTGATCCCGGGGATGCCCCCTAGCTTCGTTTCGGCGAACCTTTCGGCGCCGACGATGTCGGTGTAGAAGGGGGAGCCGCCGGAGTTGAGCTTGAAGACGCGTTCGACCGCGTGCGCGAAATCCGAGGCTCTGACCGGGGTGCCGTCGGAGTACTTCAGCCCCTTGCGGAGGAAGAGGGTGTAGGTCTTGCCGCCGTTGCTGATCTTCGGCAGCGATCTGGCCAGCCCGGGGATCACCTTGCTGCCGGCCTCGCCACTGGCGTGGGCGTAGGTCAGCAGCGGGATGTAGGTGTCGTACATCGCCGTATAGCTTTCGGTGTCGTAGGAGAGCGCCGGGTCCAGGTAGTCGGGAAAGGAGGCGTAGGTCACCCGCAGGGTGCCGCCGTCCTTGCCGGCGCTCGAGGAGCTGCCGCAGGCGGCGAGGCAGAGGACGACCCCCACCGAGATGGCGGCCGCGGCGATGAAAGCGGCGGGGCGTTTCATGGATCCAGGGTGCTACCTCGGCAGCCCTGGGCCCGAGCTTGAGTCCCGGGCGCGATCAGGCGAGGGGCGGACCGACCCGAATATCGGCGATCGAGATCGTGAAGCTCGCCGCGAAGGTCTCGCCGGGCCGCACCGACCGCGGATCCGGTCCGTCGCCGAGGAGGGCGTCGGCGGGAGCCGTCATCCGACGCGGCTCAGTTCTCGCCCGACCCGGGAAGCTGTCGGTGATGCTTGCCCTCGGGTTGCTCTGCGGCGTGCTCGCTTCGGTCCTCTTCAACGTCGGCGGCGACGGTGATCGGCAGCGAGGCCGTGCGGGGGTCTCCCCTGACGTCCGGCATGATCGACGGCAGGCGCTCCTGGAGGACCCGGTGGCAGTAGGTGTCCTCGATGTCCATCACCGTCCCCTCTTCGACGCCGAAGGACTCGCCGTCTCCGCTGAGGCTGTCGAAGATCTGAGCGGTGGGGGTGACCGTGGTGGTGTAGGCGACTTCCATGTCGAGGAACGCTCGTACGACCTCGACGGCGCTCTCGATGCTGGGATCTTCGGCTACGTCTCGAAGCTGCAGCAGATCGCCTTCCGCATCGCGACGCCCGCCACTGTGCCTGCCTATCGTTCTCAGTAGGTGCATCAGAAGTGGGTATCGACGACCCTATCCAGGGACTTGAATGTCCGCGGCTGGCCGGGTGGCTCCGTGCCTAGCCAGGGACTTTGCCGCCGTGCCTTTTCCGTTTGGCTTTGAGCTCTTTGCTCTTGACCTTGGCGTCCTCGTAGGAGGACTCGACCAGGGCTTTGCCACCGGACCAGCCGAAGACCCAGGAGACGAGGATGACGGCGAAGACGACGCCCCAGGCGGAGACGATCAGCTGCTGGCCGATCGAGTAGGCGGTGGCGGTCGAGGCGTCGACGGAGCCCGAGAGGGCAGCCGAGTTCATCGCCTGGGTGACGCCGACGCCGCCGGGGGTGGCGGAGACGCTGTTGGAGATCGAGTTGGAGGCGGTGACGGAGGCGACGTTGTGGAAGCTGACCGGGATCCCGTAGGCCCCGAGGAAGACGGCGACGATCGCCAGCCGGGCGGCGTAGCTGCCGAGCTCTGGCAGGACCAGGTCGGTGAGGGTGCGGCGGGGGCTGCGCAGGATCGCGCCGCCGCTTGCCATCTCGGCCCGCAGCTTCGCCAGTCGCGGCCAGAAGATCCGTGCCAGCAGCGCCAGCAGGACGATCGCGCCGACGACGATCAGCACGACGAGGCCGGCATGGTCTTCGAGGAAGCCGAGCTTGATCCCGAACGAGCCCTTGACCGAGAGGAAGAGGTAGAGGTAGAGGCCGACGTTGAAGACCGAGAAGGGGATCTTCTCGACGATCTGCCCGGAGATGACCTTGGCGAAGGTCGCGCCGGCGAGCAGCGTCGTGAACATCAGCAGCATCACCCAGGTGCCGAGGTTGGCCGGCAGGAAGCTGTTGAGGCCGACGGCGGTCGCGTAGCAGGCGAGGATCAGCCGGTAGGGGACCTTGGTGTGGGGGAGGGCGGCGCGGAGGATCCCGAACCAGGCCAGCGCCGCCAGCGAGGTCTGGGCGGTCTCCAGCGCCACCCCGGCGACGACCGCCCAGGCGGGGACGTCGCGGACCTTGCGCAGGAGTTCCCGGATCCAGTCGCCGGCGGGGACGCCAAGCAGGTTGAGGACGAAGATGAGGAGGGCGACGCCGCCGATCCAGACGGCGATCCGCGCCAGGCGGCGGGCCAGGGGCTGCGATCGCTTGGCTCCGGCAGCCTCGGGGACGACGTCCACGTCGGCCAGACTAGCCAACGCCGGGGGCGTCTCCGGCGTCGGTACGGTGCAGCGATGAAGGCGCCTCGCCAGTGGTCGGTTGCGTTGCTCGCGCTCGTCGTGGTGGCCCTGTTCGCCGCCCCGGCCGAGGCGACGCCGAGCACTCCTCCGGCGGCCTCGCGGCCCAAGCTCCACAGTTGCGACCTCGGCCTGCCGCGGCCGTTCGAGTGCGGCCATATCGAGGTCCCGATCCGGCGCGCCGAGCCGGGCCTCGGCACGACCAAGGTCGCCTTCGCGGTGCGGATGCGCGCCGACCGCGGGCAGGCTTCGCTGGGCACGATCATGGCGATGGACGGGGGGCCGGGGTACGCCTCCACCGCCGCGCCATTCGCTCGCTCGCTCGTCGCCGTCCTCTCGCCGCAGCTGCGCCGCCGCGATCTGGTCCTCTTCGACGAGCGCGGGACCGGGCGCTCGGAAGTGGTCGATTGCCCGGATCTGCAGCAGGGGCTGGTCCAGGAACCGATCGCGATCGGCGAGTGCGCGAACCAGCTCGGCACGCGCGCTGCCGGCTACACCACCGCCGAAGCCGCCGACGATCTCGAGGCGGTCCGTCAGGCGCTCGGACTCGGCCGGGTCTACTTCTACGGAGATTCCTACGGAACCCTGTTCGGCCAGGCCTTCGCGGTCCGCCACGCCGATTCCCTGCGCGGGCTGATCCTCGACTCCGCCTATCCGGCGAACGACCCTTACTACCGGACCCTGCTGCCGGCGGGGCTGAACGGCCTCCGGGTCAGCTGCCGGCGCTCGCCCGACTGCCCCGGGGACCCGGTCGCCCGTCTCAGCCGGGTGGTTCACCGCTTTCACGCCGCCAAGCGCTCGACCGAGGGTCTGATCGGGTTCCTGCTCGAGGCCGGCACCCTGGCGCCGCGCTCCTATCTCGCCCTCGACGAAGGCGACCGCCGCTTCCTCGCCGGCGAACCGCGGCGGCTGAACAGGCTGATCGCGCCCGGACCCGCCGGTCACGGCGAACTGTCCGAATTCTCCTATGGCCTGGAAACCGCGGTCACCTGCAACGACTACCCGCTGCTCTGGGACCCGGCGGCCAGGATCGATCAGCGCGTCCGCCAGCTCTCGGCCTCGGTCAAGCGCCTGCCGCGCGACTATTTCGCGCCGTTCGGGAGGAGCGAGTACCTGCTCTCCTCCGCCGCTCACCTGACCAACTGCCTCTACTGGCCGGCGCCGCCTCCGGGCGGCCTGGAACGCCCGGTGCCAGGGAGGTGGCGCGCACCGAAGACCTTCCCGACCCTGATCCTCGCCGGCCAGGTCGACGACGTCACCTCGGTCCAGGAGGCGCGCGAAGTCCAGGCCCGGTTCCCGCGCTCGCGCCTCTACGTCGTGCCCGACCGCGGCCACGTCTCCAGCCTCTACTTTCCCTTCCGCTCACCCGCGGTCGGCGTCATCCGCCACTTCATCGCCGCCAACTGACGCTTCTCGCTCAGGCGACCGCGCTCGCCGGCAGCACCGCGCCGTAGCGGGCCGGCAGCGATTCGAGCGAGCGCGAGAGCAGGGTGGGGCGCCAGGCGAGGCTCGCGCCGGTGTCCAGCTCGAGGCTGCGCAGGCGGCGGAAGAGCTGCGGGATCGCGATCTGGCCCTCGAGCCGGGCCAGCGGGGCGCCGAGGCAGTAATGCGGCCCGAGGCCGAAGCCGATCTGCTGGTTGGGCTTGCGGCCGACGTCGAGCTCGTTCGGGCGCTCGAAACGGGAGGGGTCGCGGTTCGCCGCCGCCAGCATCAGGAAGACGCGGTCACCGGCGCGGATCTCCTTCCCGCGCAGCTCGATCGGCGCCGCGGCAACCCGGACGCTCATCCGCGACGGGCCGTCGAAGCGCATGAACTCCTCCACGGCGGTCTCGGCGAGAGAGGGGTCGGCCAGCAGCCGGTCCTTCTGATCGGGGTTCCGTAGCAGCGCCAGGATGCCGCTGCTGAGCAGGTTCGTCGTCGTCTCGTGACCGCCGAACAGCAGCAGCGTGCACATCGCCAGCAGCTCGTTGCGGGAGAGTGCGTCGTCGTCCTCGTCCCTGACCCGGACAAGGTGATCGAGCAGCGACTCGTCGCCGCCGCGGCTGGCGCTGCTCTCGATCAGCCCTTCGAAGTACTCGACCAGTTCGGTCATCCCCGATTCGGCGCGCTCGTGGCGGTCGGGATCGTCAACCGCGCCGAAGACCAGCGAGGAGATGTCGGAGGACCACGACTTGAAGCGATCGCGATCCTCGCTGGGGACGCCCAGCATCTCCGCGATCACGATCGCCGGAAGCGGGTAGGCGAAGGTCGAGACCAGGTCGACGGCGCCGGACTCGGGTAGCTCGTCGACGAGGCCGTCGGCGATGGCGGCGATCTGGTCTCTCATCAGCGCCACCACCCGCGGCGTGAAGGCGCGGTTGACGAGACGGCGCAGGCGGCGGTGGTCCTCGCCGTCTTTGAAGGTCATCCAGGCGGCCAGCACGGAGACCATCGCGATCAGCTGCGGCGAGGCTCGGCGCTCTTCCAGGCGCCTGAGGATCGGCGTCATCCGGTCCGAGCTGAGCCGGGAGTCGGTGTGGGCGGCGGCGCAGTCGTCGTGCCTGGTGATCAGCCAGGCCCGGTGCCGGCTGCTCCAGTGGACCGGGTCCTCCTCGCGGATCCGCGCCAGGTCGGGGAACGGTTCGGCGACGGCCTCGGTGCGGAGCAGATCGCCGAGCTCGCCCAGATCGCCGGGCTCAGCCACCGAGCACCGCCACCACGGCGGCGTTGCCGTCGACGCCGGAGGCGCCGCCGCCCATCGTCTCGACGACGCCGACGCGGGCGCCGGCGACCTGGCGCTCGTCGGCTTCGCCGCGCAGCTGCCAGACGACCTCGGCGACCTGGGCCGTGCCGGTCGCCCCCAGCGGGTGGCCGCGGGAGAGCAGGCCGCCGGAGGGGTTGACCGGCTGCTCGCCGCCGATCGCCGTTCTGCCGCTCTGCACGAGCTCGCCGCCGCCGCCCTCCTCGGCCAGCCCGAGCGCCTCGGTGGTGACGATCTCGCCGATCGTGAAGGCGTCGTGGACCTCGAAGACGTCGATGTCGGCGGGCCCGATCCCTGCCGCCTCGTAGGCCCTGGCGGCCACGGAGCCGATGAGCTCGTAGCCCCAGGCGTGGTCGGTCCGGTAGTCCCAGAGCGCGCCGGAGCTGAGCTGGCAGGAGCGGACCGGGACCTCGCGCGCGCCGCCACGCGGCCGGCCGACGACCACCGCGGCGGCGCCGTCGGTGATCGGGCAGCACTGCAGCAGCGTCAGCGGGTCGGCGATCGGGCGCGATGAGAGCACCTCGTCCACCGACAGCGCGCCGCCGTACTGCGCCCGCGGGTTGCCGAGGGCGTGGGCGTGGTTCTTGACCGAGACCTGCGCCATCTGCTCCAGGGTCACCCACCCGTTCGCCAGGTAGCGGCTGGCGGACATCGCGTAGAGGCTGGGGAGAGCCATGCCGCTGGCGCCCTCGGCGTCGGTCAGCTCGGGGACGATCGCGCCGGAGAAGTGGGAGGTCATCGTCTCGACACCAAGCGCCAGCACCCGCTCGTACTGACCCGACGCGACCGCGCCGCAGGCGAGATGGAAGGCCGTGGTGCCGCTGGCGCAGGCGTTCTCGACGGTGACGATCGGGATCTCGACGATGCCGAGGCGGTGCAGGGTTCGGGGGGCGATCCCGGGCTCGCCGAAGCAGGTGCCGACGTAGGCGGCTTCGACGCTGCCGACGCCGGCGTCGGCCAGCGCCTCCCGTACCGCAGTCGCGACCAGATCGCCGGCGCTCAGCTGCGGCTGCTTGGCGAAGTCCGAGGTCCCCACCCCGTGGATCGCCGCTTTCACGCCGGCACCACGGTCAGGTCGCCGGCCGCGCTCAGCGGGCCGAGGAGGACGCTCGAACCGACCGGCAGAGCCGCCTCGCCGGGGGTGTGGGCGAGGATCCGCGGGCCGTTCTCAAGGTCGACGTAGGCGAGGCCGTAGGGCGGCTGGCGGTCCGGGACCGCGATCCGGACCACGGTCGAGGCCCAGACCGACCCCCCCGGGCCGCAGGCGGCGCGGGTGGTCTGCGCGCCGCAGATCGGGCAGGCGGGCTCGACGCCGGCGACGACGTAGCCGCAGGCGGTGCAGCTGCTGCCGACCACGGTGACGACCTCGCCCTCGGACTCGACCGGCGGCCTGGGATCGACCGGGCTCATCCGCCCGCCTCCGCCGGCGCGGAGCGGCGGTCGATCACCCGGCGCGCCTTCATCGTCGTTCGCTCGAAGCTGCCGGGGGCGACGATCTCGCAGCCGAGCCGGACCTGGCAGCGGTAGCGGAGGGCCTCGAGCGCCCGCGCCCGGATCTCGCCGAGCGACCGCTCGTCGTCGGGCTCCTCCGCCGGCTCGACCTCGACGGTCACCTCGTCCATCTCACCGACCCGGTCGACGTAGATGCGGAACTCGAGCCCGAGGCCGTCGGTCTCCCGCAGCGCCCGCTCGATCGCCGAGGGGTAGACGTTGACGCCACGGACGACGAGCATGTCGTCGACCCGGCCCTGGATTCCTCCCGGCAGCCGCGGGTAGGTCCGCCCGCAGACGCAGGGCTCGGAGGTCATGATTGCCGCGTCTCGCGAGGCGAAGCGGATCATCGGCTGCGAGGTTCGCCAGAGGTGGGTGTAGACGGTCGCGCCGCGCTCGCCCTCGGCGACCGCGGAGTGGGGGTCGTCGACCTCGACAAGTTCCGTCCAGACCTCGTCGTTGTAGAGATGGGGGCCGCTCATCTCCTCGCACTCGGTGGTGGTGCAGAAGGGGAACATCTCCGAGGTCGAGCCGGAGTCGCAGACGGTCTCCAGTCCCCAGGCTTCGATGATCCGCCGCCGCGTCGATTCGATCGCGCCGCCGGCCTCGCCGCCGACGATCGCGCGCCGCAACGGCGAGCTCGCCGGGTCGTAGCCGAGCTCGGCCGCGACCTCGGCCATGTGCAGCGCGTAGGAGGGGGTCACCTCGAGCACGGTCGAGCCGAGCGTGAACAGCAGCTCGACGTGGCGGCGGGTGTCGGAGGCGCCGATCGGGAAGCAGGTGGCACCGATCCTTTCGGCGCCGTAGAGGACTCCCCAGCCGCCGAAGAAGAGGCTGAACGGGAAGGCGAACTGGACGACATCCTCGGGCCTGACGCCCATCGCCCACTGGGTCATCGCGAAGACGTGACCGGCGCGGTGCCAGTCCTCGGCCCCGACCCCGTAGAGGGTCGGCGTCCCCGAGGTGCCCGAGGACGCCTGGACCCGGGCGATCTCGGCGGGGTCGATGCCGAGGTAGCTGCCGAACGGCGGGTTCTCGGCCTGGTCGGCGACCAGCATCTTCTTGTCGATCACCGGGCAGCGGGCGGTGAAGTCCTCCCAGGCCGTCACCTGGGAGGGGTGGAAGCCCGCCTCGTCCCAGTGGCGCCGGTAGAACGGGATCCCCTCGTAGCAGCGCTCCAGCTGCAGCTCCAGCTGCGCCAGCGAGGCCGCCTCCCGCTCGGCGGGATCGCGACCCTCGCGGGCGGGGTCGAAATGCTCTCGAGGGGCCCCGCTCACCGTCAGCTCGCGGTCGGAGTGCCCGTTTCGACCTCGCCCATCTCGACCGTCAGCGAGACGCCGAAGCGCTCGATGATGTCGCCGGAGCACTGCCGCATCTCCGCCCAGGCGTCGGACCCCGCCGACTCGTCCATCGCCTCTTTGCTGTCGAAGACCATCTCGGCCACGCGGTAGTGCGGCGTCTCGCCACCCTCGAAGCCGTCGGCGGTGCGGGTGGTGATGATGTCCGTCAGGTTCGGGACGGCGGCGGCGCGGGGAACGTGGGTGCTGGCGTAGTACTCCTCGAAGGCGTCGACGTCCTCCGGCTTCGGGGCGGACCAGTAAGCGAACAGTTTGTAGGCCACGATTCGGTTCTCCTTGCGATCTGGGTTTTCGTCTCGTCGGTGGGACGCAGTTCTCTCGGCGCTCGGCGCGGCGCCATCCGCACGGCGCCCTCGATCCCGTCGATGGCGGCGCTCTCGGAACGGTCGATCGCGACGACGTTGACGCCCCGCCGCGCCAGGGCCTCCGCGGTCGCCCGGCCGAGGCCAGAGGCGCCGCCGGTCACCAGCGCCGAGGTCCCATCTTCGATCCGCACCCACCCAGCCAACCAGGAAGCGGACGCGAGCACGACGGTTTCGGGGCGGGCCTTCGTTGTATCCCCAATCGCCGGTAGCTTTGCCGGCCATGAGGAGGGCTCTCGCCATCTTCTTCCTGCTCGGGCTGGCGCTCGCCCCGACCGCCGCGGCCAGCGCTCAGGGGCCCGGAGTCCAGGTGGGGAGGGCCGTCCTGGTGCCGGCGGCGCACGGCCGGTCGACCCTCCTGGTGCCGGTCAGTTACCCGATCGCCTTCGCGGGCCGCCTGGTCAAGATCGGGGTGCTGGTGTCGGGCGGCGGCCGTCCCCGGGCCCGCTCGATCCACGTGCGCGCAAGCGCCGGCGTCTCGCAAGCCCCGGAGCATCGCCGCAGGTTCACGTTCGTGCACCGCGTCGAGCTCGGTCGGGCGCTGACGCGGGAGGTTCGCGACGGCGCCAAGGTGTCGGTGAGGGTGGACGGTCACCTCGATGTGAACGCCGACGGCAAGTACGAGCTCGGCTCGAGCGACGTCTCGACCCAGCCGCCGCGGCTGCGCGCGTCCGGCGAACGGCGGATCTGCACCGGCCTGCCGCAGCTCCGCGCCCGCCCCGGGCGGCTGGTCTCGGTGCGCCTGCCCGCCTGCAACTCGCGCACGCGCTGGACCCTGACGCCGGCTGCGCACGGGAACGCGAAGATCCGTGACGGCAGACTTTTCTACCGCTCCGCCAAGCGGTTTCGCGGCACGGAGGCGATCATGCTGATCGCCTCGCCTGCGGCGGGCTCCCGGTCTCCCGCCCGCGGTCGCGCCCTGACCCCGGCGCCGGTCGTGATCAAGGTCGGAACCGCCCAGTCCGCGGTGGTCCGGGCGCTGGGC
The DNA here is from genome assembly GCA_017882505.1 of Solirubrobacterales bacterium. GTDB lineage: Bacteria > Actinomycetota > Thermoleophilia > Solirubrobacterales > 70-9 > VAYN01. The sequence goes on along the minus strand of JADGPJ010000045.1, from coordinate 3,804 downwards.
GACTCGGTCACCGCCGGCTTCGGCTACTACGACGACGGCTCGCTGATGCCGCTCGACAGCTTGCTCGAATGCAGGCCGGGGGCGAAGAGCTACGACGACGCCTGCTCCTCGAACTCGGCCGTGCGCAGCAACACCGCGAACTCGATCGAATATGCCCCCGACTACGGTCTCGCCAACAACGTCTCCTGGGCGGCGCAGTGGGCCAACGAGCACGGCGTCAGCAACTACGAGAACCTCGCGGTCAGCGGCTCCGAACCGTCCGACTGGCTGCCCGACGGGCAGTTCTTCGCGACGACCAAGCGGATCGAGGCCGAAGACCCCGACTACGTGCTGCTGACTCTGGGCGCCAACCCGCTGCTGTCGAACATGCTGTTCGGGGCCGACGAAATGGGCTGCGCGATCTACTCCGACTTCTTCGGCGGCTACAGCGAATGCATCGAAGAAGCCTTCGAAGGGGTTCGCCTGCGCGCCAACCTGAAGCGCGTCTACTCCGAACTGGTGGCGAAGACGAGCGCGACGATCTACCTGATGCAGTACCACCTCTCGATCCCCTCGACGGCGCTCGCCTACAGCGCCACCCAGATCGCCGAGATGGGGAAACTGCTGAACCGGGAAATCGCCTCCGTCGCCGCCGAAGTCGGCAGCCCGCGGCTGCAAGTCGTCGCCCCGCCTCACTTCAACGTCGGCATCGACATCTCGCCGGTCTACCCGTCCAAGTTCTCCTGCTCGCGGCTCGGCTACGAGGTCGACGGCCCCAGCGTGCAGATCGAGGCGACCCAGGACGAGCTGCTCGCCGCCCATCCGCTCTCCTTCTGCGAAGGCCCCGCCAGCGGCCCACCCTGGGTGATCAGCGGCGACACCGGCATTCACCCCAGCGCCGCCGGCTACGCGCAGATGGCCTCGCGCGTGCCCGCTCCCGAATAGCGAACCTCTGGAGTTTCCACCAACCCCCGCGGCGCGGCTCCGGCGACCCGGCCGGTCTCGCCCTACGTTGGAGATCTGGGAATGTCGCGAGGGGGCGGTGGCTCGCTCGAAGCGACTCGAAGAGGAGATAACCGCATGGCACGCATCCCGCTCGCCGACGAGGCCGCACTGGAGGGCTTCGTCAAGGAAATGCATGACGGCGCCGCCGAAGAGGACTGGGCCACACAGCACGTGGCGCGGGTCTTCGACGCCCACCCCGAGTTCCTCGAGCAGTACCTGGCCTTCTACTACCCGTGGCACTCCAACGCCGAAGCCGCCGAGGACGTCGCCCGGCTGACGCCGCGGATGAAGGAGCTGGTGCGGCTGCGGATCGCGATTCTCAACGGCTGCGTCACCTGCCAGTCGGCGCGATTGGCGCCGGAGAGCGTGCCCGAGGAGCAGGCGACCGGGATCTGGGCCGAGGACTTCGCCGCCAACCCCGAGTACAGCCCGGCCGAGCGCGCCGCGGTCGAATTCGCCGAACGGATGGCGGTCGACCACCACAACATCGGCGACGCCGACGTCGAAGTCCTGCGCGAGCACTTCGACGACGCCGAGATCCTCGAGCTGATGATGATGGCGGGCCAGTACATCGGCTTCGGCCGAACCCTGGCGATCCTCCAACTCGAGACGGTCGCCTGCCCATTGCCAGAGCGCTAGGCGCGGAAGCTGCCGTCGGACGGTTCAGATCGAGGTCTGCATCTCCCACCTATACGAGGGCGTTGGGGCACCCCAACCCCTCCACGCCGAACCCCACCAAGCTAACGCCCGGTCCACCTCGGCGACCGCTTCTCGCGGAACGCCGCCAGCGCCTCCCACATGTCCTCGCTGCGGGTGATCAGGACCTGGTTGCGGTTCTCGATCTCGATCGCCGCCTCGAAGGAGGGGGCGTCGACGTTCTTGTAGAGGACCTGCTTGGTCAGGCGCACGCCGAAGGGGCTGTTGGCGACGATCGCATCGGCGCGCGCGAAGGCGGCATCGAGCAGCTCGTCGGGCTCGACCACGGCGCTGACAAGCCCGATCCGCTCCGCCCGCTCGGCGTCGACGAGCTCGCCGGTGAGGAGCATCTCGGCGGCGTTGGTGAGGCCGACGATCCGCGGCAGCATCCACGACATCCCGACGTCGCCCCCGGAGAGCCCGATCCGCACGAAGGCGGTGCCGAAGCGCGCCTGCGTCGAGGCGATCCGCAGGTCAGCGACCAGGGTCAGCGCCATCCCGGCGCCGGCGGCGGGTCCATTGACGGCGGCGATCACCGGCTTCGAGAGCCCGCGGAAGGCGGCGATCCCGGCTACCCACCGCTCCTGGCCGTCGAGCATCTCGACCACGCCCATGCCGGCGAGCTTCGCCGCGTCGTCGAGGTCGAGCCCGGCGCTGAAGCCGCGGCCGGCTCCGGTGAGGACCAGGACCCTGGCGTCGGGGTCGTCCTCGACCTCGGCGCAGAGGTGCGGCAGCTCTTCGAACATCTCGAAGGTCATCGCGTTCATCCGCCCGGGCCGGTCGAGGATCGCGAGGACGACCCCGGGGCGCGGGCGCTCGACCCGGAGCGTCCGGTACTCGCTCAAGACGGCGCCTGGCGCTGCACCAGGTCGGCCTGGCGCAGCCCGGCGCCGGCGCCGGCGATGCTGCTGCCCTGCTGGGTGATCCGGTAGAGCTCGTCGGCGCGGGGATCGCCGGCATGCCACTTGACCCAGACGTCGTCGAGGTAGCGCCGCGCCGGGTCCTCTGCCGGCAGGCGAGCCGCGACCGCGGCGGCGTTGAGCTCGTCGAGCGTCAGCTTGCCCTGCGTCGTCGTCCAGGTTCCCTGCTTCGGCGCCAGCGAGGACCAGCGCTTGCGCGGCGGTCCCCCGATCGTGGCGGTGAAGTCGTCGTCGGCGAGCACCGAGTAGGGGATCCGCGACTCCATGTGCTGGGCGCCGTCGGAGTGGCGCCCCATCACGTAGTCGTTGTCCTGCTGGGAGGGCAGGGTCAGCAGGGCGATCAGCTCGGTCAGCGAGTCGCGGCCGTACTCGTCGTTCATCAGCCCCTTGAAGCGCTGGGTGCGCTCATCGATCGACCACCACTCGTCCTGGTCGTAGATGCCGGCGATCTTGGCCAGGTCGCGGACCGCGGCGAAGTAGACCAGGGCACCGGCGTCGAGCATCTGTTCGCGCGAGTAGCCGGCGAAGACCCGCCAAAGCTGCGTCGTCGCCTCCTGGAACTGGTCGCGCAGCTCTTCGAGCTTGTCGGCGAGTTCGGCCGCCGACCCCATCGCCACCGGGATGAAGCCGCCGGAGAGGTAGTCGGAGGAGTAGAGGCCGACGCGGATGATGTTGTCGTTGTCGAGCGCCGGCTGGGTCTCGAAGGATCCCCAGTCGTCGAGCAGGTAGACGTGGGTGTCGCTGAGGAACATCGGCACCACCAGGTTCGGATACTCGACCTCGGAGGCGACGCCGTCGAGCCAGGGGAAGTCCCCTTCGGCGAGCGACTGGTAGCTGCGCACGAGCAGCTCGCCGTCGGCGGTCCTGTAGGGGCCGTCGTGGTGGATCTGCAGCCGGCACTCGGCGCTGGCGAGGAACGCGTACTGGGAGATCGTCGCGTTGAACTGCCCGAGCGCGTTGTGGAGACGATCGCCCGGCTTCATCCCGATCGCGTCGGCGTCGAAGACCTGCAGCGTGCGCTCGCTGCGGATCTGCGCCCGGTTGCCCATCTCGCCGTTTGTCATGTGGCCGTCGGCACGGTGGTAGGAGAGCTGGAAGCGCTTCCAGAAATCCATCACGTCGACGATGTCGTCGACGCCGTCGGTCGCACGCAGCATTCCCATGTCGATCAGCAGCTGCCGGCCGAGCAGGAAGAAGTTGTTCA
>JADGPJ010000044.1 GCA_017882505.1 Solirubrobacterales bacterium | reverse complement strand
CTCTCCTGAGGACAGGAACTCGCGAAACTGGTCTCCACAACAGAAAACGCCCCTCCGGGAAGGAGGGGCGCTTCTGGGGTTACTACAGGGAGGAGAGATATGTATCTCTATATATGTGGATCCGTGGGAGGTAGGTGAGCCCAGTTGAGCCGTGGGCGCCCATCGTGGGAAGCGATGGGGGCCATAAGTACGGCGCGGGACTCAGCCAAAAAGTTTTAGGCCTTGCTCCTTCATCGGTTGCCTTCAACGAATCCTTGACTAGCGTACGAACATACGTGCGATTTGTGTGTGAGTGGGATCACAGAGACCCCCTGCACGGGGGGTCGATTGGGCCGTTTTTCAGGCTGCTGGTATCCAAGTAGACCAGTTCTGAGGCGGCATCGTGTCAAGAAGATGTTGCATTTCGGCCCAAACATCGAATAAACGGCCAGATTGGGGGCTTCGCTGTAGCGTTGCGGCGGTGAAGAAGTCCCGGATCGACGCGGTTTTGGCGGAGCGGGGGCTGTTCCCGTCGCGTTCGGCTGCGGCCGGGGCGGTGCGGGCCGGCGAAGTCAGGGTCGGCCGGGACGGTCCGGTGGCGCTGCGCCCGAGCCAACTGGTCGAGCCCGAGGCGGCGCTGATCGTCGACCCGGGGCCGCGCTACGTCTCCCGCGGCGGCACCAAGCTCGAGAACGCCCTCGACGCGCTCGCGGTCGACGTCGCCGGCCGCGATTGCCTCGACGTCGGCACCTCGACCGGCGGCTTCACCGACTGCCTGCTGCAGCGCGGCGCCGCGCGGGTGGCGGCGGTCGACGTCGCCTACGGCCAGATCGACGTCAGCCTGCGCAACGATCCGCGGGTGACCGTGATCGAGCGCCTCAACGCGCGGGCGCTGGAGCCCGGCGACCTGCCGTTCGCCGCCTCGCTGGCGACCGTCGACGTCTCCTTCATCTCCCTGACCAAGGTGCTGCCGGCGGTGGCGCGCTGCCTGGCGCCCGGGGGCGAGGTGCTGGCGATGGTGAAGCCGCAGTTCGAGCTCGGTCGTGAGCGGGTCGGGCGCGGCGTAGTGCGCGACGCCGGCGACCGGCGCGAGGCGATCCTCGTCGTCGCCCACGCCGCCCGTGAGCTCGGCCTGATCGTGCGCGGATTCGCCTCCTCGGGGCTGCCCGGCCCGAAGGGGAACCGCGAGACCTTTGTCTGGTGCGGCGGCGAGGGCCCGGAGGTCGAGAGCCTCGAGGGCGCGATCCTCGCCGCGGAGGAGGCGGAGTGAAGACCGCGGCGCTGATCACACACTCCCATCCGCCCGCCGCGACCGAGGCGGTCGCGATCGCGGTCGCGGTCGCCCGCGAAGCCGGCTGGCGGCTCGTCGCCACCAAGGACGAGCTCGAGAAGCACGGCGCCGCCGCGGAGGGCCTCGAGGTCGTCGAGGAAACGGGCCGGCCCGACGTCTGCCTCGTCCTCGGCGGCGACGGCTCGATCCTGCACGCGCTGCGCCGCTTCGCCCACACGGGCGTGCCGGTGTTCGGCGTCAACTTCGGCACCGTCGGCTTCCTCGCGGCCGTCGACCGCGGCGAAGCCGCCGCCGGGATCCGCCGCGCCCTGGAGGGGGAGATCGAGACGGTCGAGCTGCCCGGGCTGGAGGTCACGGTCAACGGGGCGAAGGAGATCGGCCTCAACGACGTCACCCTGGCCCGGCGCCCGCACGACCGGGTCGCCGAGCTGACCTACGGGATCGCCGGCGAGGAGGTGGGCCACGTCCGCTGCGACGGGCTCGTCGCCGCCACCCCGGCTGGATCCACCGGCTACAACCTCGCCAACCAGGGCCCGATCCTGGCCTGGGGAGTGGAGGGGTACGTCGTCAGCTACATCTCGCCGCACTCGCTCACCGCCCGGGCGCTGGTCGTCGCACCCGCGGACGTCCTCTACGTCGGCAACGCCCCGGCCCGCGAGCCGGTCGAGGTCGCGGTCGACGGCGTCCAGTTCGCCGAGCTCGCCGCCGGGGCGGCGCTGGAGGTCCGCTTCGTCGACTCCGTCGGCCGCCTCGCGCAGCTGCCGGGAAGCAGCTTCTACCAGCGAATCCGGGAGAAGTTCGGCCACTTGGCTGTCTGACTGGGTCCGCGAGGCCGGGGCGGGGGGGTCGATAGCCTGCCGCGGGATCCAGTCAGTCACACCGGAGGTTGCATGGAGCGCAAGTGGTGGACCCTCGTCCTCGTTTCGATCGCGACGTTCATGTTGCTGCTCGACGTCACCGTCGTCAACGTCGCCCTGCCGGACATCCAGCGGGAACTCCACGCCAGCCTCTCCAGCCTGCAGTGGGTCGTCGACGCCTACTCGCTGACGCTCGCCGCCTTCCTGCTCACCGCGGGGTCGCTGGGTGATCGCCTCGGGCGCCGTCGCGTCTTCACGATCGGCTTCGGGATCTTCACCTTCGCCTCGTTCCTCTGCGGCATCGCCGACACGCCGACGCTGCTCAACCTGGCCCGCGGGCTGCAGGGCGTCGGCGGCGCCGGCATGTTCGCCACCTCGCTGGCGCTGATCGGCCAGGATTTCCAGGGCAAGGACCGGGCGACCGCCTTCGGGGTCTGGGGAGCGACGATCGGCGGTGCCGTCGCGATCGGGCCGCTGGTCGGCGGCGTCATCACCGAGAACCTCGGCTGGGAGTGGATCTTCTTCGTCAACGTCCCGATCGGGATCACGGCAATGGTCCTGACCGAGCGCAAAATCGTCAACGTCTTCGCCAAAGATCCCGAACCGGTCGACGTGCCCGGCCTCGTCACCTTCTCGCTCGCCCTGTTCCTCCTGATCTTCGGACTGATTCGAGGCAACCCCGAGGGCTGGGGCAGCGGACTGATCCTCTTCTGCCTGATCGGCGCGGCCGTGCTGATGGCGGCGTTCATCGCGATCGAGCTCCGCAGCAAGCACCCGATGCTCGACCTGACGCTGTTCCGAAAACCCGCCTTCAACGGCGTCTCCGCGGTCGCCTTCGCGCTCTCGGCCGGGATGTTCGCGATGTTCCTGTACCTGACGATCTACATGCAGGGCGTGCTCGACTTCTCGCCGCTGGGGGCTGGTCTGCGCTTCCTGCCGCTGACCGTCCTCGGATTCGTCGTCGCGCCGATCGCGGGGGGGCTGTCCAACAGAGTCCCGATCCGGTTCCTGCTCGGGGCTGGGCTGTCCCTGGTCGGGGTGGGGTTGCTGCTGATGCACGGTGTCTCACCCGACTCGGAATGGACGACCCTGCTCGGCGGCTTTGTCGTCGCCGGCATCGGTGTCGGCATGACCAACCCCGGCATCGGCCAGGCCGCGATCGCGGTCGTGCCGGTGGAGAAATCCGGCATGGGATCCGGGATCAACACGACCTTCCGCCAGGTCGGGATCGCCACCGGCGTCGCCGGCCTCGGCGCCGTCTTCCAGTCGCAGGTCAACTCGAAGCTGACGGAATTGGTGCCGCACGCGCCCGCCGGGCTCGGCGAAGTGGTCGCGTCAGGCGGCTCTCGCGCCGTATCGGCGCTGTCGTTGCCGCCGGCGATCCATGTCAAGGCCGTTCAAGCCGCCGACGTCGCCTTCGTCAGCGGCTTCAACTCCATCATCCTGATCGCCGCGATCCTCTCCTTCGTGGGGGCGGCGCTGGGGTTCGTGCTGGTGCGTTCCAGGGACTTCGTGCAGCCGGGCGGGGGACCGACCGAGCCGGCTGGAGGGTGACGCGGGCCGGAGGGTCTGGGTAGGGGTTCGCTTAACTCTTTTGTGCATCGAACCCAAGCTGCCGCCCGGGGCTGGGAAGCAAAAAAGTACAAGACGCTCCACCCCTACCCAGACCCTCCGGATCGGGCCATCCCGCCGGGTTCGGTTGGCACTTCGGGAGCTTCAAAGACTCGGGGACGCATCGAAGAGCGGGACCTCACTGTCGACTGGACCTCGCGAGGGAGAGTGGATGCCTCTGGGAATCTCGGATGGCTCAAGGCGTCCCACAAAGAAGTCAAGCGAGCCCCCATCCATCTCCCCGCATCTACCGCGAAAAAGGCAATAGTCGGTCCGCCCCCGTTGCTACACAGAACGCGTGCTGCGCGAGCTCCGGATCGAGAACCTCCTGCTGATCGAGCGGGCCGAATTGCGGTTGGGGGAGGGGCTGAACGCGATCACGGGGGAGACGGGGGCCGGGAAGACGGTCTTGGCGCACTCGCTGGACCTGCTGATGGGCGGCAAGGCCAAGGCTCAGATCGTGCGGCCGGGGGCCGAGGAGGCCTGGGTCGAGGGGGTCTTCGATCTGCCCGAAGGATTGCTGGCGGAGCCTGAGATGGCCGAGCTGGCGGAGCGGCTGCCGGAGGGTGCGGACGAGGTGGTGCTGGGGCGCCGGGTCTCGGCCGGGGGGCGGACCAGTGCGTTCGTCGCCGGGCGGGCGGCGACGGCGGCCGATCTGAAGCTGCTCGGCGGACGGCTGCTCGCCTTTTTCGGCCAGCACGAGCACCGGAAGCTGACGATCTCCTCGGCCCAGCTGGAGGTCCTCGACGGCTTCGCCGGTGCCGAGCACCTGGAGCTGCGGCGCCGGTACCGCGAGGCGCACCGCGAGTGCGGCCGCCTCGCCGCCGAGCTGGCCGAGCTGCGCGAGCGCGAAGGCTCGCGGGAGCGCGACCTCGACCTCTACCGCTACGAGCTCTCCGAGATCGAGGAGGTGGCTCCCGATCCGCGGGAGCGGGACGGCATCGCCGCCCAGCGCGAGCGCCTGCGCCACGCCGAGGGCTTGCGCGAAGCCGCGGGCGGCGCCCACGCCGGGCTGGCCGGAGCCGACGAGGATGGCGGCGGCGCGGCGGCGGCGCTGGCCGAGGCCGAATCGCGGTTGCAGAACGCCGCCGGCCTCGACGCCGGCCTCGACTCGATCGCCGAGCGGCTCGCCACGCTCGCGGTCGAGCTCGGCGACATCAGCTCGGAGCTGCGCGACTACGCTGAGGGCATCGAGGCGGACCCCGCTGCCCTGGCGGCGATCGAGGAACGGCTGGAAGCGATCGACAGGCTCGAGCGCAAGCATGGCGGCAGCGTCGAGTCGGTGCTCGAGCACGCCGACCGCTGCCGGGCCGAGATCGAGCGCCTGGAGGGGGCAGAGGAACGCGGCGCCGAGGCGACGGCGGCGCTGGCCGAGGCCGAAGCGCGCCGCGAGCAGCTCGGCGAGCGGCTCAGCGCCGGACGGGTCGCCGCCGCGGCGCCGCTCGAAGAGCGGGTCGCGGCCGAGCTGGAGCGTCTCTCGATGGCCGGCGCCACGCTCGAGGTGGTCCTGGATCCGCACCCCGACGGCTACGGGCCGACCGGGCGTGAGACGGTCGAGCTGCGGGTCGCTCCCAACCCCGGGATCGAGGCGGCGCCGCTGCGCGACGCGGCCTCGGGCGGCGAGCTCTCGCGGGTGATGCTGGCGCTGAGCGGTCTCGGCCAGGCGGCGAGCGCCGGGACCCTGGTCTTCGACGAGATCGACGCCGGGATCGGCGGCAACACGGCGCGGGTGGTCGGGGAGCGGCTGCGGGCGCTCGGCCAGGGCCGCCAGGTCCTCTGCATCACCCACCTGCCGCAGGTCGCCTCGCTGGCGGATGTCCATTTCCGGCTCGAGAAGGACGTCGCCGACGGCCAATCCTTCGCCACTGTGGAGCGGCTCGACGGCGAGGCGGTGGTCGAGGAGATCCGCCGCATGCTCGGCGGCGAGCGCTCCGACGAAGCCGCCACCAAGCACGCCCGCGAGCTGCTCGCCGCCGCCTGAGTACCGTTTCAGGCCTTGCCGCCCGCCCGCCGCTTGGCCTAGTCTGAGCGGGTGGCCACCACCAGTCGCCGTCGCCTTCCTGCTCTGCTCGGGCGTCGCAACGGCGGCCGCCCGGACGCCCCGATCGAAGGCACCGCGCGGCTCGGCGAGCGGACCAAGCACCTCGTCAAGCGCCTGCACGCGGGCGATATCGCCGTCATCGACCACGTCAACATCGACCGGATCGCCGCCGAGGAGCTGATCGAAGCCGGGGTGGCGGCGGTGCTGAACGCCTCGCCCTCCTCCGACGGCCAGTACCCGAACGCCGGGCCGCTGATGCTGGCGCGGGCTGGGATCCGCCTCGTAGACGCGCCCGGCCGCGGCCTCTTCGAGCTGCTCAACGACGGCGACAGGGTCACCGTCGACGGCGGCACGGTCCGGATCGCCGACCGGGAGGTCCTGCGTGGCCGCGTGCTCGGCGTCGAGGAGCTCGAACGCCAGCTGCAGGACCAGCGCCAGCGGATCGACGAGGCGCTGGCCGAATTTGCCGAGAACACGGTCGCCCACGTGCGCCAGGAGACCGACCTGCTGACCGGCACGATCGACTTCCCGCCGACCAGGGCCTCGTTCCGCGACCGCCACGTCCTCATCGTCGTCCGCGGCGATCGCCACCGCCGCGACCTCAAAGCCCTGCGTGCCTACATCCGCGACATGCGGCCGCTCATCGTCGCGGTCGACGGCGGCGCCGACGGGGTGCTGGAGGCGGGAATGAAGCCGGACATGATCCTCGGCGACATGGACTCCGCCAGCGACGAGGCGCTGGCCTGCGGCGCCGAGCTGGTCGTCCACGCCTACCCCGACGGCCGCGCGCCTGGAAGTGAGCGCTTGATCGATTCCGGCCTGCCGCATGCCATCGTCCCCGCCGCCGGCACCAGCGAGGACGTGGCGATGCTGATGGCCTTCGAGAAGGGGGCGGACCTGATCGTCAGCGTCGGCGCTCACTTCAACCTGATCGAGTTCCTCGATCGCAAGCGCGGCGGCATGTCCTCGACCTTCCTCACCCGGCTGCGGATCGGCGAGCGCCTTGTCGACGCCAAGGGGGTGAGCCGGCTCTACCAGCCCAGCTCGACGCTGGCCCCCGTCGCGCTCTTCGGCGTCGCCTTCCTGATCCTGCTGACGATCCTCGTGATCACCTCGCCGGCCCTCAACGACGTCTTCCAGCTGGTCTGGCTGAAGATCCGGATCTGGCTCGGGTTCTAGATTCCCCGGCCGACCATCTAGCCTTCGGCTGCTGATGGGTTACAGCGCGCGCTACCACGCCACCTCGCTGATCGCCGTGTTCCTCTCGCTGGCGATCGGCATCCTGATCGGCGCCGAGTTCGGCGGCGACGCGCTCACCAACACCCGCAAGAACCTCGAGCACAGCCTCGTCGGCAATCTCCAGGACGCCCGCTCCAAGGCCGAAGAGCTGGGTGGCGAACTGGGGCGCTCGAACGAGTTCTCCGAACGCGTCTACCCGGTGCTGACTCGCAATCGGCTGGAGGGCAAGCGGGTCGCGATCGTCGCCCTCGGCGGCTTGCCGAGCGAAGTCTCGGGGGCGGTCGAGGAAGCGCTGGGGCCGACCGGGGCGCAACTGGTCGGGGTCGGGGTCGTCCGCGAGCCCGTCGACGTCAACGGGCTCGCCGGCGACCTCTCCCAGACCCGCTTCTCCGACCTGCAGACCAACCCCGATTCCCTGACGGCGCTGGGGAAGGGGCTGGGACGGCAGCTGGTGATCGGCGGCACCCTGCCGCAGGTCGTCCGCGGCCACCTCTTCTCCCGCGCCAGTGGCGGCTTCGGCGCCCTCGACGACGTGATCGTCGTTCGCAACCAGCCCCAGGACATGGGCCCGGCCCAGCGCACCAGCGCCGGCCAGCTCGAATCGGCGCTGCTGAGCGGGATGACGGCGACCCGGACGCCAGCGGTCGGGATCGAGACCACGGGCACCGAACCGTCCTCGGTCTCCTTCTTCCAGGGCAACGATCTCTCCAGCGTCGACGATGTCGAGCTGACCGCCGGCAAGCTGGCGATGGTCTTCGCGATGCTCGGCGCCGAGGGCAGCTTCGGGGTCAAGAGCAGCGCCGACCGGCTGCTGCCGGACCTGCTGACGCCGGGGGGCTGAGGGATGTACTGGGTCGGCTTTCCGCTTGCGATCGCGCTGGCGGCGCTGCTGCTGCCGGCGGGGGCGCGGGGTCTGCGCGACGCCGGGTTGGTGCGGGAGAACTACCGCGGCGCCCAGCTCGCCTTCCCACTTGGGGCGGTGCTGGCGGCGGCGGCGCTGGTGGCGCTGGCGCCGCTCGCCTTCCTCAATGACCGCGCCGACCTCGACCTGCTCGATCCCGAACTGCGGCGCTGGCTGCCGTACCTGCTCGGGATCGCCTTTCTCGGCTTCCTCGACGACGCCCTCGGTCAGGGCGCGGCCGCGTCGGCGCCGCGGGGCTGGCGCGGGCACTGGCGGGCGCTGCGCGAAGGCAGCCTCTCGACCGGGGCGATCAAGGCGATCGGGGCGCTGGCGCTGGCCGCCTACGTGGTTTCCGGGCGTGGGCTGGAGTCGTGGCGCTACGTCGTCGACGTGGCGCTGCTGATCCTCGCCACCAACCTCTTCAACCTGCTCGACCTGCGCCCGGGGCGGGCTGAGAAGGGCCTGGCGCTGCTCGGCGTCGGGCTCTGCCTCGGCGCCTGGACGCTGGCCCCGATCGAACTGCTGGGGATCTTCGCTGGGCCGGTGCTGGTCGGCGCCTGGCTGACCCTGGGCGAGAGGGCGATGCTCGGCGACACCGGTTCGAACCTGATCGGGGCGGTCGCCGGCGTCTGGTTGTTGACGATCCTGGGCGGAGATGGGCGGCTCGTCGCCCTCGCGATCGTCCTCGCATTGACGATTTACGGCGAGTTGCGGTCTATTTCGGCGACCATCGATTCGGTTCCGCCACTGCGCTGGCTAGACTCGCTCGGCAGAGCATGAGTCCGACTAACAAAGGCGACACGAAGTTCATTTTCGTCACCGGCGGGGTGGTTTCGGCTCTCGGAAAGGGGATCGCCGCCGCTTCGATCGGCCGCCTCCTCGTCTCCCGTGGCTTCCGGGTGCAGCTGCAGAAGTTCGATCCCTACATCAACGTCGACCCGGGGACGATGAGCCCCTTCCAGCACGGCGAGGTGTTCGTCACCGAGGACGGCGCGGAGACCGACCTCGACCTCGGCCACTACGAGCGTTTCACCGACTCCAACACCTCGCGCGCCTCGAACGTCACCGCCGGCGCCGTCTACAACTCGGTGATCCGGCGCGAGCGCCGCGGCGACTACCTCGGCGCCACCGTGCAGGTGATCCCGCACATCACCAACGAGATCAAGCAGCGGATCCTGATCGTCGCCGAGTCGCAGTCGGTCGATTTCGTCATCACCGAGATCGGCGGCACCGTCGGCGACATCGAGTCGCTGCCGTTCCTGGAGTCGATCCGCCAGCTCTACACCGACCTCAGCGCCAAACGGGCGATGTTCATGCACCTGACGCTGGTGCCCTACGTCGGGCACGCAGGTGAGCTGAAGACGAAGCCGACCCAGCACTCGGTCAACGAGCTGCGCCGGATCGGGATCCAGCCGCACGCCCTGGTCTGCCGCTCCGAAGGCCGCCTCGATCGTGAGATCCGCGCCAAGATCGCCCTCTTCGCCAGCCTTCCTGTCGACGCGGTGATCTCCGCCCATGACGTCGACAACATCTACAAGGTGCCGCTCGGCTTCCGCGCCGAAGGCGTCGACGACCTCGTCCTCGACCACTTCGGGATGGAGGCGCCGTCACCGGACCTGGCCGAGTGGGAGGCGATGGTTCGCCGCGCCGACTCCGCCACCGGCGAAGTGCGGATCGCGATCGTCGGCAAGTACGTGCAGCTCGCCGACGCCTACAAGTCGGTGATCGAGGCGATCGAGCACGGCGGCTTCCACCACGGCGTCAACGTCAAGGTCGAGCTGGTCGACTCCGAGAACCTCGACCCCGAGAAGCTCGAGGGCTGCGACGGGATCTTGATCCCGGGCGGCTTCGGCGAGCGCGGCATCGAGGGCAAGATCCAGGCTGCGCGGATCGCCCGCGAACGCTCGATTCCCTACCTGGGGATCTGCCTCGGGATGCAGATCGCCGTGATCGAGTTCGCCCGCACCGTGGTCGGCCTCGAGGGCGCCAACTCGGCCGAGTTCGATCCCGAGACGCCGTTCCCGGTCGTCGACCTGCTGCCGGAGCAGAAGGAGATCTCCGACATGGGCGGGACTATGCGGCTCGGCGCCGATCCGGTGAAGCTGCACGAGGGCACCAAAGCGCGCGAGATCTTCGGCGAGGCGGTCATCTACAAGCGCCACCGGCACCGTTACGAGGTCAACAACCAGCTGCGGCGCCGACTCGAAGAAGAGGGCCTGGTCTGCGGCGGCACCTCTCCCGACGAGCGCCTGGTCGAGATGATCGAGTTGCCCGACCACCCGTTCTTCATCGCCTCGCAGTTTCACCCCGAGTTCAACTCCAGGCCCAACCGCCCCGAGCCGCTCTTCCGCGAATTCGTCGGCGCCGCCGCCACCCACGCCGGCGAACGGCCGGCTGACGGTGGCGAGCTGGAGCCGGCCGAGGATGACGAGTCGAGCGACATCGGCGTCCGCCGTTCCGCCTGAGCGATTCCTGGCCGCTCGCGGGCACTGCCACTAGCCTGTCGCTGTGAGCTCCAGGCTGTTTGAGACTTTCGTCCGCCTCTGCGAGATCCGCAGCCCGACCGGCGAGGAGCGCGAGGTGGCTGACACCATCGCCGCCGAATTGCGGGCACTCGGGCTCGAGGTCAGCGAGGACGACGCCGCCGGGCCCGCCGAAGCCGGGGCGGGGAACCTGCTGGCGCGGCTGCCGGGGCAGCGCGACGAGTGGGTGATGTTCTGCGCCCACGTCGACACGGTCCCGCACAGGGGCCAGATCGAGGTGGTCAACGACGACGGCGTCTTCCGCAGCCGCGGCGACACGATCCTCGGCGCCGACAACAAGGCCGCGGTGGCGGTCTTCATGGAGCTGGCGGCGCGCCACGCCGAGACGCCGCCGCCGATCGGGATCGAGCTGGTGATGACAGTCGCCGAGGAGCAGGGGCTGCGCGGGGCGAAGGCGTTCGACGCCTCGATGCTGCGCTCCAGCTGCGGCTTCGTCCTCGACCATGCGGGACCGGTCGGCGAGGTGGTCGTGGCGACGCCGACCCAGCAGAAGGTCCTCGCCGACTTCGTCGGGGTCGAGGCCCACGCCGGGATCCGGCCCGAGGACGGCAGCAGCGCGATCGCCGCCGCTGCCGCGGCGATCTCGCGGATGGAGCTGGGGCGCCTGGACGAGCAGACGACCGCCAACGTCGGCCTGATCTCCGGCGGCACCTCCGGCAATGTCGTCCCCGGTCACTGCGGCATCCACGCCGAGGCGCGCAGCCTCGATGCGGCGCGCGCGGCCGAGGTGGCGGGCGCGATCTCCGACGCCTGCGCCTGGGGGGCGAGCGAGCACGGCTGCGACGTCGATGTCCGGATCGAAGAGCTCTTCCGCGGTTACCAGCTGCCGAAGGACTCGCCGGCCCTGACCTTCGCCGAGGCGGGACTGCGGAGCGCCGCCCTGGAGCCGCAGCGGGTCGCGATCGGCGGCGGCAGCGACGCCAACGCGCTGCGCCGCGAGGGCTTCGACTGCGTCCTGCTCTCCAACGGCACCGACGCGGTCCACACCGCCGACGAGATGGTTCCGGCCCGCAGCCTCGAGAAGATGCTCGAGGTCTGCGAGGGGATCCTCGCCGCGGCCGCCGCCTCGAGCGAGGCGTGAGCGGCCGCCTCGAACTGCGCCGCGGCGTCGTCGTCTCCGCCGAGCCGCTGGTCGTCGAGATCGGGGGAGAGCGCCGGCCCGCCTGGGCCGACACGCTGCTGCTGGGGGAGATGCGCGAGGGCGACGAGGTCGTCGTCAACGTCGTCGCCCTCGATCTCGGCCTCGGCTCCGGCGGCTTCGACGTCGTCCACGTCAACCTCAGCCGCGGCCTGGAGGGCGGGGGAGGGGGCGAGGAGCACGTGATCAAGCTCAACTACACCTCGCTCCAGCACCCTGTCGCGCCGGTGGAGTCCCTTGACCGCAGCGCGCGGTTCCTTTCCCACGATGGGCGTGGCAAAGGAACCGCGGAAGGGAGCGGGGTCGCGGCGATCCCCGTCCTGGTCCTGCCTCTTCACGGACACCTGGCCCCGGCCGCTTGGGCGGCCGCCGAGGCATCCGCGGGACTGAAAGTCGGCTACGTCCAGACCGGCGGCGGCGCCCTGCCGGGGTCCCTGTCGCGCGACGTGGTCGAGCTGCGCGAGCGCGGCCTGCTCTGCGGCCAGATCACCGCCGCTCCGGCCTACGGCGGCGAGCACGAGGCGCTGAGCCCGGTCGGCGCCCTCGACGCCGCCGCCAACAGCCTCGGCTGGGAGGCGATCCTGATCGGCCCCGGCCCCGGCATCATCGGCTCCAACACCGAGTTCGGGCACGGCGGCATCGCCGCCCTCGACAGCGCCCACGCCGCCCTCTCGTTGAGGATGCCGACGCACCTCTCGCCCCGCCTCTCCTCGGGCGACCCCCGCGAACGCCACCGCGGCTTGAGCCACCACACCTCCACGGTCCTCGAACTGCTGCTTGCCCCGGTCACCATCGCCGCCCCCGAGGGCGACCCTGACGCTCTCGCGGAACTGGAAACCGCCCGCGGAGACCGCCACCACCTGCTCACCGCCCCCGTCGACCCAGCCGCCTACGCGGCCTCGGGCCTCCCAACCACCACCATGGGCCGCAAGCTCTCGGAGGACCCGCTCTTCTTCGCAGCCCCTCTTGCAGCTGGCCACCTCCTCTCGGGCAGCCGGCAGTAAGCATCCTCCGGTGGGTGGCGTCGGGGTGGGTGGACTCCGCCGCCCGGAGGCTGCTGAGCTGAAGACCTCAGCCCTGACGTCGATCCCTCCGGTCAGCGAAGCAGCGCGCAGGGCAAGGAGGGTGCCACCCCGACGACAGGCCCCACCGGCCGGAGCGCGCACGGTCCCTTGCGCTCCAAGGTTTGTGAACCGCCAAGGAGAACCACCGGTTCATGGCGATCGCAGTCAAGCCCGCGATACCGGCCACGCCTGCGTCCGCCGGCGCCGACGCCCGCTTCTCGAGCCTCGTCCTCGACTTCCTCGCCTACCTCGAGTTCGAGCGCGGCCTCTCCCGCAACACCCTCAACGCCTACCGGACCGACCTGCTCCAGTACGGCGAGTACCTCTCCGCCCACTCGCTCGACCCGCTGACGGCCCGGCCGGCCGACGTCGCCGACTTCCTCGCCGAGCTGGCCACGGGCGAGGGTGAGCGCCCGCCCTGCTCCGCCTCGACGATCCACCGCAAGGCGGCCTGCCTGCGCTCGTTCTACAAGCACCTGCGCCGCGACGAGCTGATCGGCGACGACCCGACCGCGTCGCTGAGCGCGCCGCGGCGTTCGAAGAAGCTTCCCCAGGTCCTCAACTACGCCGAGGTTCAGAAGCTGCTGGCGGCCCCGCGCGGCAGCGAGCCGACGGCACTTCGCGACCGCGCCCTGCTCGAGGTGATGTACGCCTGCGGGCTGCGGGCCTCGGAGACGATCGGGCTCGAGCTCGGCGACATCGACATGCGCGAGGGCTTCCTCCGCGCCCGCGGCAAGGGCTCCAAGGAACGCCTGGTGCCGCTGGGCCGCCAGGCGATTGCGGCGATCTCCGCCTACCTGCGCGGCGGGCGCTCGAAGCTGGTCGGCGAGCGCCACGAGGCGAAGCTGTTCGTCAACTTCCGCGGCGGCCCCCTGACCCGTCAGGGCCTCTACAAGATCGTCCAGAAGCACGCCCGCGACGCCGGCCTCTCCGGCCAGATGAGCCCGCACACGCTGCGCCACAGCTTCGCCACCCACCTGCTCGCCGGCGGCTGCGACCTCCGCGCCGTCCAGGAGATGCTCGGCCACGCCGACATCTCGACCACCCAGATGTACACCCACCTATCGGGAGATCGCCTCAAGGAGGTCTACTTCAGCGCCCACCCCCGGGCGAGCACCGACTGACCGCGGTGCGGTCGTAGTTGCTTCCGCTATCCGGAAAGAACTACGACATCGATGGGGTAGAACTGGGGGATGCCGGAGCTTCCTGAGGTTGAGACTGTTGCGCGCCAGCTCGAGCCGGAGCTGGAAGGGCACCGGATCGAGGAGCTGGAGGTGCTCGACGAGCGCTGGTCCCGGCCGGTTCCGGCGGCCGAGCTCGGCGCGGCGGTCAGCGGCGCCACGATCGAAGGGCTGGGACGGCGCGGCAAGTACCTGATGCTGGCGCTCGACGGCGGCCGGACGCTGGTCATGCACCTGCGGATGACCGGCAACCTGGTCCTGGTCGAGGGGGACGACGTGCTCGACCCCTCCGAGGGACGGCTGCTCTACCAAGGAGAGCGCACGACCTCGGCCAAGCACCTGCGGGCCCGCTTCCTGCTCGACGACGGCCGCGAGCTCTGGTTCACCGATCCGCGCCGCTTCGGCGAGGCCTTCCTGATCGACGATGCCGACCTCCCGCTGCGCTTCGAGCGGCTGGGCGTCGAGCCGCTCTCATCCGAGTTCACCGCCGAGGCCCTGGGAGCGATGGCCGCCGGGCGCACGGCGCCGCTGAAGTCGTTCCTGCTCGACCAGTCGGGGGTCTCCGGCGTCGGCAACATCTACGCCGACGAGGCGCTCTACCGGGCCCGCCTGCACCCACTATCTCCCGCCGGCTCGATGAATCTCGAGCACCTGGAGGCGCTTCGCGACGCGGTCGTCGCTGCGCTGGAAGCCGGGATCGACGCCGGCGGATCGTCGATCGACGACTACCGCGACGGCCGCGGCGAGAAGGGGACGATGCAGGAGAAGTTCCTCGTCCACACCCGCGAGGGCGAGCCCTGCCCGTCCTGCGGCGGCGAGATCGTCCGCATCGTCGTCGGCGGCCGCTCGACCTACTTCTGCCCGAGCTGCCAGGTGCGGCTGCGCCGCCGTCCGCGCCGCCGGGCAAAGTAGGAGAGTGCCCGGAACCACGGTCAAGACCGAGGCGGTCGTCCTGCGCAGCATCCGCTTCGGCGAGGCGGATCGCATCCTCCACCTCTACTCGAAGACGCGGGGGCGGTTCGGCGCGATCGCCAAGGGCGCCCGCAAACCGAAATCGCGCTTTGGCGGGCGGATGGAGCCGTTCTTCCGCCTCGACCTCGTCCTCCACGAAGGCCGCGGCGACCTGCTGACGGTGACCAACGTCGCGACGGTCGACGGCTACCCGCGGCTGCGGTCCTCCGGCCCGGCGCTGACCGCCGGCGCCCGCGCCTGCGACGCGGTGCTGCGGCTGCTCGACTCGGCCGAGCCGAACCTGCCCGCCTACAACCTGCTCTGCCGCTACCTCTCGCTGCTCGACGACCCCGACGAGCCCCGCGCCGCCGGGCTGGAAGCGGCGCTCTCCTTCCGACTGAAGCTGGCCCTGGTGGCCGGTTTCGCTCCCGAGCTGGCGTCCTGCACCAGCTGCGGCGAGGTCGATCACCTGGTCGGGTTCTCGGGTGCCGCCGGCGGCGTCGTCTGCTCCAGCTGCGAGGCCGGCTCCTTCGACTTCTCCGAGGAGGCGCACGACTTCATGGTCGAGGCGCTGGCAAAGCCGCTGAGCGAGGCGCCGGCGGCGGATCAGGGGGCGCTGCGCCAGGTGGAGCGGGCCGTGGGGGAGACGCTCGAGCACCACGCTCATGTGCAGCTTCGCGCGGCGGCTTAGTCAGACGCCTGCCGTCTGGCACCGCGTCGGCCTCGCCTTATGATCGGACGGTGCCCGCCACCGTCAGCTTCGAGGACCGGATCAGAGCTTGGGAGGATGAGTTCCTCTCCGAGTACGCGACCCACTCCTACCCCGCGAGCCGCGCCGTCGAGGAGCCCGACAGCCCGATGCGGACGCCGTTTCAGCGCGACCGCGACCGGATCGTCCACTCCAAGTCCTTCCGCCGCCTCAAGCACAAGACCCAGGTCTTCGTCGCCCCCGAGGGCGACCACTACCGGACCCGCCTGACCCACACCCTGGAGGCCTGCGGGATCGCCCGCACGGTGGCGCGGGCGCTGGGCCTGAACGAGGACCTGACCGAGGCGATCGGGCTCGGCCATGACCTCGGTCACCCGCCCTTCGGCCACGCCGGCGAGGCGACGCTCGACGAAGCGCTGCGCGAGCGCTGCGGCATCGGCTTCAAGCACAACGAGCACTCGCTGCGGGTGGTCGAGGTGCTGGAGCGCGACGGCCAGGGCCTGAACCTGACCGCCCAGGTCCGCGACGGCATCCTCAACCACACCGGCCCGAACAAGCCGGGGACGCTGGAGGGCCGGATCGTCAAGCTGGTCGACCGCGTCGCCTACATCAACCACGACATCGACGACGCGCTGCGGGCG
Organism: Solirubrobacterales bacterium; assembly: GCA_017882505.1. Lineage (GTDB taxonomy): Bacteria > Actinomycetota > Thermoleophilia > Solirubrobacterales > 70-9 > VAYN01. The sequence continues at coordinate 6,831 of JADGPJ010000044.1, read as the reverse complement.
GGCATCCTGCGCCCCGAGGACCTGCCGGCGGCCGAGATCGAGCTGCTGGGCCCGACCGGCTCGCTGCGGATCGACACCCTCGTCCGCGACATCGTCGAGCGCTCGAGCGAGGCCGGCGACATCGTCCAGGGCGAGGAGATCGGGATGGCGATGCTGCGACTGCGCAAGTTCATGTTCGAGCGCGTCTACCTCGGCCCCGAGGCCCAGCGCGAGCACAAGCGGGTCGAACGGGCGCTGCGCGGCCTCTTCGACCACTACCTGGAGAGCCCGGACGAGCTGCCGCGATGGGACCCGACGGCGAGCGAGTGCCAGCGCGTCGCCGACTACATCGCCGGGATGACCGACCGCTACTGCATCGCCAAGTTCACCGAGCTGACGATCCCCGAGGAGTCGCGGTTCTAATGGCGCTGATCTCCCCCGAGAGCCTGGAACGGGTGAAGCAGGCGGCGGACATCGTCGAGGTGATCTCCGCCCACACCGACCTGCGCCGCCAGGGCGCCCGCTGGACCGGCCTCTGCCCGTTTCACGACGAGCGCACCCCGTCGTTCTCGGTCGAGCCGCAGGAGAAGCTCTACCACTGCTTCGGCTGCGGAGTCGGCGGCGACGTGATCAAGTTCGTCGAGGAGAAGGAGGGGCTGGGATTCGCCGAGGCGGTGGAGCTGCTCGCCGACCGTTACGGGGTCGAGCTCGAGCGCCAGCAGGAGGACCCGCGGGCGGAGGCCAAGCGCCAGCAGCGCCGCCGCCTCGAGCAGCTGCTGGAACGGACCGCCGCCTACTACGCCAGCTTCCTCTGGGACTCGAAGGAGGCCGGCAAGGCGCGCGCCTACCTCGCCGAGCGCGGGCTGGGGGAGCAGGTGCTGCGCGAATTCGGCGTCGGCTACGCGCCCAGCGCCTGGGACAAGATCCTGGTGCGTGGACAGCAGGCGGGCTTCAGCGTGCGGGAGCTGCACGAGGTCGGCCTGGCCCAGCGTGGACGGGAAGGGGAGGGCAGGGAGTACGACCGCTTCCGCTCGCGGATCATGTTCCCGATCCGCGACCGCCGCGGCCGCACCCTCGGCTTCGGCGGCCGGGCGATGCGCCCCGACCAGGGCGCCAAGTACGTCAACACGGCCGAGACCGACTTCTTCCACAAGAGTCAGATGCTCTACGGCGTCGACCTCGCCAAAGCCGCGATCGCCAAGACCGCCCGCGCCGTCGTCGTCGAGGGCTACACCGACGTCCTGGCGCTGCGCCAGGCCGGAGTCGAGGAGGCGGTGGGGGTGATGGGAACCGCGATCACCGGCGAGCAGGTGGCGACGCTCTCGGGCATGGTCGAGGAGGTCGTGCTGGCGCTCGATGCCGACTCGGCCGGCCAGGAGGCGATGCTGCGGGCGCAGCGGGTCGCCGCCGGGCGAAAGATGAGACTGCGGGTGGCGGCGATGCCGGCGGGCGTGGACCCGGCCGAGATGCTGGCCGAGCCGGACGGAGCCGAGCGCTTCCGGGGTCTGGTCGAGGCAGCGGTGGAGCTGCCCGACTTCCAGGTCAGCCTCGTGCTCGACGCCACCGACGTCGCCTCCCCGGTCGAACGCGACCGGGCGCTCGGCGAGGTGGCGCCGATCCTCGGCGGCATGGGGGAGTCGGCAAGCCGCGACGACCTCGTCCGCCGCGTCGCCGAGCGCCTCGATCTCGAGCCGGCGATGGTGATGGGCAGGGTGGTGGCGGCGAGGCCGGCGAGCGGGGGCAGCGAGCCCGGGCCCGGCGGAGCCGTCGCGGGTGCTACCGCCGCCCAGCAACCGCGGCGGGCGGTCGAGCTGACCTCGCGCGAGCGCCGCGAGCGCGCCCTGCTGGCGATGTGCGTCGCCTTGCCGGAGGAGGGCAGCGAGTACCTCGAGCGCCTCACCGACGCCCATCTCTCGCCGACCGGGATCCGCGCGGCCGCCTGGCTGCGCGAGAACCCGGGCGACCCCGCCTCCAACCTCCCGCACGACGACGAGATGGCGGGCCTGATCTCCGAACTTGTGATGCTCTCCCGCGACCAGCCGGCCTCGCGCGAGTCGATGGAGCTCAACTTCCTGCTGCTGGAGCAGCGCCGGCTCGAGGACGAACTGGCCGCCGCCGGCGAGCGCGGCGACTACGAGCGCCGCGCCGCTCTCAGCCGCGAGCGAGCGGCTTTGGTCGAGCGAATCGCACACACCCAGCGAGTCGAGACCTGAGTCGGTAAATTCCGAGCGGTCCGGTTCGGCTTCCGGGCCGTCGCGTTCCGGGGTAGCTCAATCGGCAGAGCATTCGACTGTTAATCGAAGGGTTGTGGGTTCGAGTCCCACCCCCGGAGCTACAGAGCGTGTGGCGCTATGGCCAATGCCAATGCGGAATGCGAAGGGGGAGGCGGGATTCGGTCCGCTTCCCCCTTCTGCTTCGTGTCGGGCTTAAAGGGGCTTCGTCGCCCGATCGTCGCCCAATCCGCGCCTGATCAGGCGGCCGTAGGCAGGCCCGCTAGCTGCCCACGTGCCTTGCGCACGAGCCGATCAAAGCTCGTGCCGTGGCTTCGATCCGCTCGCTGCTGCAGTTGCGCGTATACGTCCATCGTCACGGTCGAATCGGCGTGTCCGACCTAGTCCATGACCCACTTCACGTCGAAGTTGTTGGCGAGGAGCGCGATCGAGATGTAGGTCCGTCGCAGCGTGTGCGGCGTCGTGTGCGGGAGAGGCGGCAGACCTTTCGAGGTGAGACGTTCACTGGCAAGCTCCGCCGCCGCCGCCACGATCTCGCCGATTCTCTTGGGGCTGATGCGGCCTCCGCGAGTGTTGGGGACGAGATAGTCATCCGGGCCGGTTGGCATTCCGCCGCGGCGCAGGCGGTCTATGTGCTCCACGACGACCTCAGCGAGATCGGGCGTTAGCTCCACGATTCGCTCGCCCGCCTCGGTCTTCGCATCCACGATGCGAAGACGCGCCCCGTCGCGGTCGTGAAGCCGGACCCGCCCGATTCCGAGGCGAGGATCACTAGCCCCGTGTTCGACTCTTCGCCCTGGTGGATCGCCTCGCGTATATCGAGCGCGACAAACAGAGGCATCGCGAGCGCGACCACCGCGAGGAGCAAGGTTTGAGTCGGTCGGAACCAAGCAAGTGGCCTCGCCATCAGGCGACCGGGGTGGGGCCCAGCGCCTTTGCGGCGTGGCGACCCGTTCAGTCTTCGACCACGACGACGGTGCCGCGCATGGACGGGTGAATCTGGCAGACGTAGGTGTAGGTGCCTGGCGTCTTGAAGGTCTCGGACTTAAGCTTGCCCTGCTGCAGCGTCCCGGTGTCAAAACTGCCGTCCTCCGCGGTCGCGGTGTGAGGGGCAGAGTCCTGATTCAGCCAAATCACCTTTCCCCCGGCCTCGACCGTCACCGGGTCGGGGTCATACCCGAAGTCGATGATGTCGACCTTGGCGGCGCGCACCGCATCTCCACCGGGAGCCGCGGCGTTGCCGCTCGGCTTGGTCGTCGTGGCGGAGCTGCCCCCTTCATCGGTCGAGCTGCTGTCACCTCCATCCCCTCCACAGGCCGTGAGGCCCAGCGTGAGGAGAATCAGGGGGTGCGAGGAACGTCTTTAGCTTCATCGGTCTCAGCCTACCCCTGCCGTGCGGGAGCAATCCGCGTCCGAGACTGGCATGTGACCAGCGACCTAAGGGCGCTCCCTCGTCGAGTCGAGCCGGGCGCCCGACAACGTGCCGGTCGCCTGAGCGCGGATGATCGCGTCGAGTTGGGCGCCGAACAGAAACACGATCGTCGAGGTGTAGAGATAGGCCATCACCACGATCACCGAGGCCAGGCTCCCGAACACCGACTTATACGAAGCGATTGAGGTCAGATAGAAATAGAAGGCAAGGGAGACGATCGCCCATGAGGCGATCACGATCCCGGCGCCGAGACTGACCCAGGGCAGCGGCTGGTGTCTGGTCGGGGCGTGCCGAAGCAGCAGGCCAACGGCGAGCAACAGAAAAGCGCCGGCCAGCGCCCAGCGCGCGAGGAACGCGAAAACATCCCAGACGCCACTCTGATTCGACACCGAGAAGAACGGCGCGAGCGCCAGGCACAGCGTGGCCAGGATGAAGCAGCCTCCGACCGCGATCGCCAGCGCGAATGAGATCAAGTAGCGCCTCACAAACGGTCGCTCAGGCGCTGCTCCGTAGATCCGACCCAGCGCACCCATCACCGCGCGCACGGCGCCCGACGCCTGCCATAGCGCTAGTCCGGCGCCGAGCGTTGCCCACAGCAGTTGTCCGCCGCCAAAGGCCTTGTTGACGGCGTCTGAGACCACCGAGAACAGGTCGGGCGAGACGTTCGCCTGGATCTGGGGGGCGATGTGATCTCGCCAGACGCTGTTCAGATTGAGGAGCCCGGCGAGAGCGATCACGAACAGGAGGAACGGAATGATCGCGGTGAGGATCTGAAACGAGATCGCGCTCGCGTACGTCAGCAGGTCGTGCTCCCTGAAGCCGTCCAGCAACGCCCGGCCGAGCTCGCGCGCCCGCGCCCCGAGCTGCATCCCACCGCCGAACGCTCGAGCCGCACCGCCGGCTGGCGGCTGCGCTGATGCGACCCTCCGCGACTTCGACATGACCCCAACGCTACTCCGGCGCATTGGCGCCGTCTCTGCGACGGGACTGGTTGACTTGGCTTGCCAGAGCCCCCCACAACAGAAAACGCCCCGCCGGGGAGAGGGGAGCTTTTGGGGGTGCTGAAGAGAAGAGAAAGAACTCCGGGTCCCGCACTGCGATGGGGCACCGCAAGCGGTCGTTTTTCCGTTAGCTGCTCAGGATGGCGAGCGGGTGGCAAGACACCACGAGATCCGAGTGTCGGTCCATCGCAAACAGTCGCGCCCTATCTTGCGGCGACTCGGCAGCGTATTGTCCGAGCGCGATGCCGGTGAATGTCCTTCGAGTGGCCGACCGCGTTACGGGAGATGCGATCGAGCGCTTGACGAATGCCCACCATGCCCGCAGGCTCGGCAAGCTCGGGCGCTCAGCGCAGCGCACGCCACCGGACGACGGGCGCCTTTGGGCCGCGGAGGATCCGCCGCCGCGGGCGGGCAACGAGCTCGAGGTGTTGATCGAGGGCGGGGCCTACTTCCCTGCGCTCGAGCAGGCGATCCGCGGCGCCCGGCGCAGCGTGCTGATCGCGGGGTGGTGCATCACGCCGGGGTTTGCGCTCACCCGCGACGAGCCGCCGGTGCTGCTGCGCGAGTTACTGGGCGAGGCGGCCGAGTCGGTCGACGTTCGCGTGTTGTTGTGGGCCGGGGCTCCGGTGCCCCTGTTCGCGCCCCGCCGCGCCACGGTGCGCGAGGGGCGCGATGAGCTCGTGCGCGGGACGCGCATCAAGGCCGCGCTGGACTCGAATGAGCGCCCCATGCACTGCCACCACGAGAAGCTGGTCGTAATCGATGACGAGGTCGCCTTTGTCGGCGGCATTGACCTGACGGACCTGAACGGTGATCGCTATGACACGCCCGAGCATCCGGCGCGAGGGCGCATGGGCTGGCACGATGTCGCCTCGCGGCTGCGCGGACCGGCGGTGGCCGACGTCGGTCACCACGTAGCTCAGCGCTGGCAGGCGGTTACTGGCGAGCGCCTGGAAGCGCAGCCAGCGGACGTGGTGAGCGCCGGGGGTATGGAGCTGCAGATCGTGCGAACCGTCCCCGAGAAGCTCTACGACTTCGCGCCGCGCGGCGACTTCCGGATCATCGAGGCGTACCTGCGCGCCCTGCGCTCCGCGCAGCACCTGGTCTACCTGGAGAACCAGTTCCTGTGGTCGCCGGAGATCGTGAACATCCTTGCCGACAAGCTCCGCCGGCCGCCGGCGGACGAGTTTCGCGTCATCATCATGCTGCCCGGCAAGCCGAACACCGGACAGGACGACACCCGCGGGCAACTCGCCCTCCTCGCCGAAGCTGACGGCGACCAGGGGCGCTTCCTCGCTACGACGATCCGGGCGCGCTCGGGTAACACCAGCGACCGCGTTTACGTGCACGCGAAGGTCGGGATCGTCGATGACCGCTGGCTCACGCTCGGCTCCGCGAACCTCAACGCGCACTCCTTCTTCAACGACACCGAGGTCAACGTCGTCACCTGTGACGCGGTGCTCGCACGCGACACGCGACTGCGGCTGTGGGCCGCCCATCTCGAACGCGACATCGACGAGGTCGCGGGCGACCCGAGCACCGTCGTCGACGAACTTTGGCGCCCGATTGCGGCCGAGCAGCGCGCCCGCAGGAACCGCGGTGAGCCGTTGACACACGGGCTGGTGGAGCTGCAGGCGACATCACGCCGCTCCGAACGGCTGCTCGGCCCGTTGCAGGCGCTCCTCGTTGACGGCTAGCTGCTCGCTCCCCGGACGCAGAGGCTAGGATCGCCACCCGTGGACGGCTTGCTCGCGACCATAAGTGGCCGAGGGATGCCATGAAGGTCTCGGTAGTCGCCAGCGAGCCGATCTCCGCCGATCGCCTGCGCGCGGCGCTTGGCGCCGCCACCGATGATGCCGAGATCGTGGTCGTCGCGCCTGCGCTTCACCTCTCGGCCCTGCACTTCTGGCTCTCAGATGCCGATGAGGCGATCCAACGGGCGGAATTGGTCCAGCGCGAGACGACCGAGGGCCTCGATGACGCCGGGCTGGACGCTCGCGGCGACACCGGTGAGGGCGATCCGTCGAGGCGGTGGAGGACGCCCTCGCCACCTTCCCGGCTGAGCGCATCCTGATCTTTACTCGCCCCAGCTCGGAGCAGCGCTACGACGAGGGCATCGACGCCGAAGCACTGGAGCAGCGGTTCGGGTTGCCCGTCGAGCAAGCCAAATAGCTCACCGGGCACGCTC